>CAKVBV010000037.1 GCA_934725535.1 uncultured Bacteroidales bacterium | reverse complement strand
GGTCGTTAAGCTCAGCCGCGCCGATGGTACTGCGTTTGTGGGAGAGTAGGTAGCCGCCATTTTCAGGAGTCTTGAGAGAAATCATATATCTCAAGACTCCTTTGTTTTTGTCTGTACTATTCACCTTATTTTGGTATGCATATTAATTTCACTTCCCGATTGCTCAAGCATTTCATTTGGTTTGGGAAACGATGCGGCTCGCGTCGCCGGAAATTGGTGGATATATAATTTGTGGCTAATGGGTGATAATACGGCGTAGCCGTCCGTTCCCCCCGGAACCTGGCATTTTGTTAATTAGTTGTTGCATATTGTTGACCTAATAGAAAAGTACCGGAAGTGACAAATCGCGCCAATAAGTGACAGTAACTACCAAATCGCACCAATAAGTGACAGAAAGTGACAGAAACGCTCAATGGCTTTTGTGTTTGTTGTATCTTTGCATCGTGATTCGGTGATGATTTAATGGGAGGTTTTTGTAAAGTATTTGCATATTTGTTGTTTTTGTTGTACCTTTGCGGCTGAGTATGTAAACAATCACGAAATAATACAAACAATAATACAAGCAAATGAAGAGGACAATGTTACTATTGTGCAGCCTGTTGGCTGCAATCACAATCAGCGCGGCGGAGGCGGAAGAGGCAGATGCCGTGTATGCATGGGTGAACGGGACAAGCAAGTGCTACCGCTTGTCGGATATGCCCGTGGTAAGTTATGACCAAGGCGATGCGGTGCTGAGCATCGACGGGGTGGAGCAGTTGCGCGTCTATGCAGAGAACATCGAGCAACTGACTATCACGTACGGCATCTACCAATCGAACCCCAATCCTCCTACCAATGCGGAGCAGGCGGAGCCGTCGGCTGTGCGCAAGGTGGGTAAGTATATCATCGGCGGTCAGTTGATTATCGTGATAGACGGTGTGCAGTATGACGCGGAGGGGAGACAATTGTGAATGACGAATTGTGAATTATGAATTATGAATTATGAATTATGAATTGCATGTGAATAATATGAAAAGGTTTTACTTAGTGTTGGCAGTAGCGTTGCTGAGTCTGCTGTCGGTGAATGCACAGACCAATCAAGTGGTTTGGGTGAACGGACGTGCCGTGATGGGGCAGTCGATAGGTCAGGTGGACAGTATCAAATACGGTACTATGGAAGAGGCGGACAGGCTGTATTTGACGCTTCCGCGCAAGGTGGTGATACACGACACCATCATAGAAACAACCGTAGTACGTGACACGTTCCACATACCTGCTGACGCTATCGCAGGTGTCTTCTCTGTGTCGGAAGACAAGAAAGTGTGCTTCGCCAAAGGCAATCTGCAATACACGCAGACTACGAAGACATGGTCATTTGCCGAGCACCAATATGATATGATTGGCGAGGCAAATATGAATGGCAGTGAATTAGCAGACAAGATAGATTGGTTTGGTTGGAGCAGTACAGGAACAGCCAAGTGGGGTATTAGTATTTCAACAGACAACTCTGATTATCGTGGTGACTTTGTGGATTGGGGTACTAATGTCGTCAATGGTAATGCCGCCAACGTATGGCGCGTATTGTCCCAAGACGAGTGGTTGTATCTATTCCAGCATAACCGTTGGACATTGTCAAAAGTGAACGGCACATTAGGCTTTATGCTTCTGCCTGCTAATTTTGTTGCTCCTGCAGGACTGACCGTAAGCGTTTTGGGTGATGGCAATCTGTCCGATACCTATAAGAATTTCAGCGAGTCGGACTACTCCTCCAATGTCTATACCGAAAGCCAGTTCTCGCAGTTGGAGTCCGCAGGTGCCGTTTTCTTGCCTTGTGCGGGCTTCCGCTACGGCTCGAGTGTGAGCGGTGTCGGGTCGGACGGCATCTACTGGTCGGCTACTCCCAACGATATGGGCTACGCGAGGGGCATAAACTTCTACTCGACGTACGCGGGCACGCACAACGGTTGGGCTCGCCTCTACGGGCAGTCGGTGCGGTTGGTGCATGAACTTAAGTAGTCGTGAGGCTAAAAAATAACAAAACAATCTTATACAAGGAATATGAAAAAGTTATCTATACTATTGGCAGTGGCGATATGCGGGCTGCTGTCGGTGAATGCACAAACGAATAATGTGATATGGTTGAATGGCAGTGCCGTAGTGGGGCAGTCCATCCACCAAGTGGACAGTCTGAACAAGGCTACCGTAGAGGGAGCGGATACGCTGTGCCTGCTGCTGCCGCGTATGGTGGTGGAGCGCGAGACGGTTACGATAGCCAAGACGGTATACGAGTATGTGTTTATACGTGATACCGTCAAGGCGGACACGCCTGATATTCCTGAGGGGGCATTGCGCGGTGCATTTTCTGTGTCGGCAGACAAGAAAGTGCGTTTCGCCAAGGGCAACCTGCAATACACGCAGAGCACACAGACATGGTCGTTTGCCGAGCATCAGTATGACATAATAGGCACAGACAATGTAAAGGGAGGCGAAGTTACTATTAACATCTTTAATGGTAAAGTGTTGGGTTATGAGAAAGATGGTACCGCATTGGCAGATAAGATAGACTTGTTTGGTTGGAGTGGTAGTACGGGTAGTGCCAAGTGGGGTGTCAGTACATCCACCGATTATACAGATTATAGTGGTGATTTCGCAGATTGGGGTACCAATGTAGGGGATGGAACAACTTGGTACACATTGTCTAATGACGAGTGGGAGTATGTACTCAATAGACGTAAAAATGCTTCAAAACTGAAATGTGCAGCCCGTATCAATCTGAATGACGAGGGAACGGATACCATAAATGGTGTGATTCTGCTGCCCGATGATTGGACTTGTCCTGCAGGGGTGATATTAAAATTAGGGTTTGCGAAAGAAGCCTCTACGCAGGATTTTGCTGATTACCAACAGATTAGTCTGTCCTATTGGCAGCAATTGGAAAATGCAGGTGCTGTCTTTTTCCCGGCTGCAGGTTACCGTTTGGGTTTGGATTTGAGCACTGTACAATATAACGGTTTATATTGGTCAGCCACGCCAAAGGAAATGGATCCTGACGACTATCCATATATGCCATCGGAGGACACACATAGTTGTATTGCCGGATTCTATTCTCATATTGCGAATGCATCTACAGACTTTCGCACTTCGGGAAATGCCGTCCGTCTGGTGACGAATGTAGAGTAATGAGATTCTGAGACACAGATAATAGGGGACCGCTCAAGGGATTGGGTGGTCTTCTGTTTTGTATGTGACATTCTGCTTGATGACGACGCGAGCATCGCCCCTGCAATTCCAAGTATGACGACGCGAGCCGCGTCGTCAGAATAACTACAATTTGCATCAGTTCGATATTATTTTAAGTATGGAATTTATGGCTAATTGGTGATAATACGGCGTAGCCGTCCGTTCTTCGGAACCTCTGTAATGCCAATTCGTGTTCAATTCCTATAATTTGTGTTTATTATTTGTTGTGGCTACTCTGTTGTTTAATAGTTGTTGTCAGTTGTTGACTGGCAAAGTCTCCTTCTGTCGTTGTATCGAACTTACGTTAATTTGCGCCCGAAATGGCTTCGCGGGGACGCGGACACCCCGTCCACGGTCGTTTTGGAACAAAACGCATGACAATACAATGTTTATGAGACGATGTCTGGGGACGACGCGAGCCGCGTCGTCAAAATAACCTCGCGTCGTCAGAAATAGCCTTTCTTCCTGAGAATGTTTATGTTACTACAGAAAAGTACCGGAAAGTGACAAATCGCGCCAAATCGCGCCAATAAGTGACAGAAACTACCGGAAACGCTCAATGGCCTCTGAGTTTGTTGTATCTTTGCATCGTGATTCGGTGATGATATGGGGAGACGAAAAGTATAATATAAAATGATGGTCAAGAAACAACAAAAAAATGAAAAAGACATGTTACTATTTGCATATATGCATAGAAAGTTCTAACTTTGCGCACTCCACTGAAGAATTGATGCAATGAAATCTATCTCACCATGAACATTAGCGATGCTACATATAGAGTGTTTTCTTGGCTGAAGCATTGTGCGAAAGCGTGGAATACAGGTGGTGAAGGGATTCATTCGCCTTACTTGTTCGAGTGGGTGCGGATGGTGATGTATGATACCCATCCATACTACGTGTGGAAGGATATAGAGAAGCGGCGGGAGGCTATGTTGCGCGCACCGAAAATGATTGATTATGTGGATTATGGGAAAGGAGGAAAAGATGGTGCGTATAGCCGACGTATGGTGAGCGATATTGCGAGGACAAGTTTGGAGCCGCGCAAGTACGGAGAATTGTTGTTCCGATTGGTGAACTGGTTGGGACATCAGGCACGTGAGGAGGGACGCGAGGGACTGTGCATCGTGGAATTAGGGACAAGTTTGGGGATAACGACCGCATACTTGGCGGGTGCGGATAGCAGAGACCGGGTGATGACGTTTGAGGGGTGCCCTGCCGTGGCGGAGATGGCGGAATTGAACTGGGGAAAGTTGGGGCTGGAGAATATCAAGTGTATAGCGGGAAACATAGATGATACGCTCCAGACGCACCTGAAGGAACAAGTGGATGTGGCGTTTGTGGACGCCAACCATACACGGGAAGCGACATTACGGTACTTTGATATATTGATGCAACACGTTGGCAGAAAGAGCGTTATAGTGATTGATGATATACATCATAGCCGCGAGATGGGGCAGGCTTGGAGAGAGATTTGCAACCGTACGGATGTAGTATGTACTATGGATTTGTACAAAATGGGGTTGGTGTTTTTCGACCCTGATTATTTACACAAACATTATACTTTACGCTTATGAAAATCTACACAAAAACAGGTGACCAAGGTCAGACATCGTTGGCAACAGGCAAACGAGTGAGTAAGTCAGATTGGCAGTTGGAGGCTTATGGAACTGCCGATGAGTTGAATAGTTTCTTCGGGCTCTTGCGTAGCGGAGTAACGAAGAATTCAGGTGTTTGGGCGCGAGAGGTGGATACCAACCTGCAGTGGGTACAGAACCGCTTGTTTGACATCGGTGCGATTTTGGCAGGGTCGGACTTGTCGTTCGCACCGGAGTATGTGCAGCAATTAGAAGATTGGATAGACAAAATGCAGACGGAACTGCCTGTCCTTCGGGCTTTCATCCTGCCTGCTGGTACAGAGAGTATGGCGCGTTGCCATATATGCCGCTCGGTGGCTCGTCGTTTGGAGCGTAATATCGTGCGTTGGGGACAAGAGAGTGGCATGGATGTGCATGGCGATGTGCTCAGGTTTGTAAACCGACTGAGCGACTATTGCTTCGTGTTGGCACGTTGGATGGGACAGAACGAACAGATAGCACCTGCTATTTGGGAAAAATAGCGAAAAAGCATAAAAAGGCTTGCGAGGTTGAAATCTTTTTACTACTTTTGCGCGATTATTTCGTAAATACGCACGTAGTGTGCCGGTGTGATTATGTATTGGACATTAGAATTGGCTACGAAATTAGAGGATGCTCCGTGGCCGGCAACGAAAGATGAGTTGCTGGACTACGCGCAGCGTGTGGGAGCACCGATGGAGGTTATTGAGAATCTCCAAGAGATAGAGGATGATGAGGAGGTCTTCGATTCGATAGAGGACTTGTGGCCTGATTATCCGACCAAGGATGATTTCTTTTTTGACGAGGAGGAGTATTGATTCCTCCTTGCCGAAAGGAATGAATAAAGAGCGAAGAATGTGAAGCGATATATTGTACTATTGTGCGGAATGTTGTGTTGCGCCGTTGTAGTGAAAGCACAGTTCGACCCGCAGATAGGGCAATATATGTTCATGCAGACAGCCTATAATCCTGCGGTGGCAGGAGATGGAGACTTGATGAGAGCGTTTGGTAGTCACCGGATACAGTTTACCGGTATCACGGATGCACCGATGACTACATACGTTTCTTTCACGTCGCCGTTTGTGATAGGTAAGACCCGGCATGGGGCGGGCGTGCGGTTTGTCAACGATAGGTTCGGCTTGTTCTCCAACCAGAGTTTCCATGTGCAGTATGCCTACCGCCACCGTATTGGTAAGGGGTACTTGAGTGTGGGGGCGGACTTGGGCTTTATGAACCTGAGTTTCAATGTGGATAGTGTCAATTTGGGCAACATAGCCGCTTTGGAGGAGAATGCATACCACAATGCCAATGACGAGGCAATACCGATTGCTTCGGGTGGGAGCGAGAAAGGAGTGTCGGGGATGGGATTTGATATGGGCATAGGTGTTTACTATTCTGCACCGACATGGTGGGTAGGAGCCAGTTATGGACATCTGACACAGCCTACTCTCAAGTGGAGCGACCGTACAGAGATTCATGTTCGTGGGACGATGTACGTGTCGGGAGGATATAACTGGCGGTTGAGGAACAAGGCATGGATGTTGTTGCCGAGTGCGATGTTGCAAACGGATTTTGTGGGGTGGGACTTGAATTTGACGATGCTCGCGCAGGTGCAAGAGCGGTATCGGTTCGGACTAGGGTATCGTATTGCGGGTAGTGTGAACATTATATTGGGAGTGGATATTATCAACGGGCTGCAGTTGGGATATACCTACGAGTTGCCTGCTAATGGGTTGATACGGGAGAGTTATGGCTCACACGAGTTGTACTTGGCATACGGGTTCAATATCTTGAAACCGAAGCGAACCAACAAGTACAAGAGTGTGAGGTACTTATAAAACGAAAATAGAAAGAAACTAATATATAAAAGGTTATATGAAGATAACAAAAGTATTGCCAATCGTAGTGTTAGCAGGGATGTGTATGGTAGCATGCGCACCCAAGGGGGAGTTGGTCGGTGCATCCAAAGCAACCAACTTCAAAGAGGCAAACCCTTACGGTATGGTATTTATCCGGAAGGGAGCGTTTTTGATGGGTCCTAATGCGCAGTCTGCTGTATTCAACCAGCCGGACAATAACGTGATGGTTACTGTTAACGCTTTTTGGATGGACGAGACCGAGGTTACCAACAATGAGTACCGCCAGTTTGTGAATTGGGTACGCGACTCGATAGCTTACACTCTCCTTATAGGTGAAGACGGTATTGAGAGTGAGTATGCCATACGTCCTAAATATGAGTCTGATGATGACATTCCCGCTGCTATCAACTGGAACAAGAAAATCCCATGGGAGAGACGCTCTGTACCGGATGATCCCGTGGCTGAAGTCCTGAATGAAATGTTCTACGATAATGGACGCGGATCTTTGCGTACACCAATACTTAACTATAACTATTCATGGGCAAATATCGACCAGGCTAAGTTATACGCTAATAAGTTTGATGTTACACGTGGACGCTATTCGGAAGGCGCATCTGTCCGTGTGGACACATTCTGGATAGAGAACGGAGAGATATTCTCCAAGACCATTACACGTCCCTTGCGTGAACCGAAGGACATTCTGACGAATGCCATTATCAACGTATATCCTGATACCCTGGTGTGGGTACGCGATTTCCAATACTCGTACAATGACCCTTTACTGCATAGTTATTTCAGCAAACCAGGCTATGCGGAGTATCCTGTTGTGGGTATTACATGGGAGCAAGCCCATGCGTTCTGCTATTGGCGTTCCCATCTGTTGGAGTCGCAAGGGGGAATTCAAGCAAATGCTTACCGACTTCCTACCGAGGCAGAATGGGAGTATGCCGCACGTGGTGGACGCAAAATGGCTATGTACCCATGGGGCGATAAGTATGCCCGTGATGCCGCCGGTTGTTTCTTGGCAAACTTCAAGCCCTATCGTGGTTCGTATCACAACGATACAGGTTCTATGACTATGGCGGTTGCACAGTTCCGTCCGAATGATTTCGGTTTGTACGATATGGCGGGTAATGTAGCAGAGTGGACTTCCTCTTCTTATTCGAGTGCTTCAAATGTAAGCGTACACGACATGAACCCTGATTTCCCGTATATGGCACGTAAGGATGATCCTGATGTGCTCAAACGCAAAGTAGTCAAAGGCGGCAGTTGGAAGGATATCAGTTACTACTTGCAGTGTGGTGTGCGCACCTATGAGTATCAGTATGAGAGCCGCTCTTATATCGGGTTCCGTTGTGTTCGTTCTTATATCGGAGATTAAAAATAATACCATAAAAAACATTTAACAATAAACTTATTAACTAACTTTTTGACAAATGGAAAAAGAAGTTATCGCAGAGCAAGGCACTGCAAAACCAAAGAAACAAGGTCTGTGGGCAAGATTTAAGTATGCTTACGGATCTTACAAAGCACAAAAAATTGTCAATTGTATCTATTCATTAGGTGCGTCAGTCGTTATCATTGGTGCCTTGTTCAAGATTATGCACTTTCCCGGAGCAGGACCTATGCTTATGATTGGTATGGGTGTTGAGGCTCTCTTGTTCGCCATAGGTTGCTTGGATGATCCGCATCCCGTTTTCCATTGGGCTAATGTATTCCCGCAACTCTTGGAGTACGGAACCAAACCCGAGGTATTAGCCGAGATGGAAAAACGTCCCAAGCCCACTTTGTTAGGTGCCGGTGTTGAGGGTGGCGCGGTCTCTGCTACAGGTGGCGCACAGGGGGGGGCCAAAGGTGCCAACGTGCCTGCCTTGAGTGAGAAAGATATGGATGCTCTTCGCGATGGTATCGGTAACTTGGCAAAGACCGCTGTTCAACTCAGCGAACTCGGCAAAGTGGCTACTTCTACTAACAAGTTGGGGGAGAAACTGGATGCAGCGGGCGAAGCAGCAGAGCAGTTCGTCATTGCAGGAAAAACCATCAGCGAGAAGAGCGAAGCATTAGGTGCTACCTATACACAAGTGGCTACGGATATGCAGAAAGTGGCTACCGGCACCAAAGCCTACGAGGCTAACGTCAATGCTATCGCAGGACAACTTTCTAGTCTCAACGCTGTGTACGAACTGCAACTCAAGACCATTCAGGCACAAGTAGAGGCTTACAAAGCACAAACAGAGAAAGTATCTGCTACCAGCACTCAAATAGAAACCCTTACGGCTAATGTCAAAAAGATGAGCGATGTAGCCAACGAGGCTCTCAAGAGCCACGAGGCGTATGAAGCAGGTGCAAAGAAACTGGCAAGCCAAGTGGCCGACCTCAACAATGTGTATGGCAATATGCTCAATGCTTTGGCATAAATCACCCAATATTAACTATTAATTATTAACTATTAATTAACCATGGGTGGAGCAAAAAACTGTCCGGAAACCCCGAGACAAAAAATGATTGGTATGATGTATTTGGTGCTGACAGCCATGTTGGCACTGAACGTCAGTGCCGCCATCTTGAATGGCTACACACAGGTGGACGATAGTCTGCACTCTACCATCGAAACCACTACCAGCAGTAACGAGAACTTCTATGCACAGTTCCGTGCCGCCTTGGAGAAAAACCCCGAGAAGACCCAGGAGTGGTATGACAAGGCTATGCAGGTAAAAGAGAAGTCCGATGAGTTCTATGCGTATGTGCAGAACTTCAAAGACGAGATGGTGCGTATGGCAGATGGTAGCAAAGCCAAAGAGAACGCTTCTGTACGTGAGATAGGTAAGAAAGACGATACCAATATCCCGCAACGCTATGCCATCAACGATGGTAACGCGGCTATCCTAAAAGAGAAAATCATTACTTACTGTAAGTTCCTTGAGGATATCACAGGTGACTCCGAAGCATTGGACACTGAGTTCGAGGCTACGTTCTCTGTCGCTGACGGCACCAACGCGGAGGGCGAAGTGGTTACATGGGAGAACGCCATCTTCCACGAAATGCCTATGTGTGCCTCCATCACCGTGCTTACCAAGTTGCAGAACGATGTACGCAACTGCGAGGGTAAGGCTGTGCGCTACCTCCTGGACGCTACCGATGCAGGCGACTTGCGCGTGAATAAGTTCAATGCCTATGTCATCCCTGCTTCAGACTACGTCATCAAGGGCAACAAGTACACCGCGCAAATCATCTTGGCGGCTATCGACTCCACGCAAACGCCTGAATACCATGTCAATGGACAACAAATAGGCAGCAACGGCATCTACGAGATTGTAGCCAACAATGTGGGTACGCAGAAGATTGTCGGAAAGATTGGTTACATGGACCAGCAAGGCGTGATGCAATACCTGCCTTTCGAACGCGAATATACGGTGGGGGAGCCTAGTGCCACTATCTCCAACACAGACCTCAACATCATGTACCGCGGTTACGACAACCCGTTCTCTATCTCTGTACCTGGTGTCAGCAGCAACAAACTCAAAGTGCAGTGTGCCGGTGCCACTATCACACAGAAAGACGGGCGTTGGATTATCAAGCCTGGCGCAAGTACTCCCGATAAGATGACCATCGAAGTCTATGCAGACTTCAACGGCAAGGCTGCGCTCATGGGCTCACATGTCTATCGCGTTAAGAACCTGCCGCGTCCGGATGCTTACTTTGAAATCAACGGTGTACCTACCGAAGAAACTAAGATACCTCGCTCACAGATGATTAACCCCTCCAACCGTATCATTGCCTCCTATGGTGCCGATGGTTTGGTGCAGGCTAAGTTCGAGATTACAGGTTTCCAAGTCAAACTGCCTACTGGTGCATCCATCTCTGTCAAAGGGGATAAGTTCGACCAAAAGGCTCTTGCCGCTATCAAAAAACTCAAGCAAGGCAATATGGTCAACCTCCAGTATATCAAGGCAAAAGGTCCCGATGGCAAGGAAATCCAGTTGCGTGGTCTCCCCATCGAACTCAATTAAGGGAACTCCTATTTATATAGTATTATGAAGAAATTTTGTATTATCGCATGCACGCTTTTGGGCTTTACGGTAGCCCAAGCGCAACATCAAATCAACTCGTTCTTTGACGATATGGGTATGCTGCGTATCGAAACGCAAGAGTTAGCCCAATCAGCAGACACGTTGGTATCCGTCTTCCACCGCTCCGATGATGTGGTGTGGGCGCGTGTCGTATATCGTATCATCGATATGCGGTTCAAGCAGAACTACCAACTCTATACACCCGTCAACCCTGAAGACCCGAAGTATAGTTCACTCTTCAAGGTGATGCTTGGTGCAATCCAAGATGGTATGCCTGTGTACGAAAAATCTTCAGATGCCGGAGACATCAAGCCTTACTTCAACAATCCTCCCATGGCTCGCGAGATGATTCCGACACTGCTCAACACCGACCGTAACGGTGAATTGGGAGATGGTAATATAGCCACCTCCGAGTATATGTTGCTCAACTATGACTCTATCGCAGGAGAGATGCGCTTCAACAACTACTCCTACCGCGGATTTGTGCGCAACCAACTCAAGTACATGATTCAGGAGGTCATATTCTTCGACCGTCACTACTCGCGTCTGTACACCAAGATTATGGGTATCGCACCTATGAACTCCGACAATGCTACCTACTACGATGACATGCCTGTTATGGAGGCTCTTTATGGACAAATCCTCTTCTGGGTACCATTCGACGCTTTCCGCCCGTATATGGCTAAGCAGTATATTATGCCGCGCCAGAACGAGACCAAGCGCGTCACCTTCGACGAGTTCTTTGCCAAGAAACTCTACACCAGTTACCTTGTCGGCGAGAGCAATCTCTATGACCGTATGATTCCTGATTACGCCAAGACATACGAGGAGATACAGAAAGAGCAAAAACGCATCGAGGCGGAACTGCTCAACACCGAGCAAGACCTCTGGGAGTACTAATATGCTCTTCGCACAGAGGCTGCCTGATGAGATATGCATTAGGCAGCCTCTATTCACTATAATATCTTCGTGTTGTCTCGTGAGTATTTCGCGGGTCTGTCGCGGGTCTATCGCGGGTCGGTAAGATAGCCATTTTAACCCGACCTGTTCAATTCAAACATAAGCCAATGAAACGACCTCATAGTTTTTTCAATATGTACCTCACCACCACGATTTCTATCGCGTTGGTGCTTTGTTTGATTGGGTTAGAGTGTATCGTCCTGCTGTCTGCCCATGAATTGATGCGCCATGTCCGCGAGAATGTGGCACTTACTATTGTCATGTCCGATGCCGCTACCGAAGACGAGACCGCCCGTATGGGCAAGTTGCTCAATGCCTCCCCATATTGTCTCGACTCCCGCTATATCTCCCGCGAGGAAGCCCTCCAAGAGCATATTGCCAACCTTGGCGAAGACCCGCAGAAGTTCCTCGGCTACAACCCGTTGCCCAATGCCTACGAGGCGCATCTCAATGCCCAATATGCGCAGTCCGATAGCATTGCCGCCATTGAGACACGCCTTACCGCTCTCCCCTTTGTGGACAAAATCGTCTATCAGGAGGACGTGGTCCGCATGCTCGACAGCAATATCGGCGAGGCTTCGCTCATACTGCTTGCAATTGCTGCTGCCCTGCTCATCATCGCACTCGTACTTATCAGCAACACCATCCAACTGCAAGTCTATTCCAAACGCTTCCTTATCAACACTATGCGCCTTGTCGGTGCCACACCGTGGGTCATCAAGTGGCCTTTCATACGCCGTAATATGCGTATGGGTGTTGAGGCGAGTGCCCTCGCCTTACTCGTACTGGCAGGGGCTTTCTACTACTGCAAGGCGCGGCTTGGCATTATGCTCTTCCCCCTCACGTGGCAGAACATTTCCTTTGTCATTGCCGTGGTCTTGGCAAGCGGCGTACTCATCACGTTCCTTGCCTCATGGGCTGCTACAAATAGATATATACGAATGAAAATCAATAAGATGTATGAAATTTAATCTCCCTAAACTGAACATTATCCTTATCGCCGTCAGTTTCGTCATTATCGTTCTCGGTTTTGCACTGATGGTGGGTGCGCCCAGTGGTGCCACCGAATACAATCCCGACATCTTCTCTGTCCGCCGTATCACGGTCGGACCGATGATTTCCTTGTTTGGATTCGTTATGATGATTGCCGCCATTCTCTATAAACCGAAGAAGAAATGAGTTGGTGGGAAGCACTCATCTTGGGCATTATTCAGGGACTCACCGAGTTCCTGCCTGTATCATCGTCAGGACACCTTGAGATAGGACAAGCCCTACTCGGCACGGCAGGTGAGGAGAACCTCACATTTGCTATCACCGTCCACACGGCCACCGTACTATCCACATTGGTCATCCTCTGGAAAGAAGTGGCACAACTCTTCCGTGGCACGTTTACCACCACCAAGTGGAACGAGGAGAAGAACTATGTCGCCATGATTCTGGTGTCTATGATACCTGTCTTCATCGTGGGTATGTTCTTCAAGGACCAGGTGGAGGCTCTCTTCGGACACGGGCTGCTCCTTGTTGGTATCTGTCTGTGTATCACTGCCGTACTGCTCTACCTCAGCGAGTGGCTCAGCAAACGCCGTGCGGGAGCAGGGCACGAAGTGGGTTACAAAGATGCTATCATCATCGGTTGTGCGCAAGCCGTTGCCGTACTTCCCGGACTTAGCCGAAGCGGTACCACCATTGCCACCGGACTGCTCTGCGGTGTCAAGAAAGAGAGCGTCACCAAGTTCTCATTCCTTATGGTGCTGATACCTATACTCGGCGAAGCCTTTCTCGAACTGCTCGACATACTCAGCGGTGAGGTTACCAGCACATTGGGCATCGTTCCTATGATAGTCGGTTTCCTTGCGGCCTTCATAACAGGCTGTTTTGCCTGCCGCTTTATGATAGACATTGTACGCCGTCAGAAACTCATATATTTCGCCATATACTGCCTTTGTGTAGGCGTATTCGCCATTATATATGGACTTTGTTGAGGGTGAGATATTGGCATTCGACAAGCCCTACCGTTGGACCAGTTTCGATGTCGTGGGCAAGACCCGATGGCTGCTCTGCCACCGTCTTGGACTGAAGAAACTCAAGGTCGGGCATACGGGTACCCTTGACCCGTTGGCTACAGGGGTGGTCGTTGTCTGCACGGGACGCAAGACCAAACTCATCGACCAACTGCAGGCACACCAAAAGGAGTATGTGGCTACCTTGCAACTCGGAGCCACCACTCCAAGTTTCGACCTTGAGAAACCCATCGACTGCACCTATCCCACTGCGCACATCACACGCGCACTCATAGACAAAGTCATTCCGGAGTTCCAAGGCGAGCAATGGCAGGTACCGCCCATGTTCTCTGCCGTCAAGGTGGACGGCAAGCGGGCATACAAACTGGCACGGCAGGGCGAAGTCGCGGAACTCAAACCCAAACTCCTCGTCATTGACGAGATAGAAATCCTGCGTTTCGACGAGACCACTATGCAACTCGAACTGTGTATCGTTTGCAGCAAAGGTACCTACATACGTGCTCTTGCCCGAGACATCGGGCAGCGGCTTGATAGTGGTGCCCATCTTATTGCCCTTCGCCGCACCCGAGTGGGAGACATCCGCATAGAGAACTGCATGACTTTTGACAAATTCAACGAACTGATTAATAACTGTATAAGCAACGAACATAATGAAATTAGATACTTCCATGAGGCTGAGTAATTTCAGGTTTCATTTACCGGAAGAACTCATAGCCCAATTCCCCAGCCGTTTCCGTGATGAAGCACGGCTCATGGTACTCCACCGCTCCACAGGCGACATCGAACATAAGAACGTCAGCGATGTAGTCTCCTACTTCGATGAAGGCGACCTGCTTATCGCTAACGATACCAAGGTCTTCCCTGCACGGCTTTACGCCAAAAAGGAGAAAACCCTTGCCAATATCGAGGTCTTCCTTCTTCGCGAATTGCAACACGAGAACCGCTACTGGGACGTCCTTGTGGACCCCGCCCGCAAGATACGTATCGGCAACAAACTCTTCTTCGACGAGGATGCCACCATCATTGCCGAGGTCATCGACAACACCACCTCTCGCGGACGTACCGTGCGTTTTCTTACCGACTATGACGATGAGGACTTCATCAAGCACCTCTATGCCATGGGTACCACCCCGCTGCCCAAGTACATCCGCCGTCCGATGGACGAGACTACGCAGGAAGCCTACGAGCGTGTCTTCCTCGATTTGCCCGTCACCGAGATGGACGAGGAACGCTACCAGACTGTCTTTGCCAAGAACGTAGGTGCTGTGGCAGCCCCTGCCGCAGGTTTGCACTTCTCCAAGAACTTGCTCAAGCGTCTGGAGATACGCGGTGTAGAGACACAGACCATCACCTCCCACATGGCACTCGGCAATTTCAAGTCTATTGATGTAGAAGACCTCTGCAAGCACAAGGTGGATAGTGAGCAAATCTTCATCACGCAACCCGCTGTGGACGCAGTGGACCGTGCACACCGCAATGCCAAACAAGTCTGTGCCATTGGTACGGAGGTAATGCGTGCACTCGAACACGTAGTAGGTGCCAGCGGACAAATCAAGACCTATAGCGGTTGGACCAACCGTTTCATATTCCCGCCTTATGACTTCTCCGTGGCAAACGCGTTCTTCGTGAATTTCTATATGCCCGTATCCTCGCAACTCATTATGGTGGCTACTTTCGGCGGATACGACAATGTCATGCACGCCTACGAGGTGGCTATCCGAGAGGGTTATCATTTCGGCGACTACGGCGATGCCATGCTCATCGTGGATTAGTATTAAATGAAGCATACCATTCTTAATTCTTCATTTTTAATTCTTAATTGAGCACATGAACGTCCGGATAGAAGAGAGTTGGGGGCGCGTCTTGCAACCCGAATTCGATAAACCGTATTTTGAGTTGCTCACGCAGTTTGTGCGTCAAGCCTATCGCACACGGCAATGTTTCCCGCCTGCTGCACAAATCTTCCGTGCGTTTGATATATGCCCTTTCAACAAAGTACGGGTAGTTATTATCGGGCAAGACCCTTACCATGAACTCGGACAGGCGCAGGGACTCTGTTTCTCTGTCGGCGAAGGCGTGCCTATCCCACCGTCGCTGGATAATATCTATAAGGAACTCAACCGCGACCTTGGCAAACCTATTCCCACATCTGGCGACCTCACTCATTGGGCAGAACAAGGAGTCTTGCTCCTCAACGCTACACTCACAGTCGAGGCACACCGTGCCGGCAGCCATCAGAACAAAGGGTGGGAGGAACTCACCGATGCTGCCATTGCAGCCCTCAATGAGCAACGTGAAAATCTCGTCTTTATGCTCTGGGGTAGTTATGCCCAACGCAAGGGGCAGTTCATCGACCGCAAGCGTCATCTTGTTCTCACCGCCCCGCACCCAAGCCCCCTCAGTGCCTACCGCGGTTTCATCGGTTGCGGGCATTTCTCTGCCGCCAACCGCTACCTAATTACCCACAATCTTCCCCCTATAAACTGGTAATATCGCTTGGAGACGCACCCCATCACGGGTCACTCGCTTGAATTGTTTTATGGTATCGACGGCAATTTATTTGAACGCCAATACAAGAAACATCTGAGCGGTTACGACACGTGGGAGCAGAAAGAGTATGCAGAAGAATGGTTGCTGTTTCCTGAAAACATCGGCACGCATTTGAGTATTGACGAGACGGCTTTCAGCAACGGCGAGTTGTACACCATCCTTTCCAACAAGGCAGCACACGGCAAGCACGGTGCCATCGTCGCCATCGTCGAGGGAGTCAATGCTGACAATATCGTCCCCGTTCTCAATAAGATGCCTATAGAGCAACGCGAACGAGTGGTGGAGGTAACGCATAATTTGTCGGATTCTATGCGTAAGATAGTGACGCAGTGCTTCCCCAAGGCACGTCATACCATTGACCACTTTCACGTACAAAAACTGGCTAACGATGCCGTTCAGGAGATGCGCATTGCTTATCGTTGGGATGCCATACAAGCGGATAACGATGCCCGTGAAGATGCTAAATTAAGCGGAAAAAAATACACTCCCGAGATATTGGAAAACGGAGATACCTTAAAGGAATTGTTAGCCCGCAGCCGCTACCTGCTCTTCAAGTCGGCAGATAAATGGACTGACAAACAGAAGCAACGCGCACAAATCCTTTTCCAACGCTATCCCGACCTAAAAGAGGCTTACGGTCTTGCTCATTCCCTGCGTATGTTTTATGCCGAAAACTCTGTCAAAGATGCGGCACGTCTCAATTTGGCCCGGTGGTATGACTGGGTGGCAAAGGCAGAATTCAAGTCCTTTAATGTGCTTGCCGCAACGATACATAAACATTATAAGACATTATCAATTACTTTGTCGAACGCTCAACCAATGCGGCTGCCGAATCCTTGAATGCCAAACTGAAAGCATTCAGAGCACAACTCCATAGGGTCAATGACCTGACTTTTTTCCTCTACAGAGTCGCTAATATCTTTGCCTAAACACGGAACTTTTACTATGTACCGGTAGTAACCTGTATTTCAGCCTATTAGTGCGAAGCAGAGATTTGAAAGAAATAACTCGTATAAACACAAAAAATCAACAAGTTACATTTGGTAACTTATTGATTGTGTTCGACTTAACTTTTGTGGGCGTTTACGGATTCGAACCGCAGACCCTCTGCTTGTAAGGCAGATGCTCTAAACCAGCTGAGCTAAACGCCCTTTTCGTAGTCGGAATTCTCTTCAGCAGTCGTTCCTTCTCGAAAGCGGGTGCAAAGGTACTGCTTTATTTTGATACCACCAAATGTTCGGGCAAAAAAAGTGCATTTTTCCGTTATTTTTTCAGTTTACGGAGGTTCCATGTCCAAAAACGGCTGTTTATCGTCTTGGGAACATAGACAAAGTACATCAACAAAGTGCACAGGACAGCCACCCATATACCCGCAAAGACATCCATCGCAAAGTGCTGACTGAGGTAGATACGCGAGTATGCGCCCACCGCAGCGAACAGAAAAAAGAGCATCGACCACAGGTACTTGCCGCGCCAACCGTCGGTCATGGCAATGAGGCTGAGTGTGAAAAAGAGCATAAAGAATGTGGTGGTGTGCCCCGAAGGGAACGACAACCAATAGTTCATCCGTACGCCATCGGTCAGTGGCAGCGCAACATCGGGCATATTCTCGGCAAACCACGTCAGGGGGCGGGGTGCGCGAACAAGGTGCTTGACAGGCTGTACCACGATGGTAGTCAGCAGCATATCGCCCGCGAGAAACACCGACCAACCCGCACGATACAGCAACAGGAGTACCACTACCGTGTAGGGCAGCCAATTGACCATATCGGAGTAGAAAGGCAACACTGCGTCGAGGAACGGGATGTGGTGGTCGCAAAGATAGAGATGAAGCGCACCCTTCGGCACGCAGACCAAGGCTACCCCCAACACAATCAGGAGCAGCAGTGTAGGCACTAGGAACGGACTAACGTTGGCGACCCAAGACGTCGTAGGTCTTGCCTTGCCGGATGATGTAGAGTTCGCCATGAGTAATCACTTTTTGAGGTGCATCGTTCTGCCACATAGTATCTGGAGCGTCTGCGCATGTCGCTATGGGCACCACGGTGGCAATCGTGTTGGAAGTGCGCAGCCCCGCAGGTGTCACGCGATAATAGATGGTGTGCCCCGCAGGAAGGCTGTGCGTCACGTGTTGCGAAGTGCCGTCCACAGACAGCGGATAGCCCTCCAATGGTTCCTCTGTGATAGTGTAATCGCCTGAATATAAGTAGGCTTGCTGGAAGGATATGCGGTGGTAGTTATTCTTTTTGCCAATCTCTTTCTGAATGAGGGAAATCCGTTGGGTGCCCTCAGGAATGTCGAAAGTGTAGTAGGCATCGTCCAACACAAGGGACCGGGTGTATAGCACGGTGTCATTGTCTCCGCGCACGATAAGGTCAGCGGTCTCATCGCCCTTATAGACAGCACATTTCACCGTCAAGCGCGAGTGGGCGGGGGCTTTGCCGAAGTTCGCAAAGCGGATTTGCCGCTTGGCAGAAGTCGTAGAGGAGCAGATGGCGTGTGTGCCGTCCATATTCGTGAACTTGGCAGCAGAATTCCCGTCTTCGGACAACCATTGTATATGACCATTGCTGCTTTCGACTATGCTTTTGTTGAATCCGGGCATACGGATTAAGGTATCATTCTTGCCCGACTCCGCGCGGGTGAACACCTCTAATATATACGACTCACGCCCTTGGTCTTTCCAATGGGCGGTAAAACCTTTGGCGGAGATGTCCGTAGCGGTATATGCCAACGGGTTAACGGTGTCGTAAGGCACAATGTATTGGTCGGACGTCGTGCGCACAAGGGTTTGCAAATCAACGGTTTCACCTTGCTTGTCGCCCCAAATATATTCCACCAGTTCGGGGTACTCGATATACGGATTCCGGTTGTGCTGGATAGACGAGATAGCGTCCAAACGGTCAATCTCCTTCTCGCTCACGGGGTCGGTTCGGTGCCAGTCCAGCAGAATCCGCGTGAGGTAAGGCGTAAGGGTCAGGTACGAAGTATTGGTGACGTACTTGCTGTAGTCCGACACCCACGCAAAGTCCTGATAAGCGGTCACTATATAGAAGTACGCACGCGCGAAATCGCCTTTGTACTCATCTGCTACGGTAAACGCCAACCCGCCCCAAGTCTTGTCGCGCCCCATAAAAAAGCAGCCGTTATTCACCTTCGAGGAATCAGCCAGCATCCCGGGAGGGTAGTTGGACTTATTGTTGTTCGCCGCCCTGTCCGCGGGGTTCAGATGGTAGAGGTCCTTATAGGCATCGTTGTCCGCACCGCCCCACCATGATTTGGGGAAACAATGCTCAATGTCTAGCCCTGCCGCACTGCCGCCCGCGATGGGGAAATAGCGTTTGGTATAGGAGTACATATCCCATATACTGCCGTCCGACTGCCTGTCGCAGGTCAGGAATGCAGACCACGTACCATACGCCTTGAAATCCCCTTTGCGCCACAGGGTGTCGCCCTTGTGATACACAATCTCGCCCGAAGGCGATACGGAGTCTTTCTTGGCAGTATTGTTGGTAGTGTGATAAGTGGCAGGTCCGTAGGCATAACGCTCACCGCCGCGAATGAGCAGGTGGAGCGTAGTCTTGAGCACCGAGTCCCGTTGCCCTTGAATGGCATCATAGTACCCGTCGGGCATCGTCTCCGCCCACACGCCCATCGTTGCCGCACAGCACAGGGCTACACCGAGCAGTCGCTTGAGTCCCCTCATTTGCGCGATGGTAGGGTGATGAGGTTGTACAGCACGTACCACAGGATACATGCACAGCCGGCAAACGTAGCCAGTTCGGGGTGCCCGTACTGGCAGGCACGTACCACACAGAATGTGATAATCACCACACAACCAATCAAGAACAGATAGGCGCGCCAGTTGTCACGCCACGTCAGGTTGTGGAACTTCAGCCCGAAGAACGGTATCTCGCTAATCAGCAGGTAGCAACTAAGAAAACTCATGCCAATCATCACCCATGGCATCCAATCAGTATCCACAATGGCATAAGGCATACAGGTCAGCGATGCCCAGAAGATGGCATTGGGAGGTGTTGCCAATCCGATAAAAGACGAGGTCTGACGCTTATCCAGATTGAACTTCGCCAACCGCAGTGCCGAGAACGCTGCCATAACCAGTGCCAGCAGGCACCACCACCCTATCACGGGGCGCAGATAGCAACACAGCATCATTGACGGTGCCAACCCGAAAGTGATGTCATCAGCCAACGAATCCAACTCCACACCGATAGGTGAAGGCACCCGCAGCAATCGGGCGGAAGCACCGTCGAAGAAGTCAAACACTGCTCCGCACAGTATCAGCACAAAGGCTATCAAAAAGGCATTCTGCGTAGCCATAAACACAGCCACCGAGCCGCACAGCAGGTTGCAGCACGTCAGTGTATCAGGAATGATTCGTTTGATATTCATAGTCTTGCGTGATTAGACAGTTGTTGTTTGAGCCTATTTCTTGCCGTACTCAGCGTCCACTTTGTTGTGGGTGAAGAACGTGACAGCCACCGTAGCAAGACAGCAGCCGATAACCATCCAGAAGAAGTTCTGATAGCCGATAGCCTCCTGTATATACCCCGCGAACATGCCTGGTATCATCATACTACCCGCCATGAAAGCGGTACAGATAGCATAGTGCGCGGTTTTGAATTCGCCTTCCGAGAAGTACATCATATACAGCATATAGGCGGTGAAACCGAAACCGTAGCCAAACTGCTCTATCGCAATAGCCGTGGAGATAAGTATCAGATTCTCAGGCTGACACATACTCAAATATACAAAACTGAAGCAGGGCAGAGTCATGCAGGCTGCCATCCACCACATGGCTTTCTTCAGCCCCACACGCGATGCGAATATGCCGCCCAAGATACCGCCGATGGTCAGGAACAGAATACCAATCGTACCATAAGCAATACCCACCGTCTCAGTATTCAGCCCCAATCCGCCTTGCTCCACAGAGGCTACAAGGAACGGGTTAATCATCTTTATCAGGAATGCCTCGGGCAGACGGTAAACGAGCATAAATATCATTGCCAGCCATATCCCCGGCTTCTTGAAATACGTAGCAAAGGTACGCCCGAACTCGCGCAGTATCTCCAGACTGCGATTGGCAGCATTGGTGTCGATGTGCGACCGGTCTTCCGCAGGTGTCGGGATAAAAAACACGTGCCACAGGGTGATGATACCGAACAGCACCGCCGTAATCAGCAGCGTCATCTGCCATGCAAAGGGGATATTGCCCGTATGGGTCTCCAACAGACCGGCAATAGTCAGCAATACGCCTTGCCCGAACAGCGAAGAGATGCGGTAGAACGTGGAACGGATACCCACAAACAATGATTGGTCGCCCTGCGAGAGTGCCAGCATATAGAAGCCGTCCGCTGCCACATCATGCGTAGCCGATGCAAAGGCGGTAATCCAGAAGATGACAAGCATCACCGCAAACAGCGAGATAGGTGTCTGTTGGGTGGCAATCATATCGGCTTCGGGATACGGAATACTCAGCGTAAGCCCCACGAAGGCGGCGGTCATGAGTATCTGCATGGCGAGTATCCACCACCGTTTGGTCTTGATAATATCCACAAACGGGCTCCAGAACGGCTTAATCAGCCACGGCAGGTACAGCAACGAGGTGTACAATGCCATCTGCCCGTTGGGCACACCCATTCGGGTGAACATCATTACGGATACGTTATTGACTATAAAATACGGTACGCCCTCTGCGAAATACAGGGTCGGTACCCAAAACCAAGGATTGATATTAGTACGTGATTTCATGTCCTAACAGGTTATAAATATGTCCGTTGTTAATAATTAACAGTTGTCCGTCTTGCAATACTTTGCATGCTTTTCCTGTGTGTATTTCCTGTATTGCATCTTCAGTATCCGTAGGTATTTGTGCCGCATAATAGAGGTATATTCCCTCAAACGGAATACGGTATTCCTGCCCCTTCTTGGCTGTATTAAATGCCAACTTGACATTCTTCAGACGTATAGGATAAACAGACCGGTCGCCTGTTACATCAAAGAGTTCATTGAAATCTATCTTAACTCTATTTGCCACCTTCTGCACATCATAGGTTACATCGGAGTTGTCATTGTTGGCTTGGAACGAGAATGACATCCATTCTACCAACCCTTCAGGAGGGAAGAACACAAATTCCATAGCATAGGGAGTTGCCCGCAGCAATGTATCAGTTTCTAACTGCATATTTGCCTGACGTCCTCCTGTAAAATTCATATAATATTCTGCCAAGCCATTTGCATTGACATCAAATCTGGCGTTCCATTTTTTTGCAGAAGCAGCTGGAGATACTACCATGTTCCATCTTTGGTCTATGTCTATCATATCTTCCCATTTATACGGATCGGTATCTACGGTCTCCACACGGACAATCAGGCTCAGCCTTTTTTCTCCCAATTTGCCTCGAACGATAGTCCGCCCATCCTCCAGACCTATCAACGCTCCTGCTTCCGAGACTGCACATATTGCGGGGTCATCAATCTCCCAATCCAACGCACTCGAGAGCACTTGAAAGGTCTTCTCGTTTGCCGTTCCTACTACCTCTATCAGATACTCATCTTTATTGGAAATAAGAACACTGTCCAACCTGAGTGATACATCCGCATCATCTGCAAGCACCACCTGTATTGGCAATTCCGCCTGTTCGTATTTGGCGGTCAGCACACCGCTGCCTAGGCAGACAAACTGCCCGTCCTCGGTGATGTAACCTGTCTCTTCGTTGCAACTTAACACCACATTCTGCAAATCCTTGTCCACCAACATCCCGTATTGATTGTAGCCTAAGAAGGTCGGGCGCAACATCGCATACTTGGGCAAACGCAGGAAAGTGGATGGGCTGCGCATCTCGGTCACTGTCGCATCGTCCGGAGCCGTTGAGAACAACATGATGCAATTGCTTACCGCACGCGGCGTACCCTCTGTGGTCGGGTTCAGTATCTTCCCGCCCAAGTTGAACTGGGCACTTCCGCCGCCGTCTGCACCACCTGCCTCTGTGGCTCCGAAATGCCTGAATATGGAGCACATTTCATAAGTAAACATACCGGGCTTCTCCATCACAAGGAGCCATACTTTGTCATGTGTGGCGTTGGTAGCAAAGCCTGTACGCGGGTAGTTCTGGTTGTTATATGTCTCGTTCCAGTTGCGCGGTGTCAAGCGTCCGTCTTTCATTACCAAGCAGTTGCCTGCCGTAAGTTGCATGATATTGGGTGTCTCACCCGTCAGAGAGTTGCTGATACCTATATTTATATATACAGGGTCTCCTTCTTTCAGTCCTTGCAAAAACTCCAGCCCTGTGCCGATACCGCGTAGCACGGCATATCCGTCCTCTATCTTAGTGCCGCCCGTGTTGTTGGTACTCACCACTTCAGCCGTAAGTTCCTTGTTGATAGCCCATTCGTCCTGCATCTTTACCACTACTTCGAGGAACTCAAGACTCTTGCCCAACCGTGTCTCAATAGCCGACTTGGTCAGCGTAGTCTTTGTGCCAAGGTCTGAGTTGAACAGCGTCAACTCATTGTCACCCGGATTGTTACGGTTGCGGTTACTCTCGCTGATGGGGTAGGTCTTCTCGCCGATACGTGCCGTTGCATTCCACGAATACTGGTCAACAAAGGCTTGTTTCTTATCGTCAATCATCAGATACCCAACCGACTGACGTACATCGTTATACGCCACGTTCCAGCCCGTGATGTTCGCCCCTATCTTACCGTTGCGCACTTGTCCTGTAGCCCCTACGCCGAGCAGGTTGTTCTTTCCGCCTTCGTCTGTCGAACCCACAAACCAGAAGTTGCAGTTCACCGAGCCAATCGACCTGTGCCCTGCCGAATCCAACCGCGCATGGGTCTCCACCATTCGCTCTGTGTTGCCCATCGTGGTGCTGTGACACTCCTCTATGGTGTTGTACGGGTTCTTCAAGTCCACCTCATAGATGTAGCAATGGCGTGTCTTGCTTGCGTCTGTGATGTTGAAACGGGTATAGATAATCCCCGGTCCCACTTGGTAACTCTCCAAGGTGTCAATGGTATATTGCACAATCTGGGTGCTATCCATATTGGTTTGGATATTGATAACACCATGCTGAGCGTTCATCGACACGCTGCATACTAACAACACGAATAACGGATAAAACTTTTTCATACAGATATTACATTTAGTTTGCAAAGGTACTCTTTTTCGGAGAGATATGCAAATCCCGTGTACTTTTTCCTCCATCGTTACTGCGTGATGTTGTCTCTGTACTGTCCAATAACAAATGCAATTTTGTGCAAAGTTAGGGAAAATAATTGAAGAAGCAATCTTTCGG
>CAKVBV010000036.1 GCA_934725535.1 uncultured Bacteroidales bacterium | reverse complement strand
CCAGCGGGCGTAGAGGGTGCCTGTGTAGCCTGCGGGGATGGTGGTGAGAGGGGAGCCTGTGAATTGGGGATTGTCGTACCAACCCAAGAAAGTGGCACCCTCTTTAGTGGGGGTGGGGAGGGTGTAGGTTTCGGTGACCGATGAGGGAAGTACGGCTCCGCCATGGGCGAGTTGGTAGAACCCGCCCCATGCGGATGGCTGACCGGCTGTGGTAAAATCAGGTGCGGCAATTTTAAGAGAATTGGCAGGTGAGCAGTTGAAGAAAGCATGCACAGCCCATCGCCATGCACTCTCACTATCCAAGGTGTATCCTTGCTCGGCAGCAGTAACGAGGATATAATCACCAAGCCATTTGTACTCGGAGTTATCGTCAGTCATTATCTCCTGCATATAGGCGTTGGCAAATGTAGATACATTGGTTATGGGTTGGGTACTGCGAGGTATGTATTGGCGTCCCGCATAGTAGGTGTTGTAGTATGGCATGAATGCTTCCCAGAGTTCGGCGTTAGTGGGTACAGGTACGGAGACGGTGCCGCCATTGAGTTCCCATGTGATGTCTGGCGTAGTGGTGCCTTCATTGTAGAGGGCAGGTGCGTACTCCACACCATAACGGTCGTAAGCGCAGACGGCAAGGGTGTAGCCGGAAAGGTCGGTGATTGTGGAAACCGTATAGGATTTGCCATAGACTACGCCGAGGAGGTATTGCGATGAAGAGAGGGCATCGTCAGTATTGGTGCCTTTTGGGAAAGCATAGACGGTGAAACGCTCTGCCGAGGGGTGCGACCACGTGAGGGTATGGTCAGACAATGTAAGGTTGGTCGGTGTGGCAAGGGTTGCAGTAGCCTTCCAGTCCATAGCGGGCGGGAGTGCGCGTTGGGTGAAGTGAGAGCCTTTGATTTGTGCCGCCATCTTACGGTATGCCGTGGTCTGGTAGAAGATAGAACCACTGACACCATTGATAGCATTCAGGCGGTTGGCGTTTAATTGGCGTAGTATTTCCAAGACACCGTCTTCGTATCCATTGTAGTAGGAGCCGTCTGTCTCGGGGTATGCGTGGTATGCCGCTTGCGCAGAGAAGAAGTCCACCCGTTGTTTGCCGGGCAGTTGGTCAGAGAAATGCTTGCACACGGATTGCGCCCACCATTGGCAGAGCACGTCGTAGTCTTGTGCCGCCACCTGCGTGGACCAATAGAGTTGCGGTGCGATGTAGTCGATATAGCCGCCTTTAATCCAAGCCACGGCATCGCAACCCAGTTTGTCGTAAGCGTCTGTGCCACGGACACCGGTGGGCAAAGAGATGCCGTAACTGCGCGCAGCCGAAGCATCGGTACTCCAGATACCAAAGGGACCAATGCCGAGACGTACCCACGGTTTGACGGTTTGGATAGAGTCGTAGAGTGCTCGGATAGCCTTATTGACATTGTCTCGTCTCCACGCCGCATCGGTCATGGAAGCGGGTTTGTAGGCAGCCTTCGAGGCAGCGTCTTCGTCGGTGGTGCCGCAGTACGGGTAGAAATAATCGTCCATGAGCATACCATCTATGTCATAGTTATTGACGATTTCCATGAGGACTTTGACAACATAAGCGCGTCCCTGCGGGTATCCAGGGTCGATGATTTGCCCGCTGAAAGAGGATTGGTCGTACTTGATAATCCAGTCCTTGCAGTTTTTCCATACGGGGTCCGTGGTAGCCAGTTCGCCTTTCGCCGTGACACGGAAGGGATTTATCCACGCATGTATCTCCAAGCCGCGCTTATGGGCTTCCTCCACCGCAAAAGCCAGCGGGTCATAGCCGGGGTTCTTGCCGCGGGTGCCTGTGAGGTAGATACCATAGGGTTCGTAGGAGGACTTGTAGTAGGCGTCCGCCGTGGGGCGTACCTGCAGGCAGAAGGCGTTCATGTTGTTCGCCAAGAGTTCGTCCATGATAGCGGTGAGTTCCGCTTTCTGTGCGTTGATTTGTGCGGTAGAGCCCGATGAGACCTTTGTTTTTGGCCAGTCAATGGCGTAGTGGGTGGTCAGCCAAGTGGCACGGAACTCGCGTTTGGGTGCGGTGGCAGCGTTCAGGCAATGGCATGAAAGCAGGATTGCAATGGCTGCCAAGAGATGTTTTGTTTTCATATCAGTGGTTAATTGTTGATTTACGATTTACGAATTTACGATGTACGATTTGAGGTGCAATGATTTACGATTTGACGATGTACGATGTACGATTTAGGATGCGCCTGCGGCGCATGACGACGCGAGCCGCGTCGTCCCCCAATGCGTTGGCACAAAACGTATGGTATATTCTTTTTATACATAGCCTATCCCTTGCTGAATCACATACTAATCACATACTAATCACATACTAATCTCATACTAATGTCATACACTTAACCCGAGATTAACAGGGGGATAGTATGACCAGTGAGCGAGAGGGTTTGCAAGAGTATGCAAGCGGCTATTGCCACGATGACGGACACCATGTAGATGATGCCCGAGGGCATGTTGGCAAAGCGTACAGGCAGATAGATGACGATGGCGGTCAGTATCATCTGCAGTACGGCAAGCCATGCGGGGAGGTGCGAGAGGGCGAACCAGTCGGCATCGGCGAGGTCCGTCCAGCCCAAGAAGATAGCAATGGCATAGTACAGCGCGAAAGTGCCGATACCAATGAGCGATGCCGCCAACACACGCCACGTGATGACGTGACGATAGAGCATATAGAGCCATACGGCAGGGATGATGACCACAATCTCGGGTACGGCAAGCGAGGTGCAGCAGAGGACCAGCGTGCTGAGGAACGCCTCCTGCAAGGGCTGGTGCTGGTAGTCGATACGCAGGAGAATGAGGTAGGTGAGTTGTGCACCCAGTACCGCCACCTGCCCCTGCCAACACGTATGCAGGAAAGGCATGGTGGAACAAAGGAGCCAATAGGAGGTGGGGACGAAGAACGAGGGCAGGTTGGTGACGTTCGCCTGGTAGAAAATGCGCATCATCATAAAGGCATTGACAGCAACCAGAACTACGGTAGCCACCAATGCCCATAAGGAATCAGGCGTGAAGAACGAGGGTACCCACATAGCCGCACCCAAGCCGATGAGCACGATAC
Organism: uncultured Bacteroidales bacterium; assembly: GCA_934725535.1. Lineage (GTDB taxonomy): Bacteria > Bacteroidota > Bacteroidia > Bacteroidales > Paludibacteraceae > Colicola. The sequence goes on along the minus strand of CAKVBV010000036.1, from coordinate 21,681 downwards.
GGCTCATCAGACTTGATTGCGCGATATGTCGAAGCCAGTACTTCATGATAATTTCCGTCTCCGTTAATAGCCGTTAATTAATCGTTAATGCAATGATAAACATATAATTACCGTATAATTAACCATTAATTTCCATAATGACGTAGGGTGAATGACCACAAATTGAGCCTCCGTTAATTGCCGTTAATAGACCGTTAATGGGTTGCCCTGCGAGCAACTGACGACGCGAGACGCGTCGTCCCCATACACCTGTCATGCAACGTTGCGTTGCTCCCTAACGCAAAGATTAGAAACCTTTGCGCTGGAGGAGGTATTTGGGGTCGGCGGGTTTGCCGCGGAACTCCTGATAGAGTTCGGCTGCATCACGGGTACCGCCCTGCTCCAACAGATGGCGGAAACGCTTCGCCACCTCGGGATTGAGGACATCGCCGGTCTCTTCGAAGGCTGCGAAAGCGTCTGCATCAAGGACAGCCGACCATGTATAACTGTAGTAGCCAGCCTCGTAGCCCGTGGTGAAGATGTGATTGTAGAACGTTGAACGATAGCGCGTTATGATTTGCGGTATCATGTGCATCTTCTCCATAGAAGCCTGTTCGAAAGCATTAACGTCGAAAGAGTCGGTGGTGGTGATTTCGTGGTAGTCCATGTCGAGGATGGACGCGCTGAGGAGTTCGGTGGTTACAAAGCCTTGGTTGAAAGTCTTGGCGCGGTTGATTTTGGCAATCAGTTCGTCGGGCATGACCTCGCCGGTGGCGTAGTGGCGGGCGTAGGTCTTCATGATGTCGGGGTTGTAGCAGTAGTTCTCCATGAACTGCGAGGGCAGTTCGACGAAGTCACGCGGGGTGTTGGTGCCTGCGAGCGTCTTGTAGGTTGCCTTGGACATGAGTCCGTGGAGGGCGTGCCCGAACTCGTGGAAGAGGGTCTCGACATCGTCCATAGAAAGGAGCGAGGGGTTACCCTGTGTGGGCTTGTTGAAGTTGCCGACGTTGATGATGACAGGGCGATGGTCAACACCGTTGGCGTCCACATACTGGTTGCAGATGTTGTTCATCCATGCGCCCGGGCGTTTGCCTGCGCGGGGGAAATAGTCGGTGTAGAGGATGCCCACGAGACTGCCGTCAGCGTCTGTAACCTTGAAGACTTCGACTTCGGGGTTGTAAACGGGCATGTCGGTGAGCGGCTCGAAGTTGAGTCCGTAGAGGCTGTGTGCCAGTTGGAAAGCCCCGTTACGGACGTTGCTGAGTTCGAAATAGGGCTTGAGTTGCTCTTCGTCGAGGTCGTATTTCGCCTTGCGGAGTTTCTCGGCATAGTACCACCAGTCCCACGGCTGGAGGGTCTCGCCCGGGAGGTCTTCATTCATAAGCGTTTGCAGTTCAGCGGCTTCGCGCTTGGCAGCAGCGAGGCTTGGCTCCCAAACGGATTGAAGAAAAGCGTCCACGGTCTTGGCATCGTGCGCCATACAATCGGAGAGGATATAGTCAGCGGGGCAGTCGTAGCCGAAGAGGTGCGCCTTCTCCACGCGGAGTTGCATGGTCTTGACGATGGTGGCTTTGTTGTCGTGCTCGTTGTCGTGGTTGCCGCGGGTGGTGTACGCCATTAGCAACTCGCGGCGCAGTTCGCGGTTCTCGCAGTACTGGAGTACGGGCGTGAACGAGGTGCGCTTGGGGGTGAAGAGCCAAGCATCGGGGCGACCTGCAGCGGTTGCCTCCTCTTTGGCAGCGGCTTTCGCACTCTCGGGCAGCCCTTTGAGTTGGTTCTCGTCGGTGATAAAGAGTTGGTAGGCGTTGGTCTCGGCAACTACGTTGTTGCTGAATTGCAGGGAGAGGAGCCCCAATTCCTGGTTGATTTCCATAAGGCGGGCTTTCTTGTCAGCGGGCAGGTTGGCACCGTTCTGCGCGAAAGACTTGTAGGTCTCGGTGAGGAGACGCATCTGCTCGGGGTTGAGGTTGAGCGATTCGCGCTGGTCGTACACGGTTTTGACACGTGCAAAGAGCCCTTCGTTGAGCAGAATGCCGTCGCTGAGGGCAGACAGCATGGGGGATACCTCTTTGGCGATGGCGTTCATTTGGTCGTTGCCATCCGCCTCGAGGACGTTGAAGAACACACCGCTGACCTGCTCAAGCAGCAGACCGCTGCGGTCGAGAGCCACAATGGTGTTCTCGAAGGTCGGTGCTTCGGGGTTGTTGACGATGGCGTTGATTTCAGCCTCGTTTTGAGCGATGGCCTCCTTGAAGGCAGGCATGTAGTGCTCCACGTTCACTTTGTCGAAAGCGGGTACCCCGTACGGAGTGTTCTGCGGGGTGAGGAAGGGGTTCTCGTTGTTGCAAGCCATAAGCATGATTGCGGCGATGCCGAGTAGGATTGATTTTTTCATATTTACTTGATTTTTACGTTTTTACGCATGGAGTTGCGAATCATTTGTCGGAGTTCCGCTGACTGGGTGTCCACTTTGCCGTGGAAGACAGGACGGAAGTCTTTGGCGAACTTGCACTTCGCCAACTTGATTTTAAGGTCGTCGATATTGCCCGACACGTTCACACCCAAATAGATAGGCGAGAGGACGTTGATGTCGTAGTCGAAAGTCATATCGAGGTTGTGCCGCCCGCCGAGAGCGACCATATAGTTGTCCAGCGAGACGCAGAACGGATAGACATCTATCTCCTTCTTATAGACCGTCAGTTCGGCGGAGATACTATCCACTTTGTTCTCTGTTTTCTTGTTGAAAAGCAGCAACTTGGATATTTTGCTGAACGTTGCGTTGTCCATCACGACAAGGTCTTTGCCGAAGATACTGCATGCCCCGCGCAGGGTGGAAGGCTTCAGTTCGTATTTGGCATTGGTATAGGTCTCCGCCGCAAGGTGGAACTCCGCCGCGCCCTTGAAAGCACGCAACATCGGCACGACAGAGTCGAGTTGCGGGATCATGTGGATAAGTTCAGCGATGTCGATGTCGAGCATGTGGTAGTCGAAACCGACATAGATATGGTTGCGGCGCGGAGTGCGGTACATGGCGGTGAGTTGCAGTTTGGCGGCATTGCAGACGAAACCCATCTCGTCCAGCACGAGTGTGCCGTCTTTGATGTAGAGTTTGCCTTTCAGGTCATGCGCCACCTCGTTGAACACCACCGCCTCTTTGATATGCGTGTTGAGCGCGACATCCACACCGAGCGGCACGAGGAACGGTGAGGCTTCTTCTGTAGTGCTATCCTTTGTTTGTTGTTCTTCGTTCTTGGTTCCCTGTTCTTTGTCCTCCGCGGGTTGCTCCTCGCTGCCCGAGTCGGCAGAGCAGAGTGCCATCAGTTCATTGACATCGGTATGGTCGGAGACAAAGTTCAGTTCGCCCTCCAAAGTACCCTGTTTGCGCAGCCATGCACCGATGTTCTGCACCTCGCCCGAGAGGGCAAAGTCGGAGTTGCCCACCTGCACTTGTGACTGCGCGATTTGGAAGTCTTTGTTCGAATAGGTGAACGTGATTTGCGGGATATAAACGGGCTTGCCGATAGCCGCCAAGTGCGCCTCACCCGACTGCAGATCGACATCCAGTTTCGGGTTCCATTGCAAGAGCAGGTTCTCCCCCTGCTTGTTGTAACGTGCTGACGCTTTGAGAGACAGTGCCGCCGTCTTCACCTGCACATCATCGCCCATCTTGCCCTCAAGAGCCTTTGTGCGGACGGATGCCTCCAGACGCGGTACGGACTTGTTACGCTTGCCGGGACGGAGGTTCGCCTCCAGCGAAGACTTGGACAGATGTGCCTGTATATCCGTGTAGCAGCCGCGCAGGTCGTCGAACGAGAGGTTCGCCTGCAAGGTAGGCACTGCAGTGGTGTCCTTGGTGTTGTACTCTGCGTAGGCGGTCAGATGCGGGGCGGCGACGGTTGCCTCCATACTATCCATTGCCGCGTGCAGAGGTGCAGCAGACTGCAGTCCGAGCGTGGCGCAAAGGACAGGACTGTTGCCCAAGATATTGCTTGCCTCAAGTTGCAAATCGGTTTGCCCGAGTTGTGCAGCAAGCGCATCAATCATCTCGAAATCAATACTTTGCAACGACACTTGTGCCGCCAGCCAACCGACCGACTTACGCGACGGCTTGGGGTTGGGCAATGTGAATTGCAGGTGCGTATCGGGCAGTTTAGCCAACATACTGTCCATTTGGAAATCCACGCCTTGCAGGCGGATGTCGCCGCTGAACTGCCCGCGCTCCAAACGCATATCCGTGAGGTCACTCAAATGTATCTTTGCCCTGACCTTGCCCTGACCCTGCCCTGTGGTAAGCATATTGTCGGGCAGGAAATACGCCACGTCGGGCAGGTGCAAATCGGCGTCCAGTTCGAGGTCAAGCAACATATCCGCCATTAGTTCGGACACTTCGCCCGTGGCGTCTATTTTGCTATCCAAGGTTTTTGCGGTGAACGAATGTATCTGTACCGCACTTGCCTTGTCGTCGTTGAGGTCGATATGTGCATCGGCATCCAAGGCGACATCGCGCAAGGTGTATGGCAATGCGGCATACTTGCCGCGCCCGTCCTCCAGCACCAAATGAGCGTCCACCAGCGGCATCTGCGACCCGCTATAGACCCCGCATACACCCGCGACAAACGATATGCGCCCGTCCACCTCAATGTCGCGGAGCATATCCGTCAGCGAAACGGGCAAAAGAGCCAGCAAAGGTGCTATCTGCCACTCGTGCGCACGCGCGTGCATATCTAAAGAAACAGAGTCAGCAAGGTCGGCGGTTCCGTCCAACTGCAAGGCGAACTCGTTCACTTGCAGCGTCGCCTTGCGGAGCGCAAAGTGCATCTTGTCCAAGTCCACCGAGGCGGGCAAAGAAACTGCCACCTGCAGACTGTCTGCATATTGCGTATCGCCGAGCATGGCACTCACCGCCTCCGATTGGAGCGTGAGCAACACATCGTCCCAACTGCCGATACGAGCCGCCAGCGTGGTGTTTGCCAGCGAGGCGGAGATACTGTCTTTCTCGTCCACAAAAGAGATGTACCGCCCTTCGATACGGGCAGCATCAACACTGATTTGGTCGAAAGGCAGTCCCGAAGAAACGGTGTCCGCAGCCGTGGTGTCAGACGAGAGGGCAAACACATCGAAATTGGTTGTGCCGTCGGCAGCAATATAGATATTCGCTACCGCATCAGGAAGCGACAACTCCCTAACAACCAAATTGCTATGGCGCAAGAACTCCACTACATTCACCGTAGCAACCACCTCGGGTGCAACCAAGAGCGTATCGCTCTGTGCGCCCGCTGTGGGGTTGATGAGATATAGTCCGTCCACGCGCAAACCAAACTCGGGGAAGGTGGAGAAGAAAGTCAGGTCCACCTCGCCCAACGCGTGTTCGCAAGTGATGTACTTGTCCGCCACCTGCCGCACAATCGGTGTCAGACGTGCAGGGGTAAAGATGAGCCAGGCAACCACGCACACCACAATCAGCACGACACCTACTATTGCGCCGAGTGTGATACCGAATATCTTCCAGAAACGTTTCATTATTTCATACGTGAGAAGGAGAATTTGTTTTTCGGTTTATCCTTTTCGTAGTATTGCAGTTCTGTCTCTGTGAGTTTGGTGATGGTGTAAATCTTCGGAATTTCCGCACCGCCATTGCTCATCAGATGGATTTCCGTCAGTTGCGGTTTCTCCAACAGCCACTTGAACCAACCATTGCCTGGCTTGTCGTTCAGTACATCTTCTTCGGTAACTTTGTCTGCCTCGTCCCACTCGTAGCCATACTGGTACGTTGCGTCTGCCTGTTCTGTGGTAAAACGCACATAGTGTTCCGTGCCGTCTTCCAACCATAATCCGACAATGTTACCATTCATAGGTTCTTCCACACCCACACACGAAGCCATTAAGGCTCCTACCAGTGCCACGATGGCGATACGTAAGATATTCTTTTTCATAGAATTACTTTATTATGTTTATTCCTTATATGTTGTTTCTTTGCAAATTATTGTATTTTTGAAAAGTATATTGCCCATGGTGAATGGTTTTGCGGTCGTATTGTATAGCAAATTTCGGGCAATGGTGCAAGCAGCGCAGGCACATTGTGCATTGCGGTTTCGTCCACTCGGGATATTTCTTTTCCGCCCCTTGGGTTAACCTCATCTCTATAGCCTGCACCGGACAACGCTTGGCACACAACCCGCAACCGATACAGGTAGATTCCGCATGCAGATGATATGTTTGACGCTTTTTCTCGTATGTACGATAATACAATCTTGCAATAGTTGCCGGAATAGTACAACGGATATGCTTGCCGAGTGTATGCAAGGCTATCTTTTGAGCCACTCGTTGCGTTTCCGCTTTGGCGGATTGTACTTTTCTTGCCACAGATGCCATATCGGACAAATCAAAGATAGGTGTCCACACATCCGGCATACGGACGCTGAATTGTGCATCAAAAGGTCTGCCTATCTGGTGGCTCAGCAATTCATCGGATTGCACTCCTATCTGCCCTGTAGTGGTGCCATAAGTAACTACCAGAAAGCAATATGTATCGGATAGCAATGTACCACAAATGGATTTCAGCCATTCTCTTACTATGTCAGGCAGTCCCCAACAATAAGTAGGTACCACCACCCCGAAGGCCTCTCCTTCCGCTAATTGCAGAGAGGGGCAAGCCGTTTCTATGGCAACCGCCTTATCATTTATCATTTGGGCAATCGTCTCTGCTACATAACGCGAGTTGCCCGTACCCGAGAAATAGACAATCATACTTATGCTTTCTTGATGTTGATGTTTACGGTATAGCCGTCCATATCAAGGGATTGGGGCGATGTAACCTTATCTACCAGCGTAAGCGAGGTGGCGAGGACTTGGGAAGCGATGTAGTCGCGGCAATGCTCCACAGCAGCGGCAATCTCGTCGCGGCGCTCTATCTCAATGGCGATACGGTCGGTTATCTCCAAGCCCGATGTCTTGCGCAGGTTCTGGATACGGTTGATCAGTTCGCGTGCAATACCTTCCTCAATCAAGGCATCGTTGAGTTCGATGTCAAGAGCGATAGTGAGGATACCATTGTTGGCAACCAGCCAACCCGGCATATCCTCGGTGATGATATCCACGTCCTCTGCCACAAGGTCGATGTCCAGCAGTCGGAACGTACCTGCCGCTTCAAACTGCGCAATCTCGTCCTGCGTCATCTTACCGATAGCCGCAGCCAGTTCCTTCATCTTACCACCCACTTTCTTGCCCAACACCTTGAAGTTCGGCTTGATTTTCTTCACAAGTTTGACTTCGGAGTTCTCGGCGGTGGTGATAACCAGTTCTTTGACATTCACCTCGCTCTTGATCAGGTCCTGCACATGGAGCAGGGCTTGCAGCGTCTCTTTGTCGGGCGCGGGGATAACGGCTTTCTGCAACGGCTGGCGCACGTTCTTCTCGGCACGCTTGCGCAGGCTGAGAATCATCGATGTAGCCTGTTGCGCCAGATACATACTGCGCTCCAAACCTTTGTCAATCAGTGCCTCATCGGCTTTCGGCCAGTTGCTCAGATGCACGGTCTCGCCTGTCAAGTCGCGATAGAGACGGTCGGCAAAGAACGGTGCATTGGGTGCCATCAGTTGCGCCACGGTCTTCAAGCAGGTGTAGAGCGTGGCGTATGCCGCCTGCTTGTCGGCGTCCATCTCGCCGCCCCAGAAACGTTTGCGGTTGAGACGGACGTACCAGTTACTGAGGTCGTCCTGCACAAAGTCGGAGATGGCACGCCCCGCCTTGGTGGGTTCGTATGCCTCATAATCGGCGGTAACCTCCTGAATGAGCGAGTTCAAACGGCTCAAAATCCACTTGTCGATTTCGGTAAATTGCGCATTGTGCATTGTGCATTGCGCATTGTCCCAACCGTCCACATTGGCATAGAGGGCGAAGAAACTGTACGTATTGTAGAGCGTGCCGAAGAACTTGCGGCGCACCTCGTCCACGCCTTCGGGGTCGAACTTGAGGTTGTCCCACGGACTGGAGTTGGTAAGCATATACCAGCGTACAGGGTCGGCACCGTACTTGTCGAGTGTAGCAAACGGATCCACCGCATTGCCCAAGCGTTTCGACATCTTGTTGCCGTTCTTATCCAGCACCAAGCCATTGGAAATCACGTTCTTGTATGCCACCTTGTCCTCAATCATCGTATGAATGGCATGGAGCGTAAAGAACCAACCGCGGGTCTGGTCCACGCCCTCGCAGATAAAGTCCGCCGTGCGCGGAGCATCTTGGTTCTCAAACGGATAGTGGTTCTGCGCATACGGCATCGCACCCGAATCGAACCACACATCAATGAGGTCGAGTTCGCGCTTCATCGGTTTGCCGCTCGGCGAGCAGAGAATGATACCATCCACATACGGGCGGTGGAGGTCAATCACCGACGGGTCGTAGTTCTCTTTCGAGTAGTCGCCCACCACGTGTTTGGGGTATGGGTTTTCTTTCATAAAGCCCGCTGCGATGGACTTGTCTATCTCCTCGAAAAGTTCCTTGATAGAACCGATGCATATCTCTTCCTGTCCGTCCTCGGTGCGCCAGATAGGCAGCGGTGTACCCCAGTAGCGCGAGCGGGAAAGGTTCCAGTCGTTCAGGTTCTCGAGCCACTTGCCAAAGCGCCCCGTACCCGTCGATTCGGGTTGCCAGTTGATGGTGTTGTTCAGCCGTATCATCTCCTCGCGTGCCTTGGTGGAGCGGATAAACCACGAGTCAAGCGGGTAGTAGAGAACCGGTTTGTCGGTGCGCCAGCAGTGGGGATAGGTATGCACGTGTTTCTCTATGCGGAAGGCTTTGTTCTCTGCTTTCAGCACCATACAGATACTGATGTCGAGGGTCTCGTCTTTGTCCGTCAGGTTGGGGTCGTAGGCATTCTTTACGAAGCGTCCCGCCCACGGGCGATATGCCTCCACATCGATATGCTTTGCCACAAACGCATCGTCCAAATCCTCAAGCAGGAAGAACTTACCCGTCATATCCACCATCGGGCGTTGCTCGCCTTTCTTGGTCAGGAACACCATACCCGGGATATTCGCTTTCTTTGCCACAAAAGCATCGTCCGCACCGAAAGTCGGCGCAATATGCACGATACCCGTACCGTCCTCGGTGGTTACATAGTCGCCCGCAATGATACGGAAAGCGTCGCCGTCGGGCTTTGCCCATGGGATAAGTTGCTCATACTCCATACCGACAAGGTCGGTTCCTTTGCCGCGCCAGAGTATCTCAGGGGCTTCGCCCAACTCTTTGCCGTAAGCAGCCAGACGCGCCTCCGCCAGCAGGTAGAGAGCGGGTATCTTGGTATAGGGGTTCTCCCCGCGCACCACCACATAGTCAATCTTCGGTCCTACGCAGAGTGCCGTGTTGCTCGGCAATGTCCACGGCGTGGTCGTCCATGCGAGGGCATAGAGGGGAGTGCCGTCAGCGTCCTTAAGGTCGTTAAGGACTTTAAGGTCTTTAACGTCCTTAATCAAGAATTGTGCGGTGCAGGTGGTATCTTTGACATCACGGTAGCAGCCGGGCTGGTTCAACTCGTGCGACGACAAGCCCGTACCCGCCGCAGGCGAGTAAGGCTGGATCGTATAGCCCTTGTAGAGGTAGCCGTTCTCGTACAGGCGTTTGAGCAGGTACCAAAGGGTCTCGATATACTTGTTGTCATAAGTGATATACGGGTTCTCCAAATCCACCCAATAGCCCATCTGCTTCGTCAAGTTGGTCCACTCCTTGGTATATTTCATCACCTCGCGGCGGCAAGCGGCATTGTACTCGTCCACACTGATTTTCTTGCCGATATCCTCTTTGGTGATACCCAGCATCTTCTCCACGCCGAGTTCCACAGGCAGTCCGTGGGTGTCCCAACCTGCCTTGCGCTGTACCTGATAGCCCTGCATCGTCTTGTAGCGGCAGAAAGTATCCTTGATAGTACGTGCCAGCACATGGTGGATACCCGGCATACCATTTGCCGAAGGAGGCCCCTCAAAGAACAGGAACTGCGGGTACCCCGCACGTGTCGTGATACTCTTGTGGAACAGATCTTCCTTCTCCCAGTCTGCCAGCACCTCGCGGCTCAATTCCGGCAAATTCAGTTGTTTGTACTCCTTAAATTTCATATCTCGTTTTTGTTGTTTACAATAAATACACCACTATCTGTTGCGTGATAAACACGCCATTCCGCTCACCCACAGACACACCACAACGATGCGCCCACGCACATATAGCCTGCAAAGTTACTGCTTTTTCCTCAAATCCACAACTACCACCTTTCACTTGCAGGGCATTGACACCGACACACCAATAGGCAGCAACCCATCTTGCTACTCGCTCCATCTCCACTCTCACCTATTCCCCGACACAAACATAAAGCCCATGAAAATCCATGTGTCAAGCAACCATATTTCTGCACTATCGCCCCAAATTTCGATACAAAGATAATACAAAAATGTCCAAAATCCAAATTTTTCTGCATTATTTTTGCATTTTCTTTATAAGTCAAAGATAATCAATACAACAAAAATCGCCATTTTTCTTCCTTCCTCTCAACATTCTCTCCAAAAACATTCAGTCCTCTCTCTTCTATAAACAACCAAAAGATAACAGGCGCACAAGGGACATTATTCTCCGTTAATCACCGCCAATAAGCCGTTAATGCATTGTCGAGTTGGAGTCGCCATTAATGCCCACGAATTTGCCATTAAAAACATTAGGAAACATGTAATTATCCACGAATTAACCAAAAATTACACTATCGGGTACAAGGCTCTACTAACGCCGTCAAGGCATTGTGAGGCAATGGCTCCATTAAAAATCATGTAAGACCTAAAGATTCCACCTCCTCCACCAAAAAAACAGTCAGTTCGCCCCCAATAAACGACAAGAGGCAACACACAAGGGGCATTATTCTCCGTTAATCACCGCCAATAAGCCGTTAATGCATTGTCGGGTACGAGACTCCATTAAATGCCATTAAAAACACCATTAAAACATTGAGAGACATGTAATTATCCACGAATTAACCAAAAATTACACTACCGAATACAAGGCTCTACCAACACCGTCAAGGCATCGCGAGACAAAGGCTCGTTAACACATTGCGAAACAAGGCTCCATAAAAAAACACTAAAGAACCATAAAATAACAGATATAGTTCACGATGGCGTTACCAAGGGACTATTGAACGGACGGCTACGCCGTATTAACATCAATTAGACACAAATTATATATCCAAAAAATTAGCGCAACTGACGTTATTCTCCGTTAATCACCACCAATAAGCCGTTAATGCATTGTCGGGTACGAGACTCCATTAAATGCCATTAAAAACACCATTAAAACATTGAGAGACATGTAATTATCCACGAATTAACCCAAAATTACACTATCGGGTACAAGGCTCTACTAACGCCGTCAAGGCATTGTGAGGCAAAGGCTCCATTAAATACCATGTAAGACCTAAAGACTCCTCCTACATCCCCCCCAAAAAAAAATTGACCACGAATGGCATTATCGAGGTTCCTATTGAACGGACGGCTACGCCGTATTATTACAAATTGGTCATCAAATCCATAGCCACAATTATGCAGGACTGACATAAGTTTGCAAACAATTAGGGACTACCCGAACGGCAGCCCCTGATTTCTATTGAGCCCCTCCCATGGAGAGGTTGGGGAGGTCTATTTCACCTCCTCTCCGGTGAGAGTGTACATCTTTCCACCTCGCAGGATATACACTTGCCCGTCACGGAAGACTTTCTGAACTTGTGCATTGTCTTGAGTTCTAACTTCGTCTGCTGCTGATGGTATAGGAAGCACCTCTTGGATATTAAAGAACTCTTGCCAATACGGTGCATTAGCATAATCATTGCGTGTGCCAACGGGTACACACAACGGAATGCTGCGGTCCACATCTTCAAAGGTTTTGGCATCAATTACCGGCGGTGTCATGGCACCCACACTGATTTTACGCAACTTGCCACACGATGCAAAGCCGTTGTCATCAATGGACTCAACCGTACTCGGAAGAGTGAGTTCACTAAGATAAGTACACCCGTAGAAAGCCGATTTACCAATCTCTTTTACACCTTCGGGGATGGTAATTGACTGTAACTCATGGCAATTATAAAACGCCCAATCTTCGATAGTCTCCACTTGCTTGCCGGCAAACGTAACCGATTGCAAGGAGCGGCAGTCCTCAAAGGCACTTTCTCCGATAGATGATACTTTCTCCGGAATAATGATGCTCTCCAAGTGCCTATTGTTTGCAAAGGAAAAGTCATTTATCCATTTGAGACCATCAGGCAGATAGAGTACACGCAAGGTATTACGGTTGTTCATCGTGATGTCCCAGTTGCTTGCCCCACGGAGGTCGTAATAAGCACTCTTGGGCAAGTATTCTGTATCAACGTACCCATTAGATACAGCAACCGTATCAGCAATAGCCACCGCGTACACAGTGTACGTATTCGCACGGATGTAAGCCATATAGTTACTCAACAAAATCGACGCCCCCGTTTCCAAACTATTGCCCAAATACTCGAAGTGGCGCAAGTCGGGGCAACCTGCAAATGCCTCTGCACCGATACCGGTTACACTTGCAGGAATGACTACACGCTGCAGCGAATAGGGGGTGGTTTGTGGCAGAACAAACTCCGTTGTTGTAGAATTTGCACAAGGTGTGTGCTTGAAATTCTTGAGAACCAGCACCAACGGACCATTACCATAATAGTAGTCCAACAATCGTGATTCATTATCGTAATAACTACTTGCTATGTTGACATAACCTGACACAAGTATCCACGAGTTGGCATCTCCCGATTGATAATCCCAATCAAAACTACCGTCATTCTTCAATTGAACAGGCTTGCCTATCTCACTGCCCTCCACAATGTCATCAGATAATGGCACATTGACATAATACCAGTCTGCATAACCCGGAACCTGTTGGAAATACAAAAGGCTGTCAAGGTTCGACTGCCAGTTGTTGTATGGTCCCGTCCATACCACATCGTTGCAAACCGTACTGAGGAAACGAATACATACTATGAACTGTCCGTCCTTTTGCAATTGCCGCAGGTAATCCTGCGATGGTATCATATCGGTGTTGCTGCTGCGACCAATGAATGCTTTGGGGCTAATATAGGTCATCCCTTCAGGGAATGAAACGGATGCTATATCTATGTCGTATTGGTTCCATGCATGATATGTTGCCAAGTCCATATCGCCCGAACCGGTGATAGTCAATGCTCCGTTCTCACACTCCCAATAAAGGTTCTCACCGCACTTACCCGCATAGTCACCTTGCGCAAAAGTGGCAAAGAGAGTGGTATCGGATGTGAGGTATATACAGCGTTTCGCGCCGCCGATGCCATCGCTCCATTCTACAAAGTGGTATCCCTTGTTCGGAGTGGCAGAAATCACTGCATACTCATCGGAGGGGAATATGCCGCTTCCTGTCACCGAGCCCATACCTTTGCACCCTGATGCGACACCGACGAGCACCGTGTATTTGGGAAGAGCATCAAATATGGCAGTGATAGCGGAGTCCCGGGTAATAGTCAGTGTGCGTGGGTTGTCGGTGCTTCCATCGCTCCAACGAGCAAAGCGATAACCTTTGTTAGCAGTCGCTTGTATAACGGCGGTATCATTGTTGCATGTGTTTTGCTGAACAAGAGACACCTTACCTTTCTCCGTATCTTGTGAGGCAACCGTCAAGGAGTATTGTGGCGATGGCTCAATGAAATTGGTGTAGCCCCATCTGCCCCATGCTCCATTATACACTTCCGTCGCACCGCAAGGTATATAGAACGGAAAAGAGGGATTATCACCAAATACCCAATAGCCTAAAGATAAAGGAGTCTCCTGTAAAAGTGTGCATGAAGTTAGCCCTGTGCAACCATCGAAAGCGTTATCTCCTATCCTCATGACACCTTGGGGAATAGTAATGGTAGATAGTTTATCCATTCCATAGCAAAGATTGTCAGGGATGGTATCTACATCATCGCCGAAAGTGAAAGAGGTTATTTGCGAACGACTGTTATAAAATGGACCATCTTCACGTCCACCATTAGCGTTTTTTGCATTCCATACCACTGAAGTTAGTTTCGAGCAACCGGTGAAAGCATTGTTCCTGATACTCTTTATACTGCTCGGAATAGTGATGGAGGTAAGCCCTTTACAATCAGTCAAAGCCCAAGGAGTGATACTGACAGTTCCGTCTTTTACAACAAGATTGGTATTCTGCGGCATTTCTCCTTTGTATGCATATAGCACACTGCCTATGTAGATTGGTCCTTCTTCTTTTGATGTGTACCAAGGTGTATCCTTAAAGGCATTTTCACCGATACTTGTTACACTATTGGGAATAGTGACAGAAGTAAGACTTGTGCAATCTAAGAAAGCCTCCTCTCCAATACTTGTTACGCCATCAGGGATGGTGATAGAGGTAAGATTTTTGCAATCCTCAAAAGCACGAAATCCGATACTTGTTATACTATTTGGAATAACAATCGAACTAAAATCACATCCATAGAAAGCACACTTTCCAATTTGTGTGACACTATTAGGAATCGTCGTCACGTTACATCCTCTTACCAAATTGTTTGTTGTAGTTTCTATAATAGCATTGCAATTATCACGACTATCGTATACAGTGTTTCCACTTTCAACCACAATAGATGTAAGATTATTGCAATATGTGAATACGTAGCCACACTCGTTTATACGAGTCACACTTGCGGGAATAACAATAGATCCTAGGCTTGTACAATAATAAAAAGCACCTCTGTCTATTGTTGTTACACTATTGGGAATTGTTATAGATACAAGACTATGGCAATACGCGAAAGCATGGCTTTCAATACTCGTTACGCCATCGGGGATGGTGATAGAGGTAATATCTCCGCAACCAGAGAAAGCATCATTTCCAATATTTGTTACGTGGTAGGTTGTACCGTTAATGCTAGTAACAGAGGCTGGGATAACAATGTCTCCACTATAGCCATTAGGTGACTGGATTACTTCGGCAGTACCATCATTCGATAGAAAATAGTACAAGTCTCCAATTTTTTCACTTGCCACAATGCCATTCCAACCCATTATGAGAGCCAGAATGGATAAAATAACTCGCTTTTTCATATCATTAATAAATAAAAAAATAATACATTATAAGGTTACGTATCTTTCCATTTTTACGGGAGTTGATTTAGTATAAACCGCACCACCTGCACCGCTGTGGTTTGCTTTGCATTTAACCACAATGGAGACGAAGTCCGTTTTGTCAGGAACTCTTTCATAGGATGCAGAGGGGAGTACATGTTCTTCAACATTCTATAGGCAGACCCTTTCTTGTCATAAGAGTGAGTACAGCAGACAATGATATCCACATTGTGTTGCAACAAGAACTCATCTACCGCGGCTTTGACCTTATCCAGAGTGTCTCCTGCGCTGGCAATGCCAATCTTTTTGCCTTGAATCGTAAGAATAGCATAAAAATCATACGGAGAATTACCTGACACATATTTCGGAACCTCAGGGGCTACCAATACATCAAAATGGTTTTCCATTCGATACCGAAACAGATGTTGACTGCCAATGTCTGCCATTGGTGCTAAATACTTGTACACCAGTTGAGTGGTGGTGCTTTTGCCCGAGTTGATAGGTCCTCGGATAATGACAAATTGTGCCATAGTTGTTTGTTTTTGTCGGGTGGCGGCACCTCACCTGCCCGTGTCCGTATAAAAAAGAAGCGTGGTACCTCATCTCTGCTCATTCTCTTCTCAAAGGTTCCAGCAAGACCTCCCAACAAGAATAAACAATAATGCCCACGCCGATATGTACAAACACGCAGACGTGCGTAGTTAATACACATCACAGGCATTCATTGCTCGCCTTGCTTTGGGTCGGTGAATTCGCTGGATTCTTGAGAACCAAAACAAGCGTCAATAAACGCTTTTCAATAATAATATACATGCTCAGGCTTGCCGGTAACGGGCATTATTGAGGCACTCTTGTCGGTCTTGACAGACGACCTCCCACCCCAAACTATACCCCTGCAAGCCTTTGCGGTGCAAAAGTAAGGATTTATTTGCAAATACGCAAATAAAACTCAATTTGTAAATTTATAGGAACGGGTAGATACAATCAAAAACAAGCGGCTATCCCTACAGAGCCACTGTTGATTTTCTGTTTTCCCCAATGCGGATGTATTGTCCGCATAAGTGTTTTGTTAATGCCTTGTACTTTATTGCATAAAATCCACTTTGTGTGTCAGGAAATCCCACAGATTCTTCAGTTGCTGAAGATAAGTATCTCTTAAAAACTCCATTTGCGTCGATATTTTTGCGTATTTCTATATTATTTACGGCGTGAAGGCAACACTATTTAGATAAATATGCAAATGCCTGCCAGATTTTATAGGGCAACCGCATCAAAATAGTAACATAATAATGAGAAAAAACAGCACAATAGTCATCAAAATAGCATGACGTGCCATTAAAAAGACATATTGTAACGTATATATGGTTCGGCAAAGCCGATAACGACGCGAGCCGATAAGGAGTTCTACTCAGCCCACAGGGCTTCGTTGTCGCTACGGCACTCAATGTGCTACGCACATCTGCCTTACGCTTCACGTCCCCCATGCATTGGATAGTCAGACGGTTTGTGCCAAACCGACCGCGGACGAGGAGAGCACCCCGCTACGCCCACGGACTTGCAGAGCCCCCGCAGGGCGTCCGCGTCCCCAGAATGATATGCAATTTTGGTGCGGTTGCCCTGTCGAAAGAACCAGTTATTTGCGTATTTGCAAATAAATTCCTACTTTTGCACTTGCAAGACAGTTGATTCCCACGCTTTTTGTATATCTGCATAACTGTAATAAAACAATAACAAATTAAAAAACAACACATTATGAAAAGATTTACATCCTTTTTGGTGATACTTCTCGTCACCACCACCCTTTGGGCGTATGACTTTCAGCATGGTGACTTGTGCTATACTCTCACGAGTGACAGTACGGTAGAAGTTGATGGTTCTACAATGTATCAATCTTTTACATCGGTTAATATCCCTGATACTATTGTGTACTATGACAAGACCTATAGTGTAACGGGGCTTGGAACTTATGCCTTTCGCGATTGCCCAAACCTCACCTCGGTTACTATCGGCAGTAGAGTAACATATATCGGTTATGGGGCTTTCTATGGTTGCACAGGGCTTATATCCATCGACATTCCGAATGGTGTAACAAGTATTGAACATGCTGCTTTCTACGATTGTACAAACCTTGTTTCTATTGCTATTCCCAATAGTGTAACAACTATTCGTGAGGAGGCGTTTGAGTATTGCTCCGCTCTGACCACCATCACCATTCCGGATAATGTAACAAGTATTGAAAGGCGTACTTTCTATAATTGCAAAAGTCTCACATCTGTCATCATTCCCAATAATGTCGTAAGTATCGGAGAACGGGCGTTTTTTAACTGTATAGGGCTAACATCTGCGACTATCGGAGACAAGGTTGAAAACATAGGGGAGTATGCCTTTTGTTATTGTAAAAACCTACAATCTGTTACTTTTCCCAACAACCTGACATCGATTTGGGAAATGGCTTTTTACAATTGTACGGGGCTTGCGTCTATCACCATCCCGAATAGTGTAACCCACATTGAAAGCAATACTTTCAAGGGATGTTCTGCAAGTCTGTCCTCTATTGTCGTAGAAAGCGGGAATACGGTGTATGATAGCCGTAATGATTGTAATGCAATTGTCGAAACGGCGACGAATACACTCCTCACAGGTTGTCAAACCTCAATTATCCCCAATAGCATACAGCGTATCGGAGATTATGCTTTCCAAAATTGTACGGGCTTGACGGCTGTTACTATCAGCAACAATACAACGAGTATTGGCGAGCGTGCTTTTGCCGGTTGCTCCGGTTTGACAGACCTCAGTATCCCGAGTAGCGTAACAAGCATAGGGGAAGCCGCTTTTTCTTCGTGTTCGGGACTCACTTCCATTACCGTGGAAAAAAGCAACACTACATTTGACAGTCGTGATAATTGCAACGCCATTATTGAGACAGCCACCAACACACTCGTAGCAGGTTGCCAAAATACAGTCATTCCCAATAGTATAACGAGCATCGGAGATTATGCTTTCTATGGTTGCACAGGGCTCACCGCTATTTCTGTCCCCAATAGTGTAACCTATATTGGATATAGGGCATTTCATGGGACATCATGGTATGACAATTTTCCTGACGGGGTCATATACATAAACAATATGCTATATGCCTATATCGGCGAGATGCCACAGGGCACATCTATTACCGTAAAAGAGGGCACCATAGAAATATGCAGGGATGCTTTCCGTGATTGCAAGGGGCTTGTTTCCATAGACATACCTAATAGTGTAACAAACATTGGCAGTTGTGCTTTCTTGGGATGTACAAATCTCAGCAGTATCATCATTCCTAATGGGGTAAAGACCATAGAAACAGGGACTTTCTACAATTGCAAATCCCTGACTTCAGTCCGTATTCCAGATGGTGTAACCGATATCGGAGAGTTGGCTTTCAGTGGTTGTGAAGGCTTGACCTCCATTGTTTTGGGCAACAAGGTAACAAACATCGGAAAGCAGGCGTTTGATGGTTGCACAGGTCTAAGCAGCATTATCCTTCCAAACAGTGTAGTGAGTATTGGAGAAAGCGCGTTTGAACTGTGTATCGGGCTTACTTCCGTCACTATGAGTAGCAACACAACGAATATCGGGAATGGTGCTTTCAAATCGTGCAGCAGCCTTACATCCATTTCCATACCGAATGGTATAGATAGTATCAGTGATTATGCATTTTATGATTGTACAAGTCTATCTTCTGTTGCCATTCCGAACAGTGTGACGAGTATAGGAAATCATGCTTTTGGCTACTGTAAGAGTTTGAAATCCATTGCTATCCCCAATAGTGTAACAAGCATTGGAGAAAGTGCGTTTTCCTATTGCGACAGTCTTATGTCTATCTCCCTGCCAAATAGTATGGATAGCATCAGTGATTACACCTTTCATAAATGCGAAAGGTTAACCTCGGTTACTATTCCCCAAGGTGTAACCAATATCGGGCGATATGCTTTCTGTCAATGCTGGGACCTCAATTCGATTATTATCCCGAACAGTGTAACCACTATAAGGGAGGGGGCTTTCTTCCGTTGTGGTACTCTTGATTCAGTTTCTATTGGAGCGCGCACCCGCCAAATAGGCGAATGGGCATTTGCTCTCTGTTCCGCACTCAGGCATATATCATGCTACGCACAGGAGCCTCCATTGGCAGATACCGCATTTTATTGTAATGACAATTATTATAGTAAGTATTATTATCAAACGCAGTATGATAGTATTACAGTACGTGTGCCATGTAACAGTATCTCTGCTTACCAATCCGATAGTCAATGGGGAATGTTCAAGGATATACAGTGCATATCATTGGAGCCTATCATCACAGAGGGGATGACGGCTACAGCAGACACAACTTCTGTAACTTTTGACTGGCAGACAGATGCGAATGCTGCCCAATATGTTCTTGTTGTTCGTACGGATACTGCAGATTTCTGCTCGCTCTCGTTCAGTGCAGAAGGGCAACTGAATAGTATCACTTATGCTCCTGCTTATAGTAGGAAGCAACGTCACACCCCGGTCGCAGAGCCAACGACCAATGGTTTCCGCTTTGTGGTAACAGACCTCACAGAGGGTACACACTATCTCTATACTATGGAAGTGAAAGATGCAGAGGACATTATCTTGCGTACCTACATAGGTGAATTTACCACTCATACATTATCGGCTGTGAACAATGTGGACGCGGCTAACGGTATGACCACATCCCGTAAAGTATTCCGTGACGGGCAAGTGTATATCCTGCAAGGGGGTAAGACTTATACATTGACAGGCGAGGAAGTGAGATAACAATGCGCAATGCATAATTTCAGGGGCTGCTTTTTTATTAAGGTAGCCCCATTTTCTGTTTCATAATTTGTGGCATCATTTATATGCCCACACTGCAGCCGACAGCCAGATTCAGTTTCTGATTGCCTGCTTGTGCCACGGGGCGTATCAGGTTGTCGGCATTCACGTTCCACGTGTTGAGCATCACGTGCGCAAACGTCTGCACGGCATACCCCTGCATCTGCCATTGCTTCTGCAACTTCAGCCCTATCAGGTTCACGGCGAAGTCGCCCTGAAAGCCCGTGTACATACTCTTTGCGGGGGTCATGCCCAAGCGTGCCGCCAAGGTCCAGTCGCGTGTCAAATCGAAATCGTACCCCAATTCAATATACGTGGAGTACGCCCGCTTCAGCGTCCCGTCCGCCGTCAGGTAGCCGTCCCTGCCAAACGTGCGCAGGGCAACCAATATGCTGAGCGGCAACCGGTTGCTCACACGGTACGACATACGCCATTCGCCTGTCGTACCACCGCCCCCCGGGGCATGGTTCTTCATATCGAAATAGCGCGAGCGCGTCCCGTCGGCATAGCGGTCGAAATAGTACATGTGCAGGTAGTAGAACTGAAATCCCCACCGGCTGAAACCGACAGTGATATCCACTTCGGGGTTGAAACCTGTGAACGCCCAGTCCGTAGCACCCACGTTCCACCACATATTGGCGAAGAACCCGCCGTAACCCACCGTAACATCCGCTTGCAGGCTCAATCCTCCTACATACAATCCGCGCCAGATATAGTTGCTCATCACACCGGCGGACGCCCCCCATGTGAACCCCACACGGGCAGGATAGTCGTCCAACCACTTCTTCTCCGCAACAAGTTCTCCGTTCTCCTCCACCAGAACATCCGTACTTTGTGCACAGACAGGGCATATCATACCCATTACAAGTGCCATAATGACAGCACTCTTTCGTATCAACGGCATTAGACAGGTCTTTGTCATATCATTTTGTATAATTCGCAACAAAGGTAGTACATTTCTCCCACATACACAAATTATTTCTCATCCCAACAGGGCATCCATGTCTCCAGCGATGACATTTGCGGCAAAAAGCCTAATAATAGATAACGACATTGCAACCACAGCAAATAATAACATTATCGAGGGGCTGTTGAACGGACGGCTACGCCGTATTATCACACATTAGCCACAAAGTATATATCCTCAATTATGTCGGACTTACGTTATATATAGTTCGGCGAAGCCGATAACGACGCGAGCCGCGTCGTCTCCCAAGTGCGTAGCACCGTCATACAGTTTGTGCCAAACTGCCCGCGGACGAGAGGAGCATCCCGCTACGTCCGCGTCCTCGGTGATGCCATTTGTAGCAAAAAGCCTAATAATGCAATCCTATAATGTGTGGATTTGTTAGTGCGGTGCTCTGTCGAAATGCTATCGAAATCCATTCGATATTAACTGCTTAATCACATACTAATATCATACTAATCACATACTAATCACATACTAATGTCATACACTTAACTCGATGGGACATCGAGTTAAGTGTAGTAATAGTTAATGGTTAATAGTTAATATGCGATGAACAGCACAGGCAGAAAGTGTGAAAAGTAGCAGGGCTACCGCATTGTACATCGTAAATCTCGCGGGTTATCTCGCCCGCCACATACCTCCCGGGAGCGACTTCACCACGTCCTGCAACTCCATCATCACCAACTCCGACGATACATCATTGTACGGCATCTGCATCTCCATCACTAT
>CAKVBV010000035.1 GCA_934725535.1 uncultured Bacteroidales bacterium | reverse complement strand
AAATCCTCTCCTGTTTTTTTATTCTTTTGTATTGCATCTGCCTTGGACGGTTCTTTGGGGCGCCCCCCTGTCAGCCCCTGTTTCGGTACCCTCAACAATGGCTGACAGGGGGGCAAAAATATACCCCAAAATTGCGTTTCTAAATGGACACTATAGTAATAACGCTGTAGAGGATTATTCTTTATCCTCAGAATTGGGTGTAGAATAGTTAAGGGAGGATATTTGGGATTGTACCTCTTCCCATGCTTTTTCGGCGAGGGGGGTGGTGTAGTTGTAGATGGTGGATTGCTGCTTGAGGTCGGAACGGAAGAAGTGGAATTGGTCGTCCAGACGGTGAACGCAGAGGACAAGGAGCAGGACTACTATTGCCCATTTTCCCATACCGAAGAGTGCACCCAACAGACGGTTGAGCCAACCCAAACTGATGGCTTTGAACAGGCGGGAAATGAGACGCGCTGCGATATTGAGAAACAAGGCTATACCCAAGAATATCAGCGAGTATGCCACTACCGAACATACCGCTTCGGGCCACTCGAACTGCCCTATAAGCCACAGGGAGAACCGTGCGCCCCACAGGCGGGCTCCGACAAAGCCAAGGATAATGGCAACGATGGCTGTGAGTTCCACTACCAACCCCCTCATCAGCCCTCGAACAAGGCCGATGAGAAGGGGTAGGAGAATAAGAATGTCAATCCAAGTCATGATCTATGTTCACTGCGTTCACGATGGTGGTTCACTGCGTTCACGATGATGGTTCACGTTGTTCACGATGATGGTTCACGTTGTTCACGATGGTGGTTCGCTGCGCGAATGTAAGTTTATTTAAGGTGTTGGGCTGGTATTATTTTGTGTACTCAATACGTTGCCACAATTCACCGCCTGCATCACGGAGGTCCAAGTCATCCAAAGAGCGAATGGATATAGCCCACTTGTACCAACCCATCTTGTCCGATGCCTTGTCCTGATAGTAGCCGACAATACCATACACCTTGCCTTTGTAGTCGGGGCAGTTTTCAATACCAGAGCCTTGGCTGTTGGCACCCGGTATATAGAAACGTGCGAACTTGGCGTACTCGGATGTAGAAACATTCACACTGTTGGTTCCATCCGTAATTATACGGCTTTGCGGGTATCCGAGATTCTTAGTAATAGGGGCAAACACATTGGCGGTATTGGAATCGTATCCGCTTGGCCAATATTCAGGATCCATAGTCGTACAATCCGCAAACTTACTATTATAGTCGTCATAGTATTGTCCCGTGAAATATACATTTTCAAGGCATATCAATTTGCCGTCCCATTTACGGATTTCGTTGATGTCGGTAATACTTTCAAACTGGTCGATAGTAACAACGTCTATTTGTAACTTACTCACATCAGGAGTACCAATACACTTTACGTGTTCCTTGAATATAGCCATAGGAATACGTCCCGGTGCCCAACCTATCTTTTGTTCTGCTTTTTGGGCATACGTATTATTGTTGTAGGACGGCACACAGAGTTGGGGTTGGTTGGCATAGCGTCCGATAGACAGACCGTCCACGCGAATGAGTATCTCTTGTCCGATTTGGTATAGACCGCCTACAGAACCAGCATCCACAGAGATACGGAGTGCCTGCTGTTCGCCATCTACAATCTGTTGGATACACAACGACTTGTAGAAATTACCTGCATAGTCGTCGGTCGTGATACGCCCACGAATGTACACCGGTTTCTCTGAAACAGGAATGGTATCAATAGAGAAGAACCAAATGCCAGGGTTTGTTTTCTCATCATTAGCCCGTGTACGATATGGGCGATTTTCGTTGTAGAAATTGCCCTGCTCGGTAGTATATTGTGCCAAGAAATCATTGATAGTAAGGATAGTGCCTTCGCTTATCAATTCGTTGGCCTGTTCGTTGGTGAGGAAGAGTGTTGCCTCGTCAATGGGTTTGGGTGTGCATGCAAAGCACACAGCCACAAGGGCGATATATAGAAACTTCTTCATAATGCTTAGAATTTATATTGGATATTGAGATAGAAGTTTGTTCCCCATGCGTAGTAGTATTTGGAGGGGAATTTCCATGCATTGGAACCGATAACCGAGTTCTCCGTATCTTTCTGCCCTTGGCGTGTCTGACGCGGTAATCGGGCTTGCTGATAACCGCCTGTCTTGAAGTGGGTGTTATTGAACAAGTTATTGACCGTCAAGTTGATAGATATAGACTGGCGATTCTTCAAGTATATCAATTTACCCACACTCACGTCTACAAGGAAGCGGTTGTACCATTGGTTGTCGGTGAGCATCTCTTGGTCGGACATCATATTGTACGGGTATTTGAGTTGTGGAACTCCGTACTTGTCGTACATAATCTCGTTGTTCTCATCTTTCTGAATTGCATTGGTGTAGGTGTCACCATACCAACCGTTTACGACACTTCCGTCAGCACGTACACCGGTGTAAAGACCTTGCATGCGGCGGGAGGGCGCATAGTCGAGGTAACTCCAGTCGAAGTAACTGACAGTGATGTCGGCAAACCACATTTTCGGGTGGAAGAAGGATAACTTGAGGCTGGTATTGACTTGCGGACCGGTAGCAACGCGGAGTCCGTTGATGAGGACACTGTCGCGGAGTTCGTAGATAGCGGCTCCATCTTTGTCTTCAGCCAATGCCATACCGTTTTCGGCAGAAGTAATGGAATAGGCGTTGGAAGTGTAACGATAGTCGCCTACAGAGACTACGCCCGTGAGGGTGAAGTACATACCGAGTTTGACTGCTGCTGCGGCTTCAATGCCCATGTGTCGGCGGTTGATACCCGTAAGGGATTGGTTGACAAAGGTGCGCGCCTCGTCATCGTAATACCCGTTGAGTTCCGAACCGTTCCAAAACTGTGTATAGAATCCTGTGATACGACCACGCACAACAGGATAGTTGAACGAGTAAGTGAGGTCGGCACTTGTCATCTTCTGACTAGCTCCGAAATACTCGTCTATCCACTTGGTACCATCACGTTTTGCATAGGCAGATGCCTGATCGTGGCGGTAGATAGCCTCTACAGCGCGGTCGTGTACACGCGGTGAGATATATGCATCGCGTGCGAGTGGTGCTGCTGTCTCTGCCATAGCATTGACTTTGAGTTGGTTGCGTCCATTGATTTTGTAAGTAGCACCCAACTTAACGGCGGGATCAATGAAATGGTGTGTATAGCCTGTGAGGGTGGTTGCATAGTTGCCGTCCAATACATTCTGTGCCTGGCTGCCAAGGTAGTATTGCGCATAGTCAGGGTTGAGGCGTGCGAGGTACCATGCACGTCCATTGACCATATTGGTGGTACGCTGCATAGACGAATAGGTGAACTGTAGGGCGTAGTAGAGGTCCACTTCGTTCCACGACCATTCGTTCTGTGCCCACAGTTTGGCAGTCATCATGTTGATGCGGTAGTCGTAACCGAAACGACCATCCGTCGTGATAGGTGCATTGGGGTTAGCGAGATTATTTTGTTTCACATTCTGAATGTCCTCTTGCGTCAAACCGATGTTGGTGGCAAGTTCTTTGATGTCCCGTTCCGCAAACGGGTCAACATCAATCCATTGATTGCCGCCAAGCAGGTCGTCAATAGTCTTGTAGTGAATGCCTTGTGACCCTTTGGCTTCCAATCCTACCGTAGCCGTCAGGTGATTGACAGATGTATTGCGGTAGTTGATATTGAGCATGCCTTCCTGAATGTCGTTGTGGCGACGTTCCAACATATAGCGTGCAGAGCCGTTCGGATTATTGGCATTGTTGGCGTAGTTGGCAGCATAAAGCGCGTCCCAATCAATTTGGGTCGTCTTGTTGTCACGCGAGGTCCAAAGGTCGGTTAGGGAGGTAAAGGTATTCCAATCTACCGATGACCCCACATACGTATTGTTGTATGTATTGCCATATCCCAACAATACGTTATTCATATCCTTGCTGATGAAATTACCATCCTTGTCAATTTGCCCATCAAAAAGGAAGGACGGCATATTGCGGTAGTAGTCGGGGCGCGGGTCCGGCGCATTGTAGAATGTGAGGGCGGAGTTGGAATAGAACGAGTAGTGGTATCCCAAGCCAAACTTGATGCGGTTGGTCTCGTTGATGTTCCAGTCGAACGCGGCAATGACAGTCGGGTCGTAGGACTTCACGATACGTGAGTTGCGCACTTGTCCGTTCTGGTAGCCCCAATAGGGATTATAGTTGTTGTAGCCCCATGAGGTACGGTTGTACTGATTGGTGAGGTTGTAGGTCTCCTGTGTAACGGCAGCCGATTGTCCGCGCATGGTAGGAGCACCAAACGTGATGAGGGAGAGTCGCTTATCCTTGCCCCATTGCTTTTCGGCAGTCAAGAAATAGCCTACGGAATTGTAGGTGATACCCTCGCCGATACGTCCCTTGACATCAATATACGGGCTGTATCGCCAAGCGAGTTGGGCGGCGAATGCCCAGCCGTTGTCGAGCAGACCACTGGCATAAGTGGCACGTGCGGCACCCTTGTAGTTACGGTTGGTGCCTGCGAGACCTACTTTCCAGCCCTGGGCGTAGTTGGTAGCCGATTGCAGATAGTTGGTGGATTTGCCGAGTGAGCCAAACGTAAAGTTGTTGGATTCTATGCCCTCCACCACTTCGCGGTATCGCGTAGCGTCGTTGAGTCCTCCCATAGCGGAGAAGTTGAACTGTCCGCGCTCTGCCGAGTTGAATGATATACCCTCAATGTAGTTCTGTTCGTAGATTTGCTCGTAGCCGCGTGCACGGTAGCGTGCGTTGGACCAAGCAAAAGAGGTGGTGGAGTTGAAGACATCCTGACTGGCACTGGAGGCAGACGCCATGGATTGGGTCTTGCCCTCGTCGTCGTTGAGGTCGGCTTCGGCAAGGTTGAGAAGCACCTCCTCCTGCGCCTCGCGTGCGATGTCCACCTGCATGATGATATCGCCGAGGTCGTTGAGTTGTCCTTTTTGTAACTGAATGAGTTGAATGTCAGATACATAGCCGTCTGCTTCGAGGATGACTTCCTCGTCTATCGGCTCGAGATAGGTAAGCGAGAACTCACCCTTGGCATTGGTCGTGGTAGAGATGCCCTGATTGCCAAGCGTGACTGTGGCACCCGCAATGGCTTGGTTGCCGGCGGAAACGAGACGCCCTACCAATCGGGTAGCATCGTCTGCGTAAGCCGTGGCGGAAGCCAAAGTGGCGATAGTCAGCAGAAAAGCAAAGATAGTTTTTCGCATAGATACATTATTTAAGTATTCATATTCTGTTGAAACCGTGAGACTTAGAACTCGGCGGTTTTTGGGGTGCGGGGGAACGGGATAACGTCGCGGATATTCTGCATGCCCGTTACGAAGAGCATCAGACGCTCGAAGCCCAAGCCGAAACCGGCGTGAGGGGCAGAGCCGAAGCGGCGTGTGTCAAGGTACCACCACATGTCCTTCATCGGTATCTGACGGCGTTCGATTTCGGCGTTGAGTTTGTCGAGACTCTCTTCACGAACCGAACCGCCGATAATCTCGCCAATCTGCGGGAAGAGCACGTCGGTGCCCTGCACGGTCTTGCCGTCGTCGTTGATTTTCATGTAGAAAGCCTTGATGTCCTTGGGGTAGTCGGTCATGATGACAGGCTTGCCGAAATGCTCCTCCACAAGGAAACGCTCGTGCTCGGAAGCGAGGTCGTCGCCCCACTCACAGGGGAACTCAAAGTGCTTGCCGTTCTTCACTGCCTCTTGCAGAATGTTGATGCCCTCGGTGTACGGCAGACGGACAAAGTCGGTGTTCACCACGGCCTGCAGGCGCGCAATGAGACCCTTGTCCACATACTGGTTGAGGAACTCGAGGTCGTCCATGCAATGGTCGAGCGCCCAACGGACACAGAACTTGATGAAGTCCTCTTCGAGGTCCATGAGTTCGTCTTTCTGAATGAACGACACTTCGGGTTCAATCATCCAGAACTCGGCGAGGTGGCGCGGGGTGTTGCTGTTCTCGGCACGGAAAGTAGGTCCGAAGGTGTAGATTTTGCCCAGAGCCAACGCTGCCAACTCGCCCTCGAGTTGCCCCGAGACGGTGAGAGAGGTCTGCTTGCCGAAGAAATCGTCGGAGTAGTCAATCTTGCCGGATTCGTCTTTCTTCAGGTTGTAAAGGTTCTTGGTTGTTACTTGGAACATCTGTCCCGCGCCTTCGCAGTCGGAAGCCGTGATGATAGGTGTGTGGAAGTAGAAGAAACCGTGTTCGTGGAAGTAGGTGTGGATAGCCATCGCCATGTTGTGACGTATGCGGAAGACGGCACCAAACGTATTGGTACGCGGGCGCAGGTGCGCGATGGTGCGCAGGTATTCCATGCTGAGCCCTTTCTTCTGGAGCGGGTACAGGTCGGGGTCGGCTGTGCCATATACCTCCAAATCAGTCAGTTGGATTTCCACCGCCTGCCCGCTGCCCTGGCTGGCAACCAGATTGCCCGTGGCTGATATGCAGGCACCGGTGGTGACGGGCTTGAGTTGCTCTTCGGGGAACTTGGCGAGGTCCACCACGATTTGTATGTTGCGAATGGTGGAGCCGTCGTTGAGGGCAATGAAACTGACGTTCTTGTTGCCGCGGCGACTACGCACCCACCCACGGACATTGATTGGCTGTCCGTCTGCCTCGCGCTTGAGCGCGTCGATGATTTCTGTACGTTTCATTTATCTAAATTAGATATTTATATCGTTGTTTGTTGTTTGTCTGTCCGTTGAGGGGTTGTTAACCATTGTTTATCCCTTGCTTATCCCTTGCGTATCCCTTGCTGTTATTCTCGGGTGAATGTCGAGAGAATACCGAGTTAACCTTTATTTAGAAAGGTGCTTCAAAGTCCTCTCCTTTGTCGAGCATGGCTCCGTCCGCGTCGGGGGAGGGTAGGGAGTTCATACGGCTGGCGACTTGGCGCGTGGCGGTAGCCTGTGGCAGGTCGTCGAAGGCATCGCTCTCGTTCTGGAACCGCGCGTACTTGCCCACGAAACGGAGCCATATCTCGTCGGTGGCACCGTTGCGGTGCTTCGCCACGATGATTTGCCCGAGTCCGCGGAGGTCCTTGCCTGTCTGGTCATCGTTGTAGAG
Organism: uncultured Bacteroidales bacterium; assembly: GCA_934725535.1. Taxonomy (GTDB): domain Bacteria; phylum Bacteroidota; class Bacteroidia; order Bacteroidales; family Paludibacteraceae; genus Colicola. Next base: position 17,941 of record CAKVBV010000035.1, on the reverse strand, counting down.
ATGGTAGTATTCGGGTCGGTGGATAAAGCAGACCATGTCGGCGTCCTGCTCAATGGCACCCGACTCGCGGAGGTCGGAGAGTTGCGGTTTCTTGCCCTCCACGCTGTTGCTGGAGTCGCGTTTCTCGACGCTACGGTTCAACTGGCTGAGGGCGATGATGGGGATATCCAACTCTTTCGCCATGCCTTTGAGGGTGCGGGAGATGATGCTGACCTCCTGTTCGCGGCTGCCGAAATTGGAGCCGTTGGCGTTCATAAGTTGCAGGTAGTCAATGATTATCAGTTCTACGTGCTTGTCCTTGACCAACTTGCGTGCCTTGCTCCGCAGTTCGAAGACGCTGAGTCCGGGCGTGTCGTCCACATAGAGGGGCGCGCCCTGCAAGTCCACGATTTTGTGCTCGAGTTTGTCCCACTCGGCTTTGGTAAGGCGGCCGTTCTTGATTTTCTCGCCCTCTATCTCGCAGACGTTCATAATCAGACGGTTAACGAGTTGGACGTTGGACATCTCGAGGGAGAACATCGCCACGGGACGGTGAAAATTGACGGCGATATTCTTCGCCATAGAGAGCACGAAAGCCGTCTTACCCATAGCGGGACGCGCCGCGATGATGATGAGGTCGGACTTCTGCCAACCCGAAGTAATCTTGTCGAGTTTGTCGAAACCGCTGGGGACACCCGAGATGTTGCCCTCGTTCTGCGAAGCCTTGCGCATGCGCTCGAAAGCCTCGGAGATGACGGGGTCAATCTGCGTGACGTCGCGTGCCTGCGTGCGCTGGGATATTTCGAAGATGCCCGACTCGGCGAACTGCATGAGGTCGTGCACGTCCTGTGTCTCGTCGTAGCCCTTCTCTTCTATCTGGCACGCCATGGTGATAAGGTCGCGCGCCGTGGCTTTCTGCGCCACGATTTGTGCGTGGTAACGCAGGTGCGCCGCCGATGCCACGCGCTGTGTCAGTTCGCTGAGATAGACCACGCCGCCCGCTTGCTCGAGAGTACCCGTGCTGCGCAGTTGCTCCGCCACGGAGAGGACGTCCACCGGTGCCTCCTTGGCAGCGAGGGTACGTATCGCCTCGAAGATATGGCGGTTGCGGTCGGAATAGAACGACTCAGGACGGAGCAGGTCTGCCACCGTGCCGAAAGCGTCTTTTTCTATCATCAACGCACCCAGAACAGACTCCTCCAGTTCGGGAGCCTGTGGCGGCAGTTTGCCCAGTTCGTTGGCACCGACCTTGATGACCGTGGGTTCGGTGCGGCGTTTGCGGCTATTGGTGGTCGTGCTCGGCATATTGCTTGAGTAGGTCGTAAGCGGCAGTGAAACTGCTCAGTTCGTTGTTGAGTACGCGCTGTTCGGTCTGCTGAATGAGCGGCTCCATGTATTCGGACTTGTAGAATCCGTCCAGAAGGTGCTGGTTGATAGTCTCGTACATCCAGTATTTGGCTTGTTCGGTGCGCAGGCGGTCAAGGTACCCGTTCGCGCGCGCGTACCTTATATAATCTTCCACCATGCCCCATACCTCGAGGATGCCGTTGCCTTCCACGGACGAACAGGTGAGGGCGTAGGGCTTCCATCCGGATTCCGTAGGCGGGAAGAGCGCGAGGGCGTTCTTGAAACTCACTTTCGCAGCCTCGGCACGCTCGACATTGCTGCCGTCGCATTTGTTGATAGCAATGCCGTCCGCCATTTCCATGATGCCGCGTTTGATGCCTTGCAGTTCGTCGCCCGTGCCGGTGACTTGCAGCAGGAGGAAGAAATCCACCATGGAGTGCGCGGCGGTCTCCGACTGTCCGACGCCGACTGTCTCGACGATGATAGTGTCGAAACCCGCTGCTTCACAGAGGACTATCGTCTCGCGCGTCTTGCGTGCCACGCCGCCCAGACTGCCTGCCGACGGACTGGGACGGATAAAGGCGTTCTTCTCCGTGGAGAGTTGGTTCATACGTGTCTTGTCGCCAAGGATACTGCCCTTGCTGCGCTCCGACGAGGGGTCGATGGCAAGCACGGCGAGGTGTTTGCCCTGTTCGCAGAGTTTGGTGCCGAGTGCCTCGATAAACGTGGATTTGCCTGCGCCCGGTACACCGGTGATGCCCAGGCGTATGGCGTTGCCCGCATGCGGCAGACAGCGTTTGATGACCTCCTGCGCAATGGCTTGGTCGCTAAGCAGTTGGCTCTCTACCAATGTGACCGCCTGACTGAGCATGCGGATGTCACCACGCAGAATGCCCTCCACATACTCGTCCGCACTGAGCACCTGCTTGTGGCGGCGGAAAGTGGCATACGGATTGACCGATGGCAGGTTCTGCACGCCTGCGTTCACGGTCAATCCTTTGTATTCGGCACTATTCTCCGGATGGTTCATAGTTTACTCTACTGTCCAGTTGATTTTCAATGTGATAACGGGGTTCTCGGGGTCGTTGGTAATCAGCGTAACGGCACGCGAGTACTGTGCTGCGTCTTTGGCAGGCTTGATTTCCACTTTGAGGTCGGTGTGGTGTCCGCCTTTGATAGCCGACTTGGGCTGTGCTATACTGATAAGTGGGTCGTTGAGTACGATACGGCGCACCGTCAGCGGGTTGATACCGGCGTTTTTGAGGGCTACCTTGAAGTTGGCTTTCTTGCCTGCTTTCACGGTGCCGAGGGTGATATTGCGCTCAATCTCCACGATAGGAGCCTGCTGGCGTTGCTCAACGGTCAGCCCCGAGAAGTCCTCTACGATGTTGCCTGTGATGTGTACGGCGTACTCGTCGGTCAGGTTGCGTTTGCCGTTGACCATCATATAGATACGTGCATCCACGGGACCATACAGCGGGCTGTCCTCGGTGTCGAGAGCCACTTGCAGTTTGCCTGTCTGCTTGGGTTGCACTTCTGCCAGAGTTACGACAGGTTTGAGGTAACTGTCCTGGTCGCGCATCAGGTACTCCACCTTCACCGGTTGGTCGGTTTGGTTGGCGTATTCAATCTCCAGCATCTTCTTTGCGCCCATCTTCATGGTGCCGAAACTGAGGCTGTTCTTCTTCATACTCAACTCGCCCATCTTGACCGGGTACTGGTCCACAGGCTTTGCCGGCTTGGGGATTACCTCACCTTTTATATATAGGCGCTTGGTAGCCTCGGTGGCATTGCTGGTGATAGTGATGGTCTTCTGGAAGCGACCGGGACGGCCATTCGGGTTGTATGTTACGGTGATTTGACCTGTCTGCCCGGGTTCTACGGGTTCGCGGGTCCACTTCGGTGTGGTGCAACCGCAACTGGCACGCACGTTGCTCAGCACAAGCGGCGTCATACCTTCGTTCTTGAACTCGAAGACGGTCGTTACGCGACCATCTGCCTCGTTAATCTTGCCAAAATCATGCTCGGTCTTGGTGAATGTCATCACGGGTTGTTGACCCATCGCAGCCACTGCTATCAGCAGGAAGGCTGCAAAACTCATAACTTTTTTCATGTCTTATTGTAATTATGATTTGTTATTCTCTTTCTGTTCGTCGCCGATGCTCAGCACGTTCACGACGCTCACGCTTTCTATCTCGCGCAGGTCTTTGCACATCTTGCTCAGCGTCTTCTGCTCGAATATCCATATCTGCACCTCGCAGTCGAAGTGCCCGTCGTCGGAGGTTACGTGCAGGTCGTGTATATTGGTGTGGTACTCCTCACAGATGACGGTCAGCATACGCATCAGCACGCCAAACGTGTCCGCACCTTTTATCTGTACGCTTGCCAACTTTGCCACCGTGTTCTTGCCTGGTCGAATCAGGCTCCACAGCCCCTCGCCCTTGCGGAAATGCCGCTTGATGCAGTCGCGCGCCTTGGCTGTCACCACTATCTCCAGCCACTCCTGCTCGGGTTTCTGCTTCTCGGAGGTCAGCACCTCCACTTGGTCGCCGCTCTGCAATATGTAACTGATAGGGCGTGCCGTGTGGTTCACATTCGCGCCGATGCAGTGGTCGCCCAACTCCGTATGCAACTGATACGCAAAGTCCAGCACCGTTGCCCCCTGCGCCAGCGTGCGTATCTCCCCTTTGGGCGTGAACACAAACACCTCGTGCGCATACAGATTCAGTTTGAACGTGTCCAGGAATGCCATCGCATCGGGGTCGGGATTGCTCAGCACGTCTTTTATCTCTTTCAGCCACTTGTCCAACTCGCTCTCGGTCTCGTCGCCGGTCTTGTAACGCCAATGCGCTGCCAATCCGTGCTCTGCCAACTCGTCCATACGCTCGCTGCGTATCTGAACCTCCACCCATTGCCCGTGTTGTCCCATCACTGTCACGTGCAGAGCCTCATAACCATTAGCCTTAGGGGTCGAAATCCAGTCCCTGATGCGCTCAGGGTGAGGGCGGTATATCTCCGTGATAGCCGAGTAAATCATCCAGCACTGGTCTTTCTCCGAGAACGAAGTGTTCGGCTTGAACACGATACGCGCCGCCAGCAAGTCGTACACCTGCTCAAACGGCACGCCTTTCGACACCATCTTCTTGTATATCGAATACACCGATTTGATGCGCGCGAACATACGGAACTCGTATCCCATCTGCGTCAGTTTGTCGCGAATGGGCTTGGCAAACTCCTCGAAACTGTCTAACTGCGTGTCTTTGTTGGCTTGCAGTTTGGCTTCGATGTCCGCGTAGAGGTCGGGGTGCTCGTACTTGAAACTCAGGTCTTCCAACTCCGTCTTGATGGGGAACAAGCCCAATCGGTGCGCCATCGGCGCGTAGATATATTGTGTCTCGGCGGCTATTTTCTGTTGTTTTTCAACGGGTTGCGCTGACAGCGTACGCATATTGTGCAATCGGTCTGCCAGTTTAATCAGCATCACCCGCACATCGTCCGACATGGTCAGCAGCAGTTTCCTCACGTTCTCCGCCTGCTTCTTGGCTTGGTCCCCGAACACGCCGCCCGAAATCTTCGTCAGCCCCTCCACGATGTTCGCTATCTTCGGACCGAACTGATGCTCAATGTCTTCCACCGTATAGTCGGTGTCCTCCACCACGTCGTGCAGCAACGCCGCACAGATACTCGTACTCCCCAAGCCGATATCTTTCACCACGATGCGCGCCACTGCCAGCGGGTGCATGATATATGGCTCGCCCGACAGCCTTCTAACGCCGTTATGTGCCTGTTTGGCAAAGTGATACGCCCGCGTAATCAACTCCACTTTCTGCCGGTGGGTCGTGTGCGCATAGTCGTCCAATAGGGCTTGAAACTCCTGCTCTATCCGTTGCTCTTCTTCGGGTGTGAAATCACTGACTTCCATATATCTCTGTTTCCTGACGGGTGCCTGTCCTGTGGACATCGCACATTTGGGCGGCAAAGTTACAACTTTTTTTTGATATATCCAATTGGTATTCGCATTTTGTATTTACGTGGCAATCATGCAGAATGTATTGCCGTAGGCACTCTTTGCCATCCCAATCACTATGCCGATGCTACGCTTGGGGGGACGACGCGGCTCGCGTCGTCATATTGTGTCTCCGTCTGCCGCTTGCCTCGCGGCAGTATTATAATATCAGTTGCGCTAATTTTTGGGATATATAATTTGTGGCTGATGGGTGATAATACGGCGTAGCCGTCTGTTCAATAAAAACTCCGATAGTGCCAATTCGTGATCAATTTTTGGCTATTTGTGATTGCACACCGTAGCCGTCTGTTCATTTTAGGACGCTACACTTCTATATGCATTAATTATTAACCATTGGCTATTACATTTATCCTCTGTCCTCCTCGTGTTAAGTGTATGAGATTAGTATGTGATTAGTATGTGATTAGTATGATATTAGTATGTGATTAAGCCGACAATGCCGTAAGAATTACCTGTCATTAAAAAGATACTAAAAGTGCCAAGAGGCAATACAGATAACAACATCGGCCACCCATAACAGGCAGCCGATGAGGTGCGATAAAAACGTTTTATTTCAAAGACAAAGTTGAAAACTATTCGTTATTGTCCGTAATGTCCAGTTCCACACTGATAGCGGCAAGGTAGTCTTTGACTATACGACTTAAGAATTGTGCCAAAGCACGTACATTCATACGGATTTCCACATTGGGGTGTGCAAATATAACGCCAGTAATGTTGGTGCCATCACTCTGTTGATCAATATCTCCTTTGATAAGGCAATCGTACACCGTATTCATCACCCAATTGGTGTCATTGACATTATATGTTATACCGTCTTTAGACTCTACTATCAACGTTATATCCTTGATAATGCCACTATGCCATTGGCTTTTATGGATACTTTGTGTAAAAATCACAATAGCATACATATATGCCAATAACTGAGTAACATCACGTTTGTTGCTTGACGCGACCTCGTCTCCAACGCACTTACTTACACGTTTGACAAAGTCGTACTGAAAATTTCGATATTCCATATAGTTACTCTAAATATGCTATTACTCAAAATCATATCCTAATATTTTGTTCGCAAAGTCGCTCCATATCACTCTGTATTCTTCTACTGACTCGCGGGGTACATAAATAACGCTAACAGAACTCGGAAAAGAAAGGTCAATGATAGGCGGTTGTTGGGCTTTGCAATATATCTTCCCACACGTGTTAAACGCGTACCTACCAATACTTTCTACTTTTTTGCCAATAGTAACTTCTCTCAGTCCCGTGTCTTTGAAAGCACTGTTTCCTATTATGGTAACTGCATCAGGAATGGTGATTTTGGTTAGTTTGGAGCAACCTTCAAAAGCATAATCCCCAATACTTGTCACACTCTCAGGAATAGCCAAATCTTGCAGTTTGTCCATTTTGTAGCATAGGTATGCAGGGATTGTGGTTACTTTGTTCCCAAAATATACTTCTTTGATATTAGGTGCATAATACGGAGGATATCCGTCTATGTACCCAGCCAATCCATATGTTGTAATTGGAACCGAAAAACGGTATTGTGGACAACAAATAGCATTCCATACTATGGTTTGTACATTCGTATACGCCGTTGATGGATATACTATAGGTCCACCTGCTACGTAACTTTCTGGGAATGTGATAGATTGTATGTTGCCACAATAATTCAGAACATAGTTACCTATGTATTTTACAGAGTTAGGAAATTCTATATGCGTCAAAGATGTACAACCACCAAAAGCCTGCTCTCCAATATATTCACATTTGCTGCCTTCTTCAAAAGTTATAGCAGTCATGCCTTTACAAGCATTGAACGCATATTTACCGATATATTTGCAATTTACAGGAACTTTGAAATTTGGCAGCAAAGTACATCCTTGAAATGCATAATCAGAAATACTATCCATTCTTGCAGGGAATCCGACTTCAAATAGTTTGCTGCAACCGCTAAAACATGCGGATGTCAAGTTTTCAAAGTATTGCAGTTCTTTGAAGGATATAATATCCTCGTTGCCATTGATAACTATTCGCTTAGTTGCTTTGGCTTCGGCGTAAGAGATTTCGCCATCGTGGTTGGTATCTATCTCCGGTGTGTGACGAAGTAAGGCGGATTTGACATTCAAGTCCTTGAACTCAATGAAGTCATCGTCTGCGTGAGTGCCTTCGCCACCTGTTTTGGCTTTGGCGATTTGGATTTTTGTGCTGTCGGTCATCAGTAGATAAATGTAGTTGTCGTCCTGTGTGACAGATAGGAACATTGAGTCTCCCTTATCACCCTTGTCCCCTTTCGGTCCTTGGGCTCCTGTATCTCCTTTCTCGCCTTGGGGACCTTGTGCGCCCTGCTCACCTGTGGCTTTGCCGAGTTGCGTCCACGTCATACCCTCGTCATAAGAGACAAACCAATAGTCGCTCTCTATCTTGAACTGAGGGGTTACATACGTGCGCGGAGTGCCGTTAGGCGAGAGCAGGAAAGTAACACTATCCACATCGTTGGTAGAGAACTCGCTGTAGGAGCCGTCGCCCCATACCTGCATGTTACGCTGAGCCGATACGCTCAACACTGCGGCGAACATAGCCGCCAAAAGAATAAGTTTTTTCATTTTGTTATTCGTTTAATGTTATGATACTATTGTTATACCATGAAATTAATGGTTTATTTATGATAATTTATGTTTATATTTCTTCCTATTCCTTGATAAACCGCAGTACCTGTGTGCCTATCTGCAGCAGGTAGGTGCCGCAAGGCAGGTGACTGACGTCGATTTGTGTGCCTTGTGTAGTGGAAATCAACTGCCCCACGGCAGAGTAGATACGCAGCGTGGCATCGTCAGGAACGCCTTGTACGCAGAGTGTCTCGTGTGTAGGGTTGGGATAGACGATGACGGTGTTAGGTTCCGCATCGCGGGTAGCGGTCGGCACATCAGGGTTGCGGTCCTCAAACGTGATTTTGATGATTTCGTCCAAGTACTCGTAGCCCAACATGTGTCCTTCATGGTCTGTGAGCAACATCATGTTACCCACAAAGACCCATTTACCGATAGTGGCAACGTCTTGTGCCATCTCCACCCCTGTGCGGGGATAGACGACAATGTGCTCCGCCGTCAGCGACAGGCAGCAGCAGAGCAATGGTACAAACAGGATAAGCCTTCTGTTCATTGTGTTTGATGTTTTGCGGGCGGGGGCTCCTGACTGCCCATACATAAAAAACAAAGCGTGGTACCTTATCCACGCTCATTCTCTACACAGAGGTTCCGGCAAGACCCTTCCCTTAAGAACAAGCAACAACGTCCACGCCGATATGTACAACACCACATCATGCCTTAAACAGGTACGATATAACGGTGATACACACCAATGAACGTTTACTTGCATCCTTGTCTTAGAAGAGTGAAATCTGCCGGATTTCTGTGTACCAAAACAAGTGCCAATAAACGCCTTTTCAATAAATACATATCTCAACTCACATTGGCAACAGAGGACACTTTACTATACCGCTCCACAATCCCCAATGTAAGCCTTGACGCTGCAAAAGTACAACAAATTTTACAGATGTGCAAAAAGAAATGTAAATTCCATCGGTCCTACAGTACAGTGCCGAAGTACCTCCACTTTGTGATGCCGAAAATAATGCAGAAAAATGCAGTAGGACACGAATTGTCACAGTCAGCATATTGCAAATGTCAAGTTTTTTTTGTACCTTTGTCGCGGAATTGTTTGAAATGGCAGCGTATGGAACAAGAGAATAATAAGAGGGCATGGCAAGGCAGCAATGCATTGTTGCCCATCAGCATATTGACGATATGCGTGGCAGTAGGGCTGACAGTGGGGATATTGGTGGGAAAAGGGTGCCTACACAAGCCGATGCACGTAGTGGAAAGCAAGAGCGAGATAGTGCTGATAGACAGTACGTTAGACGCGATTCAAGATAGCAGTTACATTGCTTATTTAGCACCCATCAAGGCGCAATTGGAGGAAGAACTGCGTGTGCCGATAGGCTATGCGCCCGAGGCACTGACTGTGAGCCGCCCCGAGTGCACGATGCTCAACTGGGCATGCGATGCGCTGTTGGCAATGGCTCGTCAGCGGTACGCGGGCAAGGTGGATATGGCGGTGACGAATATCGGCGGCATGCGCTGTGAGTGGGCGGCAGGGGACATTACGTTCAAGGACGTGTTCGAGTTGATGCCCTTTGACAACGAGTTGGTGGTGCTGACGATGACCGGCGAAGAGGTGCTGAACCTGTGCCATATTTTCGCGAAACTGGGCGGAGAAGGCGTGTCGGGACTGCGCATGAAAGCCCGTGACGGCAGGCTGACAGAGGCGGTCATCAACGGCAAGGAGATAGAGCCAAGTGCCTGCTACACAGTGGCTACGAGCGATTACCTGAGCCAAGGCAACGACCACATGGAGCCGTTGGCACGGTACGTGGAGATATGGCGGTCGGAAGAGAAAATACGCGACCTATATATAGAATATATTGAGCAGGTGGGGACGGTGTCTGCCAAAATAGACGGTCGCATGGATGTCCGCTGAGTTTTTCTTGGCACCAGACTGCTTGGCACTCGGTCACAATGCCCCACATTGCTCCCTCGTGCCGCACAGTCATCTGCTCAAGAAAAATATCAGCGTAAGAAATATAGTGAATACTTAAATAATTGATACATAATGAAAAAGACATTGTTAGTAGCGGCACTATGCAGTGCCTGGGTGGCAGGCATGGCCTGCACCAACTTTTTGGTCGGCAAGGACGCTTCGGTGGACGGCAGCACGATGATTTCGTATGCAGCCGACAGTTACTCGTTGTACGGATTTCTTCATTTCAGCCCTGCGGCAGACTACCCCGAGGGTGCAATGCGCGAGGTGCGCGACTGGGACACGGGACGCCCATTGGGCAGTATCCCGCAGGTGCGCCACACCTACTCGGTGGTGGGCAATATGAATGAGCATCAACTGACCATCGGCGAGACCACATGGGGCGGTCGCGCAGAGTTGGCGGACACCGTGGGAATCGACTACGGAAGCCTGATTTACATCACGTTGGAGCGTTGCAAGACTGCCCGTGAGGCGATTGCGTGCATGACGTCGCTGGTGGCTGAATACGGCTATGCGTCGGGCGGCGAGTCGTTCTCCATAGGCGACCCCAATGAGATTTGGATTATGGATTTTATTGGCAAAGGTCCGGGCAAGAAAGGTGCCGTGTGGGTGGCAACCCGCATCCCGGACGACTGCATTGCCGCGCACGCCAACCAGGCACGCATCACAACCATCGACTTCAAAGACAAAGACAACTGGATGTGGAGCAAAGATGTGGTGAAGTTCGCGCGAGAGATGGGCTATTTCGAGGGCAAGGACAAGGACTTCAACTTCCAAGAGGCATACAACCCCTACGATTTCTCGGGGCTGTTCGTGTGCGAGGCACGTGTGTGGTCGTTCTTCCGCCACTTCTCGGACGACATGGACCAATACTTTGATTTCGCGTCGGGCAAGACATTCCTCGAGACCGGCGGCAAGGACGCAGGCACACGTATGCCGCTGTATATCAGACCGAACCACAAGGTGAGCGTGCAAGAGATGAAGGAGTGCATGCGCGACCAATACGAGGGCACGCCGCTTGACATCACGCAGGGCACCGATGCTGGTCCGTGGAACAGCAAGTTGCGCTACGGCGGATTGGCATTCGAGTTGGACTCGGTGAAATACTGGTACGAGCGTCCGACGGCTACGCAACAGACGGCATGGTCGTTTGTGGCTCAGATGCGCGGTTACGAGAGTGCCAAGGCAGGCGGAATCTTCTGGTTCGGCGTGGACGACGCTGCCACAAACCTCTATGTACCAATGTATTGTCGCATCACAGAGATACCCGAGTGCTTCCGCGAAGGCAACGGCGACCTCTACACCTACTCGCCCACTTCGGCATGGTGGATATACAACATGGTAGCCAACTGGGCATACACCAAATCCTCTGCCATGGTGCCCGACATCAAGGTGGTACAACGTGCGTGGGAGGAGAAATTCAACATGCAGGTGCCCGCCATTGACACTGAAGTGGCAACGATGAGCGATGCCGACGCGCGCGCGTTCCTTACTAAATACTCGTGTACGCAGGCGCAAGAGTCCACCGCAGCATGGAAAGACCTCGGTATCTACCTGCTGACCAAGTACTTGGACGGTCAGCAACGCAAGGAGGAGAACGGACAGTTCAAGCGCAACCCTTACGGCGAACCGACAGGACCTAACCGCATTGCGTTCCCCGAAGGCTATCTGAGAATAATAAGTGCAGAAATAAACCATGAATAATATGAATATCAACGAGTTAGAACCAAAAGAGGTATTCTCTGTCTTCCACGAGATTACCCGCGTGCCACGCCCCTCGAAGCACGAGGAGAAGATTGGCAAATGGCTGATGGACTTCGCCGCAGCACACAACCTTGAGCACCAAATGGACGAGGCAGGCAACGTCATCATGCGCAAACCCGCCACAGCAGGCTACGAAGGCAAGCCCGGCGTCATCCTGCAAGCCCACATGGATATGGTGTGCGAGAAAGACGGCGATGTGCAGCACGACTTTGACAACGACCCCATCAACACCTATATCGACGAGGACTGGGTGAAAGCCTACGGCACCACCCTCGGCGGCGACGACGGTATCGGCGTGGCAATGGCACTGGCTGCCATCACGTCCGACACGCTGAAGCACCCCGCTTTGGAGTGCCTGTTCACGGTGGACGAAGAGACGGGGCTCACGGGTGCCAACCGCCTGAAAGACGGTTGCCTGCAGGGTCGTCAACTCATCAACCTCGACTCCGAGGACGATGGTCAGGTGTTCATCGGCTGCGCGGGCGGTATCGACACGCTGGCTAAGATGCACTACACGCCTGCCGCGCTGGACAACAACGGGCTGTTTGCCGCACACATTCGCGTCAGCGGGCTGATGGGCGGGCACTCGGGCGACGACATCAACAAGGGGCGCGGCAATGCCAACAAGATTCTCGTGCGTTTCCTCTACGAGGTCATGACGCACACCGATATGCAACTGACAGCCATTCAAGGCGGCAACCTGCGCAACGCCATCGCACGCGAAGCGGAGGCAACAATCTGCGTGCCAATGAGTTACAAGGAAGACTTGCGTATCCTCTTCAACCACTATGTGGCTAAAATCGAGGGCGAGATAGGCGATGTGGAGAAAGACTTGCGCCTCACTCTCGAATCCGCAGACCTGCCCACGCAAGTCATTCCGCAAGCCCAAGCCAAACGCCTCATTCAGGCACTCTACGCTTGCCCGCACGGCATGATGGCGATGTCGAAAACCATGCCCGGACTCGTGGAGACCAGCACCAACCTCGCCAGCGTGAAGATGCGCGAGGACGCGCAAGGTGCTTATATTGAGGTGAATACCAGCCAACGTTCCTCTGTGGAGAGCAAGAAGCACGACCTCAAACAGATGGTGGAGTGCGCCTTGGCTCTGGCGTGCGACGAGGTGACACACGGCGACGGCTATCCGGGCTGGAACCCCAACCCGCAATCGCCCTTGGTAGAGATTACGCGCCGTGCCTACACCGACCTCTTCCACAAAGAACCGCAGGTCTTGGCTATCCACGCGGGACTGGAATGTGGTCTGTTCTTGGAGAAGTACCCGTACCTCGACATGGTCTCCATTGGTCCCCAGATGTACGGCGTCCACTCCCCGCAAGAACGCCTCAGCATCTCCTCCACTGGCCGTTGCTACCAATGGCTCTGCCGCATATTGGAGACGCTGTAACGAATACTCCATTCAAAAAAACGAGACTGCCCAACCATTGGACAGTCTCGTTTCTTTTTGCCTTTCGCTCCGGCAAAAGCGGGTTTACATCATTCCGCCCATACCCGGGTTGGGCATGGCAGGAGCAGGAGTCTCCTCCTTGATGTCGGTAATCACGCACTCGGTGGTGAGGAACATACCTGCGATGCTGGCAGCGTTCTCCAGTGCCACACGTGTTACCTTGGCGGGGTCAACCACACCGGCAGCCTTCAGGTTCTCATAGACATCCTTGCGGGCATTGTAACCGAAGTCGCCCTTGCCTGCGCGAACCTTATCTACCACTACGGCACCTTCCTTGCCTGCATTGGCAACAATCTGACGCAGAGGCTCTTCGATAGCACGGCGGATGATTTCAATACCCGTCTGCTCGTCCTCGTTCTCGCCTTTCAGACCGTCCAATACCTGCTGTGCACGGATGTATGCCACACCGCCGCCGGGGACAATACCCTCTTCAATGGCAGCACGTGTTGCGCTCAAAGCGTCGTCCACACGGTCTTTCTTCTCTTTCATCTCGACCTCGGAAGCCGCACCCACGTTCAGTTGTGCCACGCCGCCTGCCAATTTGGCAAGACGCTCTTGCAGTTTCTCTTTGTCGTATGTGGACTTGGTAGCCTCAATCTGTGCCTTAATCTGTGCTACACGAGCCGCGATAGCCTCTTTGTTGCCGGCACCGTTGACGATAGTGGTGTTCTCCTTGCTGACATTCACACTCTCAGCGGTACCCAGCATATCGAGGGTTGCGCTCTCAAGTTTGATGCCCTTCTCCTCACTGATTACCGTGCCGCCGGTCAGGATAGCGATGTCTTCCAACATCTCTTTGCGGCGGTCGCCGAAGCCCGGAGCCTTGACGGCGCATATCTTGAGTTGTGCACGCAGGCGGTTTACTACCAGTGTAGTAAGTGCCTCGCTATCAACATCTTCTGCGATAATCAGCAACGGACGGCCGCTCTGTACTGCGGGTTCCAATACGGGCAGCAACTCCTTGAGGTTGGAGATTTTCTTGTCGTGAATCAGGATGTACGGCTTGTCCATCTCCACCTCCATGGTCTCGGTGTTGGTGACGAAATACGGAGAGATGTATCCGCGGTCGAACTGCATACCTTGTACCACGTCTATGGTCGTGTCCATACCTTTTGCCTCGCCGATAGTGATTACGCCGTCTTTGCTGACTTTGCGCATGGCGTCGGCAATCAGTTTGCCGATGGTCGGGTCGTTGTTGGCAGAGATGGTAGCCACTTGCTCAATCTTGTCAAAGTCGTTGCCTACCACTTCACTCTGCTCCTTGATGTTAGCCACAATCGCGCTAACTGCTTTGTCCATACCGCGCTTGAGGTCCATCGGGTTTGCACCTGCGGTAACGTTCTTCAGACCTACACTGACGATGGCTTGGGTCAGTACCGTAGCCGTCGTGGTGCCGTCGCCTGCCTGGTCGCCGGTTTTGGAAGCAACCTCCTTAACCAACTGAGCACCAAGGTTCTCGGCTGCATTGGGCAACTCTATCTCCTTGGCAACCGTCACACCGTCCTTCGTGATTTGCGGAGCACCGTATTTCTTGTCAATGATAACGTTACGCCCTTTCGGACCGAGCGTTACTTTTACTGCGTTAGCCAACTTGTCAACACCTTTCTTGAGTGCGTCGCGCGCCTCAATATTATAGGTTATATCCTTTGCCATGATAATTTGTAATTAGTAATTGTTAATTTGTAATTGTTAGCAGAGAACAGCGAGTACATCGCCCTGCTTCATAATGAGGAACTTCTCGCCGTCGAACTCCAACTCGGTGCCGGCATACTTGCCGTACAGCACTTGGTCGCCTGCTTTCAGTACCATCTCTTCATCTTTGGTGCCTTTGCCTACGGCGATTACCTCACCGCGCAACGGTTTCTCTTTCGCGCTGTCGGGGATGATGATGCCGCCGACGGTCTTCTCTTCTGCAGCCACGGGCTTGATGAGCACGCGGTCTGCCAACGGTTGAATCTTGTTCATTGTATTCATTAATTGTTTATTTTGTCATTATTTTTATCTTCACCACACTACACACACGGTGTCAATCCCGAATACCTCTTTGCAAACTCCGTGCCAAAAAGGAATATAGACTCGGTTCTGCCAATATGTCAGTCCTGCTATCAGGAAAACAACGCTATGCGGAGGCAACGCAGCATCGGAATGTCTTCATCTGTTGCTTGCAAGGTGGCATTTTAGGGACGACGCGGCTCGCGTAGTCATACTCTCTGGGGACGCGGATACAGACGATGAACTCATTTTCAAATTTCCAAATTTTCAAATCGCCAAAGTATTGGTTCCCCCTCGGGTTAAGTGTATGAGATTAGTATGTGATTAGTATGTGATTAGTATGAGATTAGTATGTGATTAAGCCGACATTATAAAGGGGATATTGTATATATCAGCAAAAAGCAGTACCTTTGTCCCCGAATTGGCGAAAGGGCATTTGTTCGTCCCGAGCCGTAAACATTTGTACGTTTATTATGATTAAAATTTCGTTCCCGGACGGTAGTGTCCGCGAGTATGAGAGCGGCGTTACGCCCCTCCAAGTGGCTGAAAGTATCAGCAGTCGTTTGGCGCAAGACATCCTTGTGGCAAGTATCAAACCTATTACCAACCAACCCGAGACCATCGAGGAGCAGGGCGAAGGGTGGAGTATTGTGGAACTCAATACCCCTATCACCGAAGACAGCCGGATCCGTCTCCACAAATGGGATGACGCCGAGGCAAAGCACGCTTTCTGGCACACCTCAAGCCACTTGATGGCAGAGGCTTTGCAGGAGTTGTATCCGGGTATCCAGTTCGGTATAGGTCCCGCTATCGAAAACGGTTTCTACTACGATGTCTATCCCGCCGAAGGGCAGACTATCAAAGAGAGTGATTTCCCCGCTATCGAGCAGAAGATGATGGAACTGCGCAACCGCAAGGAGCACCTTGTCAAGAAGAGTATCTCCAAGGCGGACGCACTCAAAGAGTTCGGCGACAAAGGGCAGATCTACAAGTGCGAACTCATCTCCGACCTCGAAGACGGACACATCACCACTTATACACAGGGGGCGTTCACCGACCTCTGCAAAGGTCCGCACCTTCTCTCAACCGAGCCTATCAAGGCGGTAAAAGTACTCAGTTGCGCGGCTGCCTACTGGCGCGGCGATGAGAAACGCCCGATGATGACGCGTATCTACGGTATCTCGTTCCCGAAAAAAGCCATGCTGGACGAATATCTGGCTCTCCTCGAAGAAGCCAAGAAACGCGACCACCGCAAGATTGGCAAAGAGTTGGAACTCTTTATGTTCTCCGATATGGTGGGCAAAGGTCTTCCTATCTGGCTGCCCAAAGGTACGGCATTGCGTCTGCGCCTGGAGGACTTCCTCAAGAAGATACAGAAACGCTATGGCTATCAGCAGGTTATCACCCCGCATATCGGTAGCAAGCAACTGTATGTAACCTCCGGACACTGGGATCACTACGGCAAGGACTCGTTCCAGCCTATCACCACTCCCGAGGAGGGCGAGGTTTATCTGCTCAAGCCGATGAACTGCCCCCACCACTGTGCTATCTACAAGAACAGCCCCCGCAGTTACAAAGACCTGCCTTTCCGCTGTGCCGAGTTCGGTACTGTCTATCGCTATGAGCAATCGGGCGAGTTGCACGGACTGACGCGTGTGCGCTCGTTTACGCAGGACGATGCCCATATCTTCTGCCGCCCCGACCAGGTGAAGGATGAGTTTATCCGTGTAATGGAGATTATCGAGATTATCTTCAAGGCATTGGATTTCAAGAACTTCGAAGCGCAGATCTCGCTCCGAGACCCGAAGAACACCACCAAATACGTTGGTTCCGATGAAGTATGGGAGAAGGCTGAAAACGCCATTATCGAGGCATGCCGCGAGAAGAACCTGCCTGCCAAGGTGGAGTACGGAGAGGCGGCTTTCTACGGACCGAAACTCGACTTTATGGTCAAGGACGCTATCGGTCGCCGCTGGCAGTTGGGTACTATCCAGGTGGACTACAACCTGCCCGAGCGCTTCGAGTTGGAATACACGGGTGAGGACAACCAGAAGCACCGCCCTGTGATGATCCACCGTGCACCGTTCGGCTCCATGGAGCGTTTCGTGGCTGTGCTGATTGAGCATACCGCGGGTAAGTTCCCGTTGTGGCTCACGCCCGACCAGGCTGTGGTATTGCCTATCTCCGAGAAAAGCAACGACTATGCTTGGAAAGTGAAGGAGATGCTTGAGGCACAGGATGTGCGTGTCGTAGTGGATGACCGCAACGAGAAACTCGGACGCAAGATCCGCGACAACGAGTTGAAGCGTATTCCGTTTATGTTGGTTGTGGGCGAGAAAGAGGCGGAGCTGGGTCTGGTCAGCGTCCGCCAACAGGGTGCGGAGGACAAAGGTCAGATGACCGTTCAGGAGTTTGCCGACTTTGTAAACACCACAGTCAAGAGCCAGATGAACGCCTATTAGTGTCGCGTTCCCCTACTTAAGACGAGGGACTGCCTAACGAGTTTAGGCAGTCTCTTATTTTGTTTGGGACGGCGCGGCTCGTATCGTCAATGAAGTACTGGCATTCTTTTTAACTTGTTAGACTGTCTCCTACTACCCTCATGGGAAGTATTCTTATGTACAGAACATGGGCAGTCTCCACTATATCACCAACACAAATATGGGATGAATCCAATCCCCCACCTTTGATGGGATAGGGAGTGCACTGTCCAATAACAAATGCAATTTTGCGCAAAGTTAGGGAAAATAATTGAAGAAGCAATCTTTCGGAGTAGA
>CAKVBV010000034.1 GCA_934725535.1 uncultured Bacteroidales bacterium | reverse complement strand
ACATGCAGTTCTTCACCACCGATGTGGATAGTGTAACGTTCTTGCAGTTCCCTGAAGGTATTTTGCAGGAGTGCGAAACAATACATGACACTATTCGTGTGATTGTCAAAGATACAGTGTATGTGGATGTCTGTGGTAGTGGCGTTGCAACTGTCAGCACATCTGCTGTTGCCCATGCTACGCATAATTCACTTGCTTTGGGCGGTACGGTGCGTTTCAGTGACTACGATGCCATTACCGAGCGCGGTATCTGCTATGCTACCCATACAGAACCCACTACAGCAGACAATGTAACCAAGGTGGGTAAAGGTACAGGGACTTTCTCAATAACAATCACAGGACTGACGGAACAGACTACCTACTACCTGCGTGCGTATGCTGTCAATGCGGAAGGTACTGTTTATGGTAATGAGATTGTATATACAACACCCGAAAAGGGGAATACCGGTGGTGGTAGTACAGGTACAGAGGGTAGCCTTGTGGGTAAGTTTTCTGTTTCTGCCAATAAACAAGTGTATTTTTCA
The DNA here is from genome assembly GCA_934725535.1 of uncultured Bacteroidales bacterium. Classification (GTDB taxonomy): domain Bacteria; phylum Bacteroidota; class Bacteroidia; order Bacteroidales; family Paludibacteraceae; genus Colicola. The sequence continues at coordinate 24,634 of CAKVBV010000034.1, read as the reverse complement.
AAAGGCAATCTGCAATACCAAGCAAGTACCAACACATGGCGTTTTGCGGAAAACCAGACGGATTATATCGGCAGTGCAAACAGCAATATCTCTGCTACGTATGATGGTTGGATAGACCTGTTTGGTTGGGGAACAAGTGGTTTTGACAATACTGCTAATGACCCTGCAGCCATCAATTATCAGCCTTGGGCAAATAGTGCACAGAATATGGCAGGCATTAAGACAGATAGTACTCAAAATTGCGAGATGCAGCCTATTATTGGTGAATGTGGCTGGGATTATACATACCTATATAGTGTCAATCCTTATGGCTATGGTCCTTCAGACAATATGTCCAACCGCAATCTGACAGGTTCAAGTGCCAATTATGATTGGGGCGTGTACAATGCTATCAGCAATGGTGGTAACGAGGCTGGTATGTGGCGCACTTTGACAACTGACGAATGGGAATATTTATTCAACACTCGTAAGAATGCTCAATATCTATGGTCTCAAGGTACTGTGAATGGAATGTATGGCGTGATACTTCTATCCGATGGCTTTGTAAAACCGTCATCTGTCATATGGACACCTGCCGCAAGTGGGTGGACAACGAAGGCAACGAATGTGTTTGATGCGGAGCAGTGGAAAGTAATGGAGACAGCGGGTGCTGTCTTTTTCCCTGCAGCAGGCGAACGTAGAGGTCAAAATGTGTCCGGTGTACAGAGTTGTGGTTGTTATTGGTCAAGTATAGCGCGCAGTAGCGATAGCGTGTATTTCCTGTGTTTCGACGATTTCAACTTGAATCTCCCACAGTTCTCAGATGGGGTCAACACTCGCTACTTCGGTTGCTCGGTACGACTTGTTCAAGATGTAAAATAAAGGATTGTAATCAAAAACACATTCTCTCTACTTCAAGCCGCTTGATGGCATTGCAGATATTTTGTGGACATGTATTCTAATGGCAGAGGGGCAATATGGTGGCATTTGTGTATTCCGAGAAAAAAGAGTAACTTTGCGGTCGCTTTCGGGTAGTATATTAACAATTTACTTATAAATATCATATCATGGCACTTCCATTTATGACAGCCGAAGAGGCTGCTAAGTTAGTACAGAACGGAGACGTGGTCGGTATGGGCGGATTTACGCCTGCCGGTGCTCCGAAAGATGTTCCTACTGCTATCGCCCATCAGGCAGAGGCTCTGCACGCAGAGGGCAAACCTTTCAAGATTGGTATGTACACGGGTGCGTCCACGGGTGACAGTTGCGACGGCGCATTGGCACGTGCACACGCTATTGATTTCCGTACCCCCTATCAGGGCAACAAAGACCTGCGTGCCGAACTGAACGCACAGGGTGCACACTATTTCGATATGCACCTGAGCGAATTGGCACAAGACCTGCGCTACGGGTTTATGAAGCGTCCGGACTTTGCTATCATTGAGGCATGCTACGTGGACGAAGAGGGTGTGATTGTACCGACGGCAGGTGTGGGTAATATGCTGACGTTCTGCGAGTTGGCTCCGAAGATTATCGTTGAACTCAACGAGGCGATGCCTGCTACGATGCGCGGTCTGCACGATTTGTATGAGCCGCTTGACCCGCCCCAACGCCGCGAGATACCTGTTTACAAGCCATCAGACCGCATCGGGAAAGACCATATCAAGGTGGATCCGAAGAAGATTGTGGCAGTAGTGAAGACCAACCGCCCCAACGAAGTGGGCAAGTTCTCACCGCTGGACGAGACGACAGAGAAGATAGGTGCCAACGTGGCTCTGTTCCTGGAGCAGGAGATGAAGGCAGGACGTATCCCATCGTCGTTCCTGCCTATCCAATCGGGTGTGGGCAATATAGCCAATGCCGTGCTGGGTGCGTTGGGCGAGAACAAACATATCCCGCCGTTTGAGATGTACACGGAGGTGATACAAGACTCGGTGGTAGGCTTGATGAAAGAGGGACGTGTGAAGTTTGCCAGCGGTTGCTCGCTGACTATCGGTGCGGACAAGTTGCAGGACATCATTGACCATATCGATTTCTTCCGCGACAAGATAGTGCTTCGTCCGCAGGAGATTAGCAACAACCCCGAAGTGGCACGCCGTTTGGGATTGATTACTATCAATACGGCATTGGAGGCTGACATATACGGCAATATCAACTCGACGCACGTGTGCGGTACGAAGATGATGAACGGTATAGGCGGTAGCGGCGACTTTACCCGCAATGCATATATCAGTATCTACACCACACCTTCGACAGCCAAGGGCGGTTGCATCTCGGCATTTGTGCCGATGGTGAGCCACCTCGACCACAGCGAGCATAGCGTGAAAGTGATTATCACGGAGCATGGTATCGCAGACTTGCGCGGCAAGAGTCCGATACAGCGTGCGCATGAGATTATCGACAACTGCGTTGACCCGCAATATCGTCCGATGCTGAACGAGTATCTCGCTATGTCAAAGACAGCACACACACCGCATACACTGAGTTGCGCGCTGGCTATGCACGAGGAGTTCCTCAAGAGCGGCGATATGCGCAATACGAAGTGGGAGAACTACGTGAGATAGTTAATAATTAATAGTTAATAGTTAATATGGGCTGCCCGATAGGTTCGGGTAGCCCGTATTATTGTATGTTTGTATATTATATCGCTACAAGAGGGCTTGTGTCTATTTTTCGGCGGGAGAATCGGCTTCGGTAGTCCAATAGGGGTTTTGGTAGAGCGGTGAGGTCTCTTTGGTAGTGCCATCGGTGGAGGTGAGGAGGAACTCCTTGACATTGATAGGCGAGAGATAGTATGCCATGTGCCATGTCAGTCCTTCGTAGCCCTCTTGCTTGGCGTTACGACAGTAGGGCTTATAGTACTCGCCATCGCTTTGCGGTGACACATTGGCACTATCCGTACCATTGCCGATGAGCGTGATACCCGCATCCGCATACATCTTTTGCATACCTGCACTCCAGACATGTATGCCTTCGGGGTGATAGGGATGGTCGATGAGTTGGTCGAGTGCCCGCCAGCGTATCAAGTCCATCCAACGCAAGCCCTCTGCGAGGAACTCGGAGCGGCGTTCACGGCGGATATTGTAGCGGGTAGCGTCAATCAGTTGCCCTGCGGTGTAGGCACCGAAATCATTCTTGGCTTCATGGTTCATATCGGTAGCGGCGATGGTCTTGGTGAAGTCCTCGTCCACGCCTGCACGGCGGCGGAGCGCACGCCAGTAGCCCTCGGCTTTGCTGTCCAACGAGCCGTTGACTTCGTAGCAGGCCTCGATGTAGTTGAGCAGGGCTTCGGCACTGCGGAAGGTGATGCAACCCGTGGTGGAACCTCCTTGCTTGCATTGCTTCTGTTGGGTGGAGTTGCCTTTGCGGAGTGAGTAGCCTGTGGCATAGGTCTCGGTCTCGCCCGTGAACTGCGGGATTGGCTCTATCTCGATGGCGCCATTGGGTTCGGTGGTAGGATAGACATAGTTGCGTTGCCCCGGCTCTTTGAGGAAGCAGGAGAGACGTGTGTCGCGGTCGGTACGCACAGCAGCAAACGACTCGTCGCCCCGATAGAGCGGACTGGCATAGACAGGCAGACCGTCTTTCATCAAGTAACTATCCACCAGACCGCGTGTGAGCCCCGTACCGGCATTGCCACGATGGGCATAATAGACTACGCTGTGCGCCACAAGATTGGTGGCATACGGACACCAGAGAATAACCTCAGGGGTGCTATACAAGTCTTCTGTACCGAACATATCCATATAAGGATTGGCGGGGTCGGATTCTGTCTGCTGCACGGTACCCGTGTTCTCGGTGAGGACAGCGGCGTCGGCTACCTGTTCGGCGGCTGCCATAGCCTGAGTGAAGAACCATTTTGCCTCAGCGTTGATGTCGCCGTGGGGGAAAGTATAGCCCTGATTATAGTCTTTCTGCAGACCTACCCATTCGCTGTTGCCCGGCACGAAGGGTGTGCCTGCAAAGTTCTTGAGGAAAGAACCCTCATAGAGTGCCACCCGCGACTTGAGCAACAGGGCAGCCTCACGTGAGATACGGCTGTTGGGCATCTTGGCGGTCATCAGCAACGCGGCACGGTCGAGGTCTTGCATGATGAAACGTGCCACAGAGTCGGACGGCATACGATGACTGGCAGCAATAAGGGTGTCTTTGTTGTCAGGGAGCGGTCGGGTGATGACAGGGAAGTCGCCAAACGCCTGCAGTTTGTCGAAATAGCCATACGCACGGAGGAAATACATCTCGCCAATGTAGTGGTCGATGTTTTCTTTCACGCCGCTTATCCCGCCTGCATTGTAGCGCGGCAGTACCTGCGAGAAGAACCAGTTGCACTTGTAGATATTGCTGAAGTCGTAGCCCCCGCCTGTCTGCGGCACAAGCCACAAGCCGAGGAACTTATAGCCCGGTCCGCCGGCACTGATTTGGTTGTCGGAAGTGGCATCGGCAGCGAAACGCCCATAGTCCCACCCCGTGGTGCTTGACCAGCCGCCATGGCTCGGAAGGAAATCGGTGTAGCGTCCGTCCACGAAAGAGAGAACGGCTGCTTCTGTGGTGAAGTACTGTTCGGGTGTGACGGAAGAGAGGGGCTCTTTGGTGAGCCAGTCATTGCAACTCGACAGACACAAAGTGCTGATGCCCAATATGATGCTATAAACTAAAGTTCTCGTTTTCATTGTAGATTCGATATTAGAAAGTGATACTCAAGCCGCAGGAGAGTTGCATAGAGAGGGGATAGGCATTGCCGTTGTTGCGTGTACGCCAGTCCTTTCCGGCAACATAGTCGCTGCCACCATCGATAGTCTCAGGGTCGAACATCTTGGCAAGGGACGTACCTGTCCAGATATTCTCTGCCGAGAAGTAGAGACGCAGTTTCTGAATATGGGCTTTGCTCATCCACTTGTCGGGGAAAGTGTAGCCTATCTGGATGTTCTTGAGGCGGATATACGCCGCATTTTGCAGATAGCGTGACTGCGGTTGGTGGTTACGCCCACGACCTCCTCCATAGTCGAAAGAGGGGCGCGGGTAGTAAGCATCGGTATTCGCCTCCATGATGCCCCGTTGCACAAGCAGGGAGTTTTCGTCACGATAGAAGTCGAGGTGCTGCACCAAAGCCGCCGACCACCATGCATCGGTGTTGGCTCCCCAGAAGTAGGACGAGCCCTGCCAATAGTCGCGCTTCATCACCCCTTGGAAGAAGATACGCAAGTCCACGCCATACCATGCGGCATTGAGGTCAATACCAAATTGGTAACGCGGGGTGTTGTTGCCCAATATCTTCAGGTCGCCATGGTCATGTATGGTGCGCTCACCGGCGGAGATACGCCCGTCGCCATCAAGGTCGGCGTACATGATGTCACCGGCACCCCAACCGGAACCGAGTGCAGACTGCCCCATACGTGCCTCGGATGGGTAATAGCCATTGTGGTTGTAGAAGTTCTCGTCCAATAGGTCGAGGTGCGCATTCATCTCTTCCTGCGACCGAGCAATGCCTACTGTCTCATAGCCCCATATATTGCCGAGTTTCTCACCGGCGAGGTATTGGTCAATAGAACCTGTGGTGTTGCTCGGATAGCGGGTTATCATAGTCTGCGCATCGGAAAGGAGGAATTTGATGCCATACTCAAAACCGTTGCTCCGATGGTCTTGCCAAGCGATTTCCAACTCCCAACCATAGGTCTTGAGGTCGGTATTGTTGGTCTTGGGCGGCGTATAGCCAAGGATAGACGGCAGTTCGACCGATGCTCCTATCATATTGAGGGTATAGCGGGTGTAATAGTCAAACGACCCGAAGAACCGGTTGTCGAACAATGCCCAATCGAGACCCACATTCCAATTACGCACTTTCTCCCATGTCAGACTTGTGGAAATAGCGGCAGGCACACCGATAACAGTAGTCTTTTGCCCGTTTTGGAGCCATGCACCGCCATTCACAACAGGGCTGAACGTGAGATAAGTAGGGTACCAACCATCGGTGTTCTGGTTGCCCAGTTCGCCATACGAGCCACGTATCTTGAGTGTGCCGACGGTACGTTTATAAGGCTCCATAAAGGCTTCTTCAGCGATGTTCCACCCCAATGACACCGACGGGTATAGGTTCCAGCGAAGAGGACCGCGGTAACGCGATGTGCCGTCATAACGGATATTGGCTTCTACGAGGTAGCGACCAAGGTAGTCGTAGTTGATACGCCCGAAGAAACCGGCAGTACTCCACGAACTGCGGTTTCCGTAGGGGGAGAGTTCCTTCTTCTCCCACTGCTGTGTGTCGGAGTTCCAAACGAGACCTGTGGTGAGGTCTATCTCCGGTTGGTCGGGAGAGATTAGTCCATAAGCCGTTACGCCATATTGTTTCAGCCAAAGATTTTCAGCCTGCGCTCCAAGCAGAAAACTGAGATTATGTGCATCGTCTATGCTAATATGGTACGTGGTACGGAGGTTGGCAAGGATATAATCTTCACGGTACCGCTGTTCCGAAACCGAAGTGGTGGCAATGTCCTTGCCGACAGGCTGTCCGTAGATGTCGCAGTTGTAGGTGGCAAGCGTGTAGGACTTGGTATCCTGCGAACGGAGACGATAGTTGAAGTCACCAATGACAAGCCAGTTCTTGACAGGTTCAACAGTGAGCGAAACCTGCTGATACAGATTGTCGGTTATCTTGTCGTACTGCCCGCCTTGCAGGAAGTCGCGCCCTGGCCATGAGTCAGAATAGAGGTTGCCGTTGTTGTCATAGAGGGGCAGGTTCGGCCAATTCTGACGTGCGAGGTTATCATACAAGCCGTCGCTCATTGCAGAAGGTTTGGTATAGTCGTCGCGGATAAAACGCGCATTGTACCCTATCCTGAGCCAATCCGTAAGTTTGGCATTGACCTTGCCCGTGCCGCTGAAACGCTGCAGGTTCTCCTCACCGAGATTGAGCAAGCCCTCCTGCTTCATATAGTTGAGCGACACGTAGTAGTTTATCTTGTCGTTGCCTCCGTTGGCAGACAGGTTATGCTCCTGCGAGAAGTTGAAATCCTTGTAGAATATGTCGTACCAATCGGTGTTGGCGTTGGCTGTGGTGAAAGCGTTCTGCCATTGTGTGCCGCTCTCGGGCATAGGCAGGACGGTTGTTATCTTCCCCTGTTGGTAATCCAAGATGCGCTGTATGGTCTCATCGGTGAAGATGATGGCGTTCATATCGTTGGCTGTATTGCGTGCCGCCTCGTTGTAGTACTGCGCAAACGTGTACGAGTCCATCTGGTGCATCTTCACGATAGGTGCGCCCCAACGGAAGTTGTTGTTGTAGTTGACCTGCGTCTTGCCGTCCCGTCCGCTCTTGGTAGTAACCAGAATGACCCCGAAAGGCGCACGCGAACCGTAGATAGACGAAGCCGCTGCGTCTTTCAAGACGGAGATATTCTCAATGTCCTGCGGATTGATGGCATTGAGGTCGCCCTCCATGCCGTCTATCAAGACAAGCGGACTACCGCTCGACCCCTCACCGATAGTCGCCGTACCACGGATATTGATTTTGGCTGTCTTCTCCAGACTACCCGTGTTATTGGCTATCTGCAGACCGGGGACGACACCCTGTAGTGCCTGCGTGGCAGTCGTTACAGGGCGTGCTTCAATAGCCTTTGCGGAGGCTACTCCCACCGCACCTGTCAGGTTCACTTTCTTCTGCGTGCCATAGCCCACCACGACCACCTCGTCCAGTTTCTGCGTCTCTTCCTTGAGAATGATATGGACCACGGTGTCTCCGCGCAACGGGACCTCTTGGGTGATGTAGCCCAAGCAACTGATCACCAATGTCTCATTGCCGGAAGCCGTGAGCGTGAAATTCCCGTCAAGGTCTGTTATCGTACCCGTAGTAGAACCTTTCACTTGCACCGCAGCACCGATGACAGGCACTTTTTGCACATCTACAATCGTACCGCTCACCTGTGCAAACGATGCGAGTGCCACACTTAAGAATAAAACGATTGTAAGCAGATGTTTCATAGCACTTCAATTTTTGATTTTTGACTTTGTTTTGACTTGTAATTATTGCACCCGTTTCCGCCTGCAAAATTACATCTTTTCCATTGATTGACAAAAAAGTTTTCATTTTTTTGCTTTTGCAATGTCCAGTGGTGATTTTCCCGAATCACGATGCAAAGATACTACAAACACAGAAGCCATTGAGCGTTTCCGGTACTTTCTGTCACTTATTGGTGCGATTTGGTAGTTTCTGTTACTTTCTGTCACTTTTCTCTCAGGTCAACATTGTTCGACAACTGATTACCAACGTTGTCAAGACTTCTATAAACGGACGGCTACGCCGTATTATCACACATTAGTCACAAATTTGATGGCACGATATTTATTAAAGCAAGAGACCGCCTACACTTGTCAGGCAGCCTCTTGCTTCAGATATATCAATAAATTTTCAGTTCGTTATTTCTCGCCCATTTCGGGGTCCACGAGGATACGTCCGCAGAACTCGCAGACGATGATTTTCTTGCGCTGGCGGATGTCCAACTGCCGCTGTGCGGGGATTTTGCTGTGGCAACCGCCGCAACTGTCGCGCTCGACCTTGACAACAGCCAAACCGTTGTGCGCATTCTTGCGGATACGGCGGAAAGCGGTCAGGAGACGCTCGTCGATGCCCTTCTCGAGTTCAGCAGCACGGAGCATGAGTTTTTCGGTTTGGTCCTTGGTCTCGCCGAGGATGGAGTCGAGTTCGTTGCGCTTCTGGTTGAGGTCCACGGTGCGCTCCTCGATGTCGGAGATGGTCTTGGTCTTGTCTGCCTGACGCGCCTCCAAATCAGCAGTAGCGGTGCGAATCTTCTTCTGCGACAACTCGATGTCAAGTTCTTGGTATTCAATCTCTTTGGTCAGATTGTCGAACTCGCGGTTGTTGCGCACGTTGTTCTGCTGTTCGCGGTAGCGCGAGATGGCAGCATTGCAGTTCTCGATGCGGACACGGTGGTCGGAGATAGCGGTCTCCAGTTCCTTGATGTCGTTTTCGATATTGGAGAGACGTGTTTTGAGTCCCTCGACCTCGTCGCTCATGTCCTTGACCTCCTGCGGCAGTTCGCCGGCGAGGATGCGCAACTCGTCGATTTTGGAATCGACCTCTTGCAACTCATAGAGGGCACGCAGTTTGTCCTCTACGGTCAGTTCTTTTTCTACTTTCTCTTTTGCCATATTCGTTGTATTTTAGTTTAATCTTGTGATTGTCAGTGCAATATGCCGTTGTCAGCATAGTATTGGACGGGGCTGCGGTCGGTTGCGGCGATGTGCACCTCTATATAAGGTGTGAGGAGTTCGCGGAAGATGTCGCGGGTGAATTGTTCGCTCACCCAGTGGTCTAGGTCGATGATGCCGATGCGTCCGACGGCACTCTGCATCTCGTGGTACTTGAAGTCGGCGGAGATGTACACATCTGCTCCCTGTGCAATGGCGGTTTCCATAAATTCAGCCCCTGCCCCTCCGCATAGGGCAATGGTCTGTACTTCTGTTTTCTCGGGCTCGATGCAACGTATGCCCGAATAGTCTGTGCGGAATGCGTTATGCACAAGTTGCACGAAATCAGTCCATTGCATAGGTGTCGGCAGGTTGCCTATCACACCTAACCCCACCTCTTCGCGCCCCTGTTGCGGGGAGAGGATACGGTATTCCGCGATGCCGATGCGCTCTGCCATGCGCCCGCTGACGCCATGTAGGTAACTGTCCATAGACGTGTGCGCGGAATAGATGGCAATCCCGTGACGGATAGCCTGCTCCACACATCGCTCCTGCGGCGTGCTGCCCGTGAGGTGCTTGAGCCCGCGGAAGAGCAACGGATGGTGGGATATGATGACATCGCAATGCTTTGCAATAGCCTCATTGACAATAGATTCCGTAACATCTACTGCCAACAATGCCGCCTTTACCTGTGCATTGCGCTCACCCACCTGCAGTCCCGAATTATCCCAAGCCTCTTGGTAACTCAAGGGAGCAACAGATTCTATGCTATTGATGATTTCCTGAAGAATCAACCTTTTTTGGCACCAACGCCCGTCTTTACGGACGCTACTGCGGATTTCTGCGTTTTCACCTGTGCCTTGGGCGCGGGTTTCTTGACCTCCTGCTTCTTGTCCTCAACGGCCACAGCCTCCTCGTCGCCCTCGTCCTCTTTGGTGGTGAAGTCGGTGATGCCGGCGTTGATGAGGATATTGTACCACTGCACCAGTTTGCGAATATCCGTGGGATATACGCGGTCACGGTCGAAATCGGGCAGTACCTCGGCGAAGTAAGCGCGCAGGGCATCGTTGTCCGCTTTCTTGGGGTCGATAGATGCTACTTTCAGGCCTTCTTTCTCGCCCAGTTTGGTCAGCACCTCGCTGAGGGCGATGTCGTCACCGGTGGTGAACATGGACACTTCTGCCAACGACACAATCTTGTCGCGTGCGTAGGTCGGCATGCGTTTGCCGTCGATGAGCGACTCCACAATCAGCATGTTGTTGCCGCGACTTACCAACTTGTATAACCCGGGTTTGCCCGTGATGGATAGGATATTCTTAAGCATATTCCACGTTAGTTTATATGGTCTATTACCTCATTTTATCTAAAAATCGGGGCAAAAGTACTGCTTTTTTTGCAGATATGCAAGTATTTTCGCCATTGCCATAGCACAAACTTCATAATAGTCCCTAAAATAGTATTCAAGTGCCATTAAAGTTCGAGGGAAGGCTATATACTATGGGACGAATAGGACTATTCAGAGCAATCGGAGTATATCGATAAACTCGGTATAGGTGTAAGAGCCGTCTTCTTTCCGGTTTTGATAGACGAGGAAATAGCGGTATTCACTGCCCGCCTTGTTTGCCCACATACTGCCGAGCAGAATCTTGTCGGCGGCATCAAGGTGGTCGCCTTTGGTCTCAAGCAGTACCGTTTTTCCGCGCTTGGTGCGGATAATAAAGTCGGGATAGTGGTTGATAAATCCGTTGATGCAGAAGTCTTTGCGCTCGCGGTTGCGCGTCCACCACGCTACATTCTCCAAGTTCGCCACCTCATTGATGACCTGCTTCTCAAACCCGTTCACATCCTCTTCGCGTGTGTGCAGCATCTTGGTGATACTGTCTTGCGGAGCGGACAGCACTATCTCGTCGGGGATAGAGAATACGGGGCGCACAAAGATTTGGTCGGTGTCTAATCCACGGCGGAACTGCTGCTGTTTGTAGCGGTTCTCCAATGCCAGTATATCCTGCTTCAGCACCTGTGTGTATTCGTTGATGTGCAGCAGAAACTGCTCAAAGTCTGCTTCCTTGAACTCAACAAGCCGCTGTTCGATATAGCCTTGCACATCTTTCTGGGTGAGGGGTATCATCTTGCCCATCAGTGCCGCCACCTCGCTGCTGCAGCGGGTGCGCTTGCTCTCGATGGAACCGGCATCACGGATATAGTTCAGTATCAGGTCGTAGGCGGAACCTTTGATTTTCTCGTACCGCGGCGTATGGTCGTCGGTAAGGTCGGATATATCCACTTTGTAGAGACTCGTTTCTGCCGCTTCGCACGAGAAAGGCGGTGTCTCCTGTGCGGAAAGGCGGAAACCTTGCAGAAGGTCTTCGCCCTCCAGAAGGTGTTCGCTTGCCTCGCCGAAGATATTGCCGGGCGAACTCCCGTCCCTGATGAAGAACTGCGGCAGCCGAATCGCTTTGGCACTCTCGGCAAAGAGCGACTGTATCGTGGCGCGTTTGACACTTTCTGCCAGTTCTACCGGCACTTGTTCGCCGGTCTGCTGTTGCATTTGTTGTTCCATATCCGTGGCTTGTTGTTGTGCGGTGGCGAGTATCCGTGCCACCTCTTTGTTATCTTCTGTTGTGTTTTGCGGTTGCTCCGCTGTTTCGGTTCGTCCGTCGAAACGGATAGCCGTGGTGTCGATGTCATCGGCTGTGGTCGTCTGCGGGGGTGTCTCTTCGGGGAATAGCATTTGCAAGGTCGGGGCAGCGGTTGGTGCCGTTGCGGCGTTTTCCGCCATATCAAGGGAGCGGTAGTCGCGGGCGGAGAACCCTGCATGGTTGAGTCCCGCCACTACGCTTTGCAACGTGTCCTGGAACTTTGCCGAGGCGGTCAGTACATAGGACAGGTTCAGCACATCGGCTGTGTTGCGCCGCGCATACGGCAGGCGCAACACGCGCCCCACTATCTGCTCCACGTCCACGCTCGACGACTTGTCCGCCAGCGATGCCAATATGTAGGCAAACGGGCAGTCCCAGCCCTCTTTGAGGGCGTTGATGGTGATGATATAGCGCACGGGACAATCGGGCGACATGAGGTCGATGCCTGCCAGTTCGTTGATGTCGGCGGTCTTGATCTTGATTTGCTCTTCGGGGATATGGAGTGCCGTCAGTTTCTCGCGTATCTTGCCGAAGGTCTCACGCTCCTCATCTTTGTTCTTCGGTTGGGCTTGGAACAGCACTATCGGGCGTATGTAGCGTGTCGGGTCTTGGCGGGCGGTCTGCTCGATGGAGCGTTGCAGGTGCAATGCCGAGTCAATGACTTGGTTTTTGTTGGTATGGTTATAGACAATCACGGGCAGTTTGACCATGTTGTTGCGCTTGAGTTCCAGCGCGTTGGTGAAACAGATGATGTTGCTGTTCTGTTTGGGCGTGGCGGTCAGGTCAAGCACAATGGAGGGTGCCATATCGTTGAGCATATCCTCCGAGAGCGGGGTGTTGGCGTTGTGGCTCTCGTCCACTATCACCACGGGGTGCAGCGCCCGCAGCACGGACATCAGTTGTATCTCACCCGCAGCGTCCGCCACGGCACCGGGCAGACCGGCAAACGACTGCAGGTAGCCGTTGTCCTGATAGACCTTGCGCCCGTCTTTGTTGGTGGCGCGGAACGAATCGAACGTCGCCACCATGATGCACAGGTTCTCCCGCACGTTGTTGAGCGAGAACCCCTGCCCGAGCAGTGCCTGCTGCTTGTCGAAGACCAGGACACGGCTGTTGAAATCGGTGTCAATACGCTGCCGGTACGGGTGGCGCGGGTGGGTGAGGTGGCGCAGTGTCTGCTCCAAGATAGTAGTGGACGGCACCAGCCATACCACCATTTGGCAGGCGGTGTGTATATGGTTGAACAGCACCCGCAGTGCCGCCGAGGCAAGCAGGGTCTTTCCGCCGCCTGTCGGCACTTTGCAGCAGATATGCGGGGCGTGGCGGACATTGTCTTTGTAGGGTTCGATGGCGGTGCCGCGGCAAGGCTCGTAAGCGGGACGGTTGGTGCGCCAGAAAGTACGGAACGCCTCCACATAGTTGTGGTGAGGGTCTTGCTCGATAAGGGTGAGATAACGCTCTATCTCGTCCAAGTTGTGCTGTTGGTATGATTTCAGTTCCATTCGTGTTCGATTGATTTTGGGTAATAAGGTCTGTAACGTCCCTAAAGTCCTTAAGGTCTCTAAGGACACTCCTAATTGTATCCTACACTTTTTTGATGTCGCGGGGGATTTGCTTGAAGGTGATGTGGTGGGTAAGCATAAAGTCGCGGCTCAATCGGCAGCAGTCGGCATAGATGATATACTGCTCGGCTTGGTCGGCTGGGGTGAACGTGTTGAGAAACGCCCTGTCCAATACCGTCTCCTCGTCACGTCTGTAATAAAAATAGTAGTTGGTACCGTCCTTGCGCCCCAACAAGTAAGGGTGCGGTGTGGATGGTGTGGGCAGTGTGGGGACGACGCGTCCCGCGTCGTCAGTACTGCTCTCCAAAGGGCTATGGTACGGCGTATTCGTTTCGCTGAACCATATATACCGCCGTATCTGCTCGGTGTCTGCATAGTCGTTGAGGAGTCCGGTCTGCGGGTCATAGATGGTGTCGCCTAACTCGTAGAACGCAAACGAACCGCCCGTGCCCTCTACGGCTTTGCTGCCCTCGCCGTAACCGTCAATCACACGGCGCACCCGCTCGGCAGTGATAGTCTCGGCATAGTCGCACATCTCCACCAAGATAAACCGCCTGTGCCCGCCGTCCTGCTTGTTGAGGTTCAACACAGCGTGGGCAGTAGTTCCCGAACCCGCAAAAGAATCAAGGATGAGGGCATTGGGTGATAATTGGGCTATCTGCAAAAGATGTTCTATTAGTTGAGTTGGCTTGGGGTAATCGAAAACGCTTTTGCCAAATATCGTGAACAAATCGTTTTCTGCACTTTTTGTTGTGCCACAAGCCTCTATAATGTTATTAGGTATAATATCTATTATGGTTGGTCTTATCTTTTGTCGTGGAACTCCATCACAAGAAATGGGATTCCCCCAAGAAATATCCCCATTGTCTATCAGTTGTTGCATTTCATTTTTTGAAACTTGCCACTGCCTTTTCCAGACAACACCAGTAGGGGAAGTAATTTCATAGAAATTAGGATGCAACGGATTGGAACGCGATTCACTAAATGAAAGACTACCCGAGAACCACTTCCCTTTCAAATCGTTGTCAGGATTTGTAAATTCATAATTGGTATATGATTTATCATTCCACTCTGGTAATAAGTCTCTATTTTTTGCGTAAACAATGACATATTGTTGCAGGGTTCTTGAGAATCTGTCTTTTTTACCCTTTCCATGCAACCACATAAAATTGTTGACAAAATTTCCCGCACCGAATATCTCGTCGCAGATCAGTTTGAGGTTGGCTTGCTCGTTGTCGTCTATAGAGATGAAGATGGCACCGGTGGGGGAGAGTAGTTTTTGGAGGAGGACAAGGCGTGGGTACATCATACAGAGCCACTTGTCGTGGCGGGTGAGGTCTTCGGCTTCTTTGCCCACCACCGCACCCAACCATTTGCGGATATGCGGGTCATTGACGTTGTCGTTGTACACCCAACCTTCATTGCCCGTATTGTACGGAGGGTCGATGTATATGCAGTCCACTCTGCCTTGATATTCGGGCAGCAACGCTTTGAGTGCCTCGAGGTTGTCGCCGTGGATAATCATATTATTATAGACCTCCCCAACCCCTCCTTCAGAGGAGGGGCTATCGGTATTGACACCGACGACCGCGGGCGAGGCGCCCGCGTCCCAGGCATTACCATACTTGCCATACGTGTATTGCTTTTCCAAAACGCGGTAGGGGACGTCGTTGTGGTGGGTCTGTACTTTCTCTTTTCCTATCCAGTGGAGGGTGGGCATAATAGCAGTTATTTGTCAGGTGGTCGCCCTTGCCCTCGGCGACCGGTACGGATACAAAAAAAACGTGGGCAACTATACCTATCGAACTTACCTTGGAGGTTTAGGAACATACCTTGGCACTAAGTTCGGTACTATACAGCGTCCACGTGCATATATACACGCCATACACGACAAGGGAATACCCGTTGTCGTGCGGCGGAGGTATATACACTCCGTAAACGTCCACCAATACCGCTCTCTGAGTGCCTTTTGAAAGTTCCTAATTTCCAATGGTCAGATTGCGACGAGTAAACGTCTTTTTCTCTTATGTCGGTTGCGCGGTTCTACCCGCACAACACGTGTGCAAAGGTAAACATTTTCCGCGAGATACGCAAATATAACATACAAGTGTCATCAAAAAGATATAATGAAACGTATATGTAGTTCGGCAAAGCCAATAAGTTATGACGACGCGATCCAGTAAGGTATTCTGCTCAAGCCACAGGGCTTCGTTATCGCTATAGCACCAGTTTCTGTATGACGACGCGAGCCGCGTCGTCCCCCATGCGTCATCATTCGGTTTGTACAGAACCAACCGCAGACGAGAAGTTATAGAATATCTTTTACAGCAGCCAAACTATGGACAATGTACGTGGCGGATTCGCCGTCGGGAAGGGGAGTGGCGGCGGGACGAATCCATAGTTGGTCGATATGGGCACGTTGGGCACCCTGTATGTCCGAGTACCAGGAGTCGCCAATCATAACGGCTTCGTCGGCACGGATGCCGTTGCGCTCCAAAGCGACTTCGTAGATGTGCGGGTTGGGCTTCTGGCAGCCTACCTCTTCACTCAAGACGATGTGGGTGAACAAATCCTGCAAGCCACTGCGGGCAATCTTCTCGTATTGCACTTCGATAAAGCCGTTGCTGACGATGGTCAGCGGATAACGGGCGGCAAGATAGCGCACCATCTCCTCTGCGTCGGGGAGAAGGGCGAAATGCTGTGTGGTGAGGATAAGGAAATCGTCGCTCATGCGGCGGGCAAGGTCCTGCAACGGGCGGGACTGCATAAGCACAGGGCTGCCGCCAAGGGCTTGTACGAGAGGCCATAGGAAACGGTCAATACGCAGGAAGTCTTTGGTGACTTCGTCCTCACCGTAGCGGTGCCACAGTTCGATATTGTGGGGATGGTAGAGGGAGAAGAAGTCATCGAATGAGGCAAAAAATTCGGAGAGATGGTACTTGGTGTACATCTCTTGTAAGGAGATTTTGGCGGCTTGTGCAAAGTCACCAATGGTGTCATCCCAATCTATAAATACTGCTTTGTACATTTATAAAAGACTTATGAACCGCGGACGGAGCATCCGCGTCCCCTGCGTACGACGACGCGAGCCGCGTCGTCCCCCAACATAGCACCGTCCATACTCTCAGAATAGCGAGGGCTGGTCGGATGGGGAGTATGGGGTTTTGCCGAGGTGGCGGTAAGCGAGTTCGGTGGTTTCGCGACCACGAGGGGTACGCTTGATGAAGCCCTCCTTAATAAGATAGGGTTCATAGACATCCTCTATGGTACCCGGGTCTTCACCCATCGCCGTGGCAATGGTATTGAGCCCGACAGGTCCGCCACGGAACTTGTCGATGATGGTATTAAGAAGTTTGTTGTCTATCTCATCGAGTCCGAAAGTGTCGATATTGAGTGCCTCGAGGGCATATTGTGCAATGTCAAGGTCTATGCTGCCGTTGCCTTTGACCTGCGCGAAGTCCCGCACACGGCGCAGGAGAGCATTGGCGATACGCGGCGTACCACGGCTGCGACGGGCAATCTCGCCTGCGGCATGGCTGTCGATAGAGATGCCGAGAAGTCGGGCACTACGTGTTACGATACCCGCGAGAATGTCGGCATCGTAGTATTCGAGGTGGCAGTTGATGCCGAAACGGGCACGCAAGGGGCTGGTCAGCAGACCGCTACGGGTGGTGGCACCGATGAGCGTGAAATGGTTGAGGTCAATCTGAATGGTGCGCGCCGACGGTCCTTTGTCTATCATAATATCAATACGGTAGTCCTCCATGGCAGAGTACAGGTACTCCTCGACAATGGGGGAGAGTCGGTGTATCTCGTCAATGAAAAGGACATCGTTCTCGTCGAGGGAGGTGAGGAGTCCCGCAAGGTCGCCGGGTTTGTCGAGCACAGGACCGGAAGTGATTTTGAACCCCACGCCCAACTCGTTGGCAATGATGTTGCTGAGGGTGGTTTTTCCCAGCCCCGGAGGTCCGAAAAGGAGTACGTGGTCCAGGCTTTCGTGCCGAAGACGTGCCGCCTGCACAAAGATACGCAGATTGCTAACTATCTTGGATTGTCCCGCAAAATCGGCAAAACGGAGGGGGCGGAGTGCGTTGTCCTGCTCCTTCTCCGTCATCTGCTCGCGTATATCGAAATCGTTGTCTGTCATGTAGTTACGTCTCTGAATAGTTCTTCTAATTGCTTTACGCCGCCGATGTCCGCCATAAGGCGGTCGGCACGTATGCAGCCGTGGTCGATGATGATGACGCGACTGCACATCTCGGCGACCTCTTGGAGTATGTGTGTGGAGAGTATGACCATGCGGTTGGTGCCGGCAGTGCGTATGAGGGTGCGTATATCCTCCAACTGATTGGGGTCGAGACCTGTGGTGGGCTCGTCGAGAATCAACAGTTCGGGGTCGCCGATGAGTGCCTGTGCCAGCCCGACACGCTGCCGGTAGCCCTTGGAGAGTTCGCCGATGCGTTTGTTGGCTTCGGGGGTGAGTCCCACGCGGGTGACGAGTTGCTCCACGCAGTCCGTTTGGGCTTTTCCGCGCAGGGACGGCATACGCAGGCGCACGAAGAACAGAAGGTATTCGCGCACGTACATCTCGTCATAGAGCGGGTTCTGCTCGGGTAGGTAGCCGATTGTGGCGGGGACTTCGAGAGGGGGGGGAGCGGTCGGCGCAACGGGTTTGCGGGGCTTGTTCGGGCGGTCAGCATCCCATACGCCGACGAGGATTTTCATGAGAGTGGACTTGCCCGCACCGTTGGGACCCAGCAGCCCAACGACCTCACCATCACGGATAGTGAGATTGATGTCGGATAGCACATGCTGCCTGCCGATGTGCTTATTGAGATGTTCTACTCGAACTGACATAGAAGTGGGTGTAAAGGCATACAACTATTTACAATCATAGAACTTTAATTTGTGGTCGTGTATGGCTTGATTATAAAGAGCATCCCGCTCATGTTGTAAGAACTCGACCTGCCGTTGGTTGAGGATAATTTTTTCGATTTCGGGTGCGGCATACTCTATGGGCATCGGTTCGCCGATGGTGTGAACATCCGTTACTTGCAGGAGATAGGTATTGGTGGTGTCCTGCAATTCTATTTGCTTCTTACGTCCCAGTTGCTTGATGAAATCGTCGTTGGTGAGTGGCATACGTATCAGGATTTGGTTGGCGGTCTTCCATTCGTCGAGGAAGAGTTCGTAGCCAACGGCATATTGGTAGGCGTACTTCTCGATGAGTTCGATATTCTCTTCCTCGGCGGGTGCTTGCAGCCACTGCCTGAGTTTGTCCATATCGGGGGCACCATTGGGAATCACCACCAGCACACCTCGCAGAATGGTCTCGCGAAGTATGAAGTGCTGCGTATGGGTGCTGTAGAACTGCTCTACAAGGGTGTCTTCCACCTGCTTGGGCATACGTTGCGCTATAAGCCGCTCTTCGTAGTCGTGT
The DNA here is from genome assembly GCA_934725535.1 of uncultured Bacteroidales bacterium. Taxonomy (GTDB): domain Bacteria; phylum Bacteroidota; class Bacteroidia; order Bacteroidales; family Paludibacteraceae; genus Colicola. The sequence goes on along the minus strand of CAKVBV010000034.1, from coordinate 5,813 downwards.
ATGTAGAGCGAGTGGCGATAGTCCTCCACGAGGTTCTCGATGTCCTTGTTGGGGATGTCTTTAGCCGTGTTGTACTCGATGAGGGCGGTAGCCCATTGGCGGATATAAGCGTCGGCAACACGGGCACTATCCTCGGAGGACAGCCCTGCCGTGATGTAACGAATGTCGGACTGCGTGAGTGTTTGCCCATCGTATTCAGCAATAACGCCGTTGGTCCGTTTGCTGAAAGAGGAGCAGCCACCGACAGCCAACAAGACACATAGGAGTATGATTATGTGGTGATTAGCAGACATTATTTGCAATACTATTTGGTATTTACATAGCGGCGGATGGCGACCATGTGGTGGGTGAGGGTGCCATCGGGGAGGTGAATGCCGTCGGGGGTGATGGTGTCGATGTGGACACAGCCGGAGCAGTGCATGATATGCGCGGGATCAAGCAGTATGCCGACATGGGAGACGGCGGTCTGTTGCGGGTCGCGGTCAGCGTGGTCGAAGAACGCCAAGTCGCCGAGACGTGCGTCAGCCAATGCGGGAACGGTCTCGCCCTGTGTGATTTGCTCGCGTGCATTGCGTAGCAGCGATACGCCGAACAGCGCGTAGAACACTTGTGTGAAGCCCGAACAGTCGATGCCCAATGCACCTTTGCCTCCCCAGAGATACGGGGTACCTTGCAGCGACATCAGCACCTGCTCTATCTTCTCCAACTCAAAGGGCAGGGGTCGCGCGGCTGCGTGTTGCGGCAAGAGTTCGTACTGCTTGTCCAGCACTGAGAAGAAGCCGTCGTGATAGTTGAACAGGCGTGTGCCCATGGTCAGCGGTATGCGCACTCTGGGGCTGTCGCAAGATACCGCCAAGGTGTAAGGCTCTGTGACGACAGCCGTGGGGTGGTTGTACTCAGGCAGTTGCTCCACGAGGGTGACCATCTTGAAGTCCACCCAGCCTTCTTGCCCGTCGAGCAAGGAGTGTACCTTGGTCCATCGCGGCAGACGGTCGAGCACCGTGCATTGTTCGCCCAACAGCAGTTGGGTGAGTTGTTCACTCTCCTCGGCAGGCTCCCGCCGCACGGGGACTATCGAGGCATTGGCGATAGCGTAGTTTACCATACTTCCTGTGTGTTGTTATTGGGGTTCTTTGGGTAATCGATGGTGTAGTGCAGCCCGCGCGACTCTTTGCGCTCCAAGGCTTGCCGCGTGATGAGGTAGCCGACGTTAATCATGTTGCGCAGTTCGCATATCTCGCGTGTGGCTTTGACGCGCTTGAAGAGGTCTTCGGTCTCCTCGTAGAGCAGGTCGAGTCGCTCCCAAGCACGGCGCAAGCGCAGGTTGCTGCGCACGATACCCACGTAGGTGGACATCACCTGCCCCACCTCGCGCATGTCCTGCGATATGAGGACGTGCTCCTCGTTGGTCATGGTGCCCTCGTCGTTCCAATCGGGCACCCGCTCGTTGAAGTCGTAGTTCTCTATCACGCTCAGGCTGTGGCGTGCTGCCGCGTCGGCATATACCACCGCTTCGATGAGGGAGTTGCTCGCCAGACGGTTGCCGCCATGCAGACCTGTGCAACTACATTCGCCCACGGCATACAGGCGTTGGATAGAGGACTGCGCGTCCAAGTTCACCTTGATACCACCGCACATATAGTGGGCGCATGGCGCAACGGGAATATAGTCCTTGGTGATGTCAATGCCGATGCTCAGGCACTTGGCATAGATATTCGGGAAGTGGTGTTTGGTCTCCTCGGGGTCTTTGTGGGTCACGTCAAGGCAGACGTGGTCGAGTCCGTGTATCTTCATCTCGTTGTCGATAGCACGTGCCACGATGTCGCGCGGTGCAAGCGACAGACGAGGGTCGTATTTCTGCATAAACTCCTCACCGTCAGGCAGTCGCAATATACCTCCGTACCCGCGCATCGCCTCGGTGATGAGGTAGGCAGGGTGCGTCTCGCCAGGGTGGAAGAGTGCGGTGGGGTGGAACTGGACGAACTCCATGTCCTTCACCTGCCCCTTGGCACGATAGACCATGGCTATGCCGTCGCCCGTAGCGATATTGGGATTGGTGGTGGTGGCATAGACAGCCCCCGTGCCACCAGTTGCCATGAGGGTGATGCGGCTCAGGTAGGTCTCTATCTTGCCGCTGTTGGGGTCGAGGATATAGGCTCCGTAGCACTCTATGTCGGGTGTACGGCGGGTGACGCGCACGCCCAAGTGGTGCTGGGTGATTATCTCCACGGCAAAGTGGTTCTCCAGCACATCTATATACGGATTCGCGCGCACGGCTGCCATGAGTCCGCGTTGTATCTCGGCTCCCGTGTCGTCAGCGTGGTGGAGAATGCGGAACTCGGAGTGCCCGCCCTCGCGATGAAGGTCATACTCGCCGTCGGGTTTCTTGTCGAAGTTCACGCCCCAGTGTACCAGTTCCTCTATCTGTTTGGGCGCGTTGCGTACCACTTGCTCTACGGCAGCGGGGTCGCTGAGCCAGTCACCCGCCACCATAGTGTCGTGGATATGCTTCTCGAAGTCGTCCACCAGCAGGTTGGTCACACTGGCGATGCCGCCTTGTGCCTTCGAGGTGTTGGTCTCTTCGAGCGTGGTCTTGCAGCAGAGCGCAATGCGGTACTTCTGTGCGCGTGCCACTTTGAGTGCGAAACTCATACCGGCAACACCGCCGCCGATAATCAGAAAGTCATACTTTTTCATTGTCTATTTCTCGTCATGGGGGCTTGTCGTGTCCCCGTTGTTGGCTATTTTCATCAGATATGCTTTGGCTGCCTCGTACTCGTTGGGTATGATTCCGTCGAGTATGGCGTCCTTGATGGCACTTTTCAGTTCGCCCACGCGTGCGCAGGGCTCCAAGTGGAGGAGCGACATGATTTCCTCGCCCCGCACAGGTGGTTGGAAGTTGCGTATGCGGTCCCGCTCTTCCAACTCCACCATCTTCCGGCGCACGAGTTGGTAGTTGTTGTGGAACCGCTTCACTTTCTCCTCGTTGCGTGAGGTGATGTCAGCGTCGCAGAGCAGCATCAGGTCGTCGATGTCATCGCCTGCCTCAAACAACAGCCTGCGCACGGCAGAGTCGGTGACGGTGTCTTCTATCAGGTTGATAGGGCGCATGTGCAGGTCCACCATCTTCATCACGTAGTCCATCTTCTCGTTTTGCGGCAGTTTCATCGCTTTGAAGATACGCGGAATCATCTTCGCGCCTATGTAGTTGTGGTTGCGGAATGTCCATCCCGCCTGCGGGTCCCACGCTTTGGATTTCGGTTTGCCGATGTCATGGAAGAGGGCAGCCCAGCGCAACCACAGGTTATCGGACTTAGCCGACAGGTTATCAACCACTTGCAGCGTGTGCAGGAATACGTCTTTGTGTCCCTTTCCCTCCTTGGTCTCCACGCCTTTCAGGGCAGCCACCTCGGGGCAGATGAGCGGCAAGAGTCCCGTCTTGTCCAATAGAATCCACCCCACGGACGGGCGTCGTGAGAGCATTATCTTGTTCAGTTCGTCCGCTATGCGCTCGCGGGTGATGATTTTGATGCGGTCTCGGTTGCGCTCGATGGCGTCGAAGGTCTCGCGGTCGAGGTAGAAGCCCAACTGCGTGGCAAAGCGTATGGCGCGCATCATACGCAGGGGGTCGTCGGAGAAGGTGATGTCGGGGTCGAGAGGGGTGCGGATGGTGCACTCGTTGAGGTCGTGAATACCTCCGAAAGGGTCCAGCAACTCGCCGTAACGGTCGTGGTTGAGGCATATTGCCATCGCGTTGATGGTGAAGTCGCGGCGGTTCTGGTCGTCCTCAAGGGTGCCGTCTTCCACGTGCGGGTTGCGCGAGTCGTGTTGGTAACTCTCGCGACGGGCTCCCACGAACTCCAGTTCGGTGTCGCCTTTCTTCACCTGTGCGGTGCCGTAAGTGCGGAAGACACTCAGGTGCGCCCCTCGTCCGAGACGCTTTGCCACCGCCTCAGCCAACGTGATACCGCTGCCGACCACCACCACATCGATGTCGGTACTCGGGCGGTGGAGAAAGAGGTCCCTCACCCAACCGCCTATCACGTAGCACTCCAAGCCCAACTTGTCCGCCTCCTCGCCCACGAGGTGCAGCACGGGCAACTCTATTTTCTCATCACAAATCTTCATGGGTTTCCTTCTCCCGCCGTTGTTCTTATCATCTGTCAGTTGCTGACCCAACCGCTCACAATACTACGAAATTAATGGTTAATTCGTGGTAATTAATGTTTCATCTCGTTTTATTAAACCTCTATTGTAGTCACTTGGTTGTTGGTCAGTTGTTGTCTGTGGCAGCCCCTCCTCCTCACCACACCACGAAATTAATGGTTAATTCGTGGTAATTAATGTTTATTTCGTGCCCATATTGTGGCACGCGAGGTTGTCTAACATCGCGTTAGGCAACCTCGTGAAGTCGTTAATCGTCGTGCAGCAATGCTTAGCGGACGCGCTCGCAGTAACTGCCGTCGCGTGTATCCACGCGGATAACCTCGCCCTCGTTGATGAACAACGGCACGCGAATCTCTGCGCCGGTCTCCAGTTTGGCAGGCTTGAGGGTGTTGGTAGCGGTGTCACCCTTCAGACCGGGCTCCGTGTAAGCCACCGTCAACTCAACCTTGGTCGGCAGTTCGGCAAACAGGATGGTGTCGGTGGATGCGTCGGAAACAACGTCGCATACAAAGCCTTCTTTCAGGAAGTCCACACCTGTGATAAGGTCGTGAGCGATAGGCACTTGCTCGTAGGTCTCTTGGTTCATGAAGATGTACTCCTCACCCTCTTTGTAGAGGTACTGGTAGGGGCGGCGCTCCACGCGCACGTCTTCCAACTTCTCGCCGATATTGAAGCGGCGCTCCAACACGCGACCATCGACTACATCTTTGAATTTAACACGCATAATGGTGTTACCTTTCCCCGGCTTTACGTGCAGGAACTCAATCACGAAATACAAACGGCCGTCCATACGGATACATACGCCGTTCTTGATGTCTTGCGAATTTATCATATACTCTTATTGTTGTTTTATTCTGCCAATTGTTTTCTCAAAAACACAAATCGCCTACAAAGGTAAACAAAAAGGAGGAGATACGCAAATGCCTGTCCGATTTGTACGATATACTCGCGGTATCGACGGCTTAATCACATACTAATCACATACTAATCACATACTAATCACATACTAATGTCATACTCTTAACTCGACATGGAGTCGAGTTAAGAGTAGTAATAAGTAATGGTTAACGTGAGTTCGATATAACGACAGAAGGATACTTTGTCGGTCAACAACCGACAACAACTATTATTAAACAACATAGTAACCATAACAGATAATAAATATGAATTGGCATTATCGAGGTTCTTTTGAACGGACGGCTACGCCGTATTATCGCAAATTAGCCATAAATTCCATACTTAAAATAATATCGAACTGACGTTATTTTACTACGAATTATTCCTTATAGTAAACCATTATTTCTCAAACAGATACTATGCTCTTGCCGCCTATCTGTTGATTTTTGCAGACCCTACAGTATTCACGCAACTAATGTACATAGGTCCCGAGATTTTTGTTTTATGTTTTGCCTCAGTTGCCATACACGGGATACTTTCCGATAATATCAGCCTAAAAATAGTAGGACTATCTCTTCTTGGAATTTGCTCTATGAGAGGAATGATGCTTTGCGCCGGTTTATTTCTGTGGGATATGATATGTAGAATTTGCGTTGAACGACAGCGTTTACACTGTACTGTCCAATAACAAATGCAATTTTGTGCAAAGTTAGGGAAAATAATTGAAGAAGCAATCTTTCGGGGTTGAA
>CAKVBV010000033.1 GCA_934725535.1 uncultured Bacteroidales bacterium | reverse complement strand
GTGTAACCTTCCGGAGGTTAATTCTCCTTTTTACAACAAAGGTACAAATTAACGCTTTTTCCTGCAAGTCTTCCGACAAAAAAGACATCCTTGCGACATCTTTATCCTCATATTCTTATTGACTCCTCATCTTAATTTTTGATACTTCTCCTTTCACGCTGCAAAGGTAAAGCAATTAATGTTTATTTCCCTGAAAATTAATGGCTAATTACACGGTAATTAATGTTCATTTTCCTGAAAATTTTCTGGAAATTAATGGTTAATTATACGGCAATTCGTGTTCATTTCCGCAAAAATTCATGGTCAATTACACGATAATATTAATGTTCATCCCCCTGTTTTGTGGCGTTTCCCTGTTCCGCCGCCCCCATTTCTTTCGCCGCTTTTTCCAGTTCCTCAATCTTTTTCCCCGGCTCTGCCAACTCCACTTTCGAGTCTATTGTCGTGTCCAACGCCATCTTTTCAATGGCGTGGCTTTTGATAAAGGCATATACAGCCACCGCCGTCAGCACGATGCACGCCGCCAAGGTCACGTGCCCTGCCCACGGATACACGGGTGCCAACTTCAGGTATGCCACCACCACGCTACCCGCCAGGCTTGCCAATCCGCACACACCCGCTATGCCGAACCCCGGCAGCAGAAACAACTCCGCCACTATCAGCACCACGCCAAACACTATCAACAAAATCGTCAACACTATATACATACGCTTCTCAATTTAGAGTACAAAGATAATACAAAATCGTCTGAAATCCAAATTTATTTTCGTTTTTTCGCCAAAAACGTGCATTTTGCATTTTAGGCTTGTAACTAACTGATGCTCAATGCCAAAAAATCTTCATTTTTTCGCCACTTTCCCTACACTTTTCCAAAAACGGTAGTTTTAACAAAAGTTGCATTTTAATTCGCACGCAATGCCTCTATGAGACACACCATACACCTCCACTAAAAACATTATCGGGCAGCACAACCGGATAGTACATGAAAAAATCGCATAATTCACGTTGTGTCGAGAAAAAAATGAGGTAACTTTTTGGCTATCTCATTTTTTTGTTGTACCTTTGCAGCCGCTTTCGTCAAGAGAGGCTTTGTTTATGCACTGCGTTAATGACGATGGCGGGGTAGCTCAGCTGGTTAGAGCGCATGATTCATAATCATGAGGTCCCCGGTTCAATCCCGGGCCCCGCTACACCGAAGGATTGCTTACATTGTTTGTGAGCAGTCCTTTTGTTTTCCATTTCTGTTGGCATAACAGCGCATAGAAAAACTGGGGCGTAGAGGTCAAAAATGAAACAGGTACAAAGAAAGAGGACCGGCAGTTGCCAATCCTCTCTTTTGCAAGCACTTACGGATTCTAACCGCAGCCCCCTCTCTTTTGGAGGAACCAAGGATGCTCACCACACCCCCGTCCTCATAAACTCTGCTATATCGTCCATCGCCTTGTCGCGCAGCGGCTGCAACTCCTCACGCGTCACATCGCCCATTATCCACGAACCAATCCAAAACTCATCCACACCGTCTAATATCAGCGGCAACTCCGCACAATGCGCCGCCTGCAGACGCGAGCCCCGCGGCTGCCACGTGTACAGGTTATATTGCGCGTCCACACCCTGTTTCTGCAGGTAACGCACATAACGTTTCGCGGGGTTGATAAACACGTTCCGCGTCACAAATCCCCACGCCACTTTCGGACCGAACATACTCCCGTCCTGCGCCTGCGCACTCACCACCACCTGTTCCGGCCAATGCACACGCGCTCCGTACTTCGGCATCTGCGGCAAGTCTGTCGGCGAAAACGGCAACGCGTGCCACTGCTGCGGGTGCGAATCCATATATGCCAACTGAGCCGCCAACAACGAATCCGCAGGGCAGGTCCATGCGTTCAATCCTCTTTTATTCAGGTACTTACGTATATACTCCGTCCTTTGCGTAGCAATACAACGCCCTGTCGTCAGTCCCATCGGCGCAGAAAACACTATCGCCCTGCGTATCGGCACACGGGTCGTATCTGCCAAGCAATACACCACACTCTGGGCACCTGCCGACTGACCCGCCAACGTGATATTTCCCGCATCACCCCCAAAGCGACCAATGTTCTCATTCACCCAGCGCAATGCCGTCAGTTGGTCCTGCAAACCGAGGTTAACGGACGCAGAATCAGGCTGATACATATACCCGAACACGCCCAAACGATACGTCACCGTAACCGTCACCACCTGCTCTCGCAGCGCAAACTCCGCCAACTGGGTGTTCACCTTCTCGCCACCGCCCGCATAGTAGTTCCCGCCGTGAATATACACCAACACAGGCAGTTCCGCACTCCGAGCCCCGTCCAAAGGATATGGCGAATTGACCGTCAGCACCAAGCAGTCCTCCGTCATCGGCGACTCCTCATCGGCTTCCACTACCACGTGCGACTCCCCGTACTGAATGGCGGGGTCGGCAATGTTAAGTCTTTGGTAACAAGTCAGATAACTGTGTGTATAACTGTCCTTTTCGTCTATACCCTCCACCAATTCGGGCGCACGAAAACGCTCCGCATGAGCATACGGCACACCATGATACACATACACCGCATGGCTCTCATCGCTCACCCGCAGGCAATGCTCCAACGTGTCCACTTGCAGTCTCTCGGCTGCCACCATCGTACCCGCACCAACTATCGCGAGGCACCATCCTAATAATCCTAACTTATTCATAACTAAGGCTTTAATGATTAATAATTACTCTATCATCCTCGGTTACCCGAGAATATCATGCCATTTTTAATTCTTCATTCTTAATTTTTAATTCCCCGCGTTGTACCACTCTTCGAGGTGCTCATTAAACTCCCGCCTGTTGCACGTCTCTGCCCACGCCTTCACCTCCTCCGTCATCACCTCAAAATGCATCCGCACCGTTCTCCTGAGGCGGATATTCTTCGGCTTCAACTTACTCCAGTGGCTCTGTTCCAAACCGCGTGTCCGCACCATCACAACCTCCACACCATCAGGCAGTTGCCGGCACACCTCGTAGGCCAGACGGCGGTTGCCTATCACCTCTCTGTCCACCAACTTCACGTGCCCCGACGGATAGAATGCAATCTCCTTTCCCGCCGCCAAACTCTCCACCGCAATACTCGTCAGCCGCATAGCCTGTTCAGCCCCGTGTTCGCGGTCGCGCGTCTTCTCAAGGTCGGGAACCACGATAGCGTCCGCCATACCTAACACTTTGCGAAACAATGCTTTACGAAAAAACCGCTCGTCCACCATCGGACGCAAAGGCACCTCACCGCACTCCGAAAACAGTATCAGCGGGTCAATGAACGCAGGGTGATTGGGCAGCACCAGATGCACACGCCCGTCCCGCATACATTCCATACCCTCCGTCTCCACCTTATAATGCAGGTGCAGCACAAACCGCGCTATCTTCGCAAACGTATATCGGTCCATAATCGGCTCAAAATAAATGGTTTGCAAAGGTACAAATCTTTCTTCATATACGCAAATCCGCTATTGTAATTTGCGCATTTCAGCAAAAGTCATTATCTTTGTCGCCATTATTTACCATACTATGAACCTCAATGGTACTATCTTACCTTTCTCTATTGAGCCCCTTCCTTGGAGGGGTTGGGGAGGTCTTTTGTGGGAGTCTTTTGGGAGGTCTTCGGGTCTTCATCGGGTTAAGTGTATGAGATTAGTATGTGATTAGTATGAGATTAGTATGTGATTAGTATGTGATTAGTATGTGATTAACGAGTGGATAACGAGTGGATAGCGGGAGGATAATCGGGGACGATGCAGTGCATGGGGGACGACGCGGCTCGCGTCGTCAAGATAAGAATGATTAGAAAAAATAAGACATAAGCATATAGAATCTATGAAACGTATAGCCTTCTTTGGTACTAAAAAGTACGACCAACAAGTCTTCGACACCGTCAACGCCCTCCTCGACGAACAGGGCAAACCCCTTTACGGCTTTGAAATCAAATACTACAAAGCCCATCCCAACATGGACAACGTCCTCCTCGTGCAGGGAGCCGAGGTCGTCTGCTGCTTTGTCAACGACATCCTCACGGCCGATGTCCTGACCGAGATGGGACGGCTCGGAGTCCGTCTCATTGCCCTACGCTGTGCGGGCTTCAACAACGTGGACCTCGCCGCCGCAGCCCAAGCGGGCATCCGTGTAGTCCGCGTACCCGCATACTCGCCCCATGCTATTGCCGAGTTCACACTTGGACTTATCCTTGCCCTCAACCGACACCTTCCACGGGCGGCCACGCGCACACGCGACGGCAACTTCTCCCTGCAGGGTCTCATGGGCTTTGACCTCTATGGCAAGACCATTGGCATCATCGGAACGGGCAAAATAGCCAAGGTCCTCATCGAAATCCTGCAAGGCTTCGGCATGCGTATCCTCGGCAACGACCTCTATCCCGACCACGGTTTCGCAGCCAAAAACCACATGGAGTATGTCCCCCTCGACACCCTTCTGCGCGAATCGGACATCATCTCGCTGCACTGCCCGCTCACCAAGGACAACCACCACCTTATCAACGCCGAAGCCATCGCCAAGATGAAGCAAGGGGTGATGATTATCAACACCGGTCGTGGCGGACTCATCGACACCGAAGCCCTCATCGATGGGCTCAAGTCGCGCCATGTCGGCTCTGCCGGTCTCGATGTCTATGAAGAAGAGGGCGGCTACTTCTACGAGGATGTCTCCGATGCCATCATCGAGGACGACGTACTCGCACGCCTGCTCTCCTTTAACAATGTGCTGCTCACGTCCCACCAGGCGTTCTTCACGCGCGAAGCGCTGACGAACATTGCCACCACCACTCTGCAGAACATCCGCGACTTCTTTGCCGACCTCCCCCTCCTCAACGAGGTCAAATAGTGCTACGCATGGGAGACGACGCGGCTCGCGTCGTTATGCGCCAACGGCGCAGTTAGAGGTTGGAGGCAAATCTCTGTGGCTTGAGCAGAACTCCTTATCGGCTCGCATCATCAAAGTATCCTTCCCGCATACCACAAAAACAAGGAAAAGTTCCCATTTCCTTGCACATATTCCAAATATATTGTACCTTTGTGCGATATTTTCGTGTGGCTTATCCCCACAAGTAGAGCCACAGTTGATACAACAAGCAAAGAATAAAAGTTTTAATTAATTAAAGTAATAGTATTATGAAGAAAAGTCTCTTTTTAGTTGCTGTTATGGCAGTTCTCGGCGTAGCAACAGCAGTTGCACAACCACGTGCAATCGGTGCTAACCTCGGTTATGGTCTGTCCGTTTCTTACCAACACAACTTGGGTGCAGCCAACATGATTGACTTGGCAGTTGAGTTCCCCGGATTTGCTTGGGGTATTGGTGCTACTTGTACCTACGATTGGATTAACCCCTTCAACACTTCTATCCCTTGGAACAACAAAGGTGAGTGGAACTGGTGCCTTGGCGTCGGTGGTGGCGCAGGTTTCTGGTGGGGAGGTACGGGTTATGCAGGTGTGGTAGGTCACTGCGGTGTGGCTTATGATTTCTGGTTCCCGCTGGAGTTGTCGTTCGACTATCGCCCTAACATCGGCGCATGGTTCGGCAACGGTGGAGCCGGCTTCTACGGCTATGGTCTCTATACCGGTATCACCCTTGGCGTACGCTACAAATTCTAATAGGATACGCCACAAATTCTAACAGAGAAGATATTTCTCTCCGATAGAACATATTTAGAAAGTAATTTGGGCATACAAATAAAGTGGATAGGCTCTCTATCTACGAATAGGATTTTGAAAATGGTTAGAAGGAGCGGTTTGGCAGGGATGCCGGACCGCTTTTCATTATAGAGCGGTTAGGGGGGAATCGGGGGACGACGCGGCTCGCGTCGTCATCGTTATAATAAGTCTCTCCTTTGAAGTAGTGTTGGGGTAAGTCTCTTGGCAGCGCAGTTCGCGTTGTCATTCACGAATCCTACTCTTGTGCATACAATTCCTTGAGTGTACGGAAATCAGGCTCTTCTGCTAATATATCACGACTTTTTTCGGTAGCCGCCTCTCGGCTTTGCGTCTTGTCAATACATTGAACCAGAGTGAATTGCATCGCCCGCACGTTCCACAGCCAGGGCGATACGCCTTGTGCGCGATATAGGCTGTCGGCTTTCTCATAGTGCTTGAGGGCTTCGTGTTTGCTGCCCATCGGACTGTAGAACTCCACGTTGCCTTTCATAGTCTGTGCGAGAGGGTTGTCAGGGTCGGCAGACAGGGCACGGTTCACCTCGGAGTAGATTTGTTTTCCATACTTGCCAAACAACCAATGGTTTAGCGACAACTCATAACTGCTTGCCCCCGCCTTATATGCCAAGTAGGTGGCTTCGGGGAGTCGGGGACGAAGTGCCTCAAGGTTTGCCTCGTAGTCGGTGAGCAGTTGGCGGGCGTTGTCGTGGTTGATGCTGATGGCATACGCCACATAGCCGTATTGGTAGTTGAGGTAGCGCAGTTGCTCGTCAAGAGGGGCTTGGGCGAAATCAGTATCGGCAAGATATGCCTCCCAGATATGCATATCGCGCTGGAGGTAGGCACGATACAATTGTTGGTCCGAGTACTGCGCAAGGCAGACACTCGAACCAAACAATAACAGGTTGATAATCAACAATCCGGCGCGGGTCATTCCTTGTGCTCAAGCATGAGCGTGCGGGTAGGTTGGTCGCATACTTCGGAGGGGCCGTAGTACTGGATAGGACCCGGGTAGATGTAACTGAGGTTGGGGTCAGCCCACTCAGCGCGATGTGCGGCAAAGTACTTGAAGGGCTTGCCGTTGAGGTCCACGAGAGCCTTTTGGATGACGGGCTTCATCTTGCCGTTGCGGCGTTCCATGTTCATCATCATGGTGATAGGCACACCGCCTGCTATCCACTCGGCAGCAGGCTTGGTGAGGTTGCGGACGATGGACATATAGCCCGTCTTGCCGGCAGCGATGAGGTGCGCAGCCGTCACGCCAAGGCTGTAGCAGTAGTCGGCATCGAAGTTGCTGGGGATAGCGCAACGACCCTCGTAGCCGAAGAAGTGGTTGAGGGCAGCGAACTTGCCTTTGTACACGCCTGCGGCTTTGAGTTGTGCAAGGCGTTTGCCTACCATCTCGATGAGCAGTTTCTCCGTCTCGATTTGGCTGACAAGCACGTTGCCGTGAGGGTCGCGGTCGAGGGTCAACTGACGCGCGATACCTTTCGGCAGCGAGCGGTAGAGTTCGCACGACGCGGGCGAAAGCATGGACTTGACGTACTCACGCTTGGCATCGTCGCCTTCGAGAGAAGCGAAGTCCTCGTTCTGTGCGAGCATGTCGTTGAGTTCCTGAATAAGCACGCGCATAGCGGGAATGAACTCGATGAGCCCCTCAGGAATAAGGATACTGCCGAAGTTGAGACCTGCATTCGCACGGTCCACGATGACCTCCACAATCTGCTCTACGACGTCGTTGAGGGTCATGTTCTTGGCTTCCACTTCCTCGGAGATGAGGCAGATATTCGGTTGGCTCTGGAGTGCGCACTCGAGGGCGATATGGCTGGCGGAGCGTCCCATAAGGCGGATGAAGTGCCAGTATTTCTTGGCGGAATTGGCGTCGCGCTGTATGTTGCCAATCAACTCGGAATAGACCTTGCATGCGGTGTCGAAGCCGAAAGAGGTCTCAATCATCTTGTTCTTGAGGTCGCCATCAATAGTCTTGGGGCAGCCGATGACCTGAATGCCGCATTTCTTCTGCAGGTAGTACTCGGCGAGGACGCAGGCGTTGGTGTTGGAGTCGTCGCCGCCAATGATGACGATAGCCTTGATACCCAACTTGTTGCAGACCTCGATACCGTTGTCGAACTGCCACGTCTCTTCCAACTTGGTACGCCCCGAACCGATGATGTCGAAGCCGCCCGTGTTTCGGTACTCGTCAATCACCTCTTTGGTCAGAAGTGTGTATTTGCCCTCTATCAGACCGCTCGGACCGCCCAAGAAACCGTAGAGTTTGCTCTCGGGATTGAGGCGTTTGAGGGCATCGAACATACCGCAAATCACGTTGTGTCCGCCGGGGGCTTGCCCGCCCGACAGGATGACGCCCACATTCATAGGCAGGTTCTCGATGTCGCCCGCCTTGCCTTGGGTGAATTCAATCACGGGCATGCCGTAGGTGTTGGGGAACAGTTTCTCAATCTCGGCATGGTCAGCCACGGATTGTGTCTTTTCGCCTTCGGTGAGGCGCACATGACCGCGCAAAGCAGCAGGCATCTTCGGCTGATACGAAGCGCGTGCCACTTGTAGCGGACTCTTCAACATTGTCATAACCTAACAATTTATATATTAAACTAATACCTTGATTTCTTCCTTCCCTGTCCCCAATTCCTCGCCTCGGATACCCCGACCGCACACCTCCCAATTTGTCTGCAAAGTTAGGAAAAATAAATGATTCAGCCTAAAACTCCGCGTATTTTCCGCCTGTATTTCTCAAATTGTCAAGTCTATGTATCAAAACAGCACCCCACTCTATAGCTATTCGCCTTATGGACAAAGTTACACACAACAAAGAGACTGCCTACGCTTATAGACAGTCTCTCTTTTGTTTCCATTCCCATTGCCACTATCCGACAAGAGTTATCGGTTAACAGCAGGAGAATGTTTCCTTTTGCTTAGTGTCTGCGGTCGAGGCGGGCACCGTCGGCTTCTGGGGCACGGCGGGGACGCTCATCGCGATGCTCCGGACGGGGACCACGACGCTCAGGACGCGCTCCACGGTCGCCACGGGGTGCACGTGCAGGACGCTCAGGCTCCACATAGTCAGCGGGTTTCTCCTTCAGTGCCTTGGCACTCAGGCGGAACTTGCCCGTCTTCTCGTCCACCTCCATCAACTTAATCATAATCTTGTCGCCCTCCTGGATACCCGTTTGCTCCATGGTGTCGTAGCGTTTCCAATCAATCTCCGAGATATGGAGCAGACCTTCCTTGCCCGGCATGAACTCCACGAAGCAGCCATACGGCATAATCGACTTCACAGTAGCCTCATATACCTCTCCTACCTCGGGCAGAGCCACAATCGCCTTAATCTTGGCAACAGCAGCGTCCATAGCCTCTTTGTTGTTCGATGCTACCTCTACCTTGCCGCCTTCCTCTATCTCGTCGATGCTCACCACAGCACCTGTCTCAGCCTGAATACCTTGTATTATCTTCCCGCCGGGACCAATCACAGCACCAATCATATCCTTCGGTATCAGGAACGACACGATACGCGGAGCCTGCGGCTTCAGGTCTTTGCGCGGTTCGGGCATCGTCTCAAGCAACTTGTCCATGATATACATACGTGCCTGATGTGCCTGTGCCAAAGCGGCTTCCAGCACCTCGTAACTCAGACCGTCCACCTTGATATCCATCTGGCAGGCGGTCAGACCGTCGCGCGTACCCGTGGTCTTGAAGTCCATATCACCGAGGTGGTCCTCATCACCGAGGATGTCGCTCAGTATCTTATAGTTGAGTTTGCCGTCCACCAACTCCGAAATCATACCCATCGCAATACCACTGACGGGCTTCTTGATAGGCACACCGGCGTCCATCAGTGCCAGCGTGCCGGCACAAACCGTAGCCATCGACGATGAACCGTTGGACTCCAGAATATCACTCACTACGCGGATGCAGTACGGGAAGTCGGCAGGCACCATATTCTTCAGCGCACGGCAAGCCAGATTACCATGCCCAATCTCACGACGGCCTATACCACGCTGTGCCTTAGCCTCGCCTGTTGCAAACGGCGGGAAGTTATAGTGAAGCAGGAAGCGGTCGGTACCCTGTATCAGAGCCTCGTCCACCAACTTCTCATCGCGGCTGGTACCCAGTGTAACGGTAGCCAGAGCCTGCGTCTCACCGCGTGTAAATATCGAAGACCCGTGAGGTCCGGGCAATGGACTTACCTCGCACCAGATAGGACGGATGTCGGTGGTCTTACGGCCGTCCAGACGCTTGCCCTCGTCAAGCACGGCGCGGCGCATAGCCTCTTTCTCCACATCGTGGTAGTAACGCTCCACCAATGCTGCAACTTCCTCTATATCAATGCCTAATGCCTCGGCACGCTGTGCCATATAGTCAGCCTTGTCGGTCTTGAAGTCCTCGCAAATCTGCGCGAACATCTCCTCGCGGTGGTGCTTGTCGGTGTCGGCAGCCGTTGCCTGTGCGTACGCGCGTGCGTAACTATAATCATGTACAGCCTGCTTCAACTCGTCATCGTTCACCTCGTGGCAGTACTCGCGCTTGGTCTCCTTGCCGTAAGCCTTCATCATCTCGTTGATAGCCAGACACTCGGGCTTGATAGCCTCATGAGCCGCCTTGATAGCCTCCAGCATCACTGATTCGGGCACCTCTTTCATCTCGCCCTCCACCATCATGATGTTGTCGTAGGTGGCAGCCACCATCAGTTCGAGGTCAGCCTTCTCGCACTGCTCAAAGGTCGGGTTGATGACCATCTTGCCGTCCACGCGGGCTACGCGCACCTCCGACACGGGACCCTCAAAAGGTATGTCCGAGCATGCCAATGCCGCACCTGCTGCCAAACCGGCAATCGACTCCGGCATATCCACACCGTCTGCCGAATACATCGTTACGTTCACAAACGTCTCTGCGTGATAATTAGCGGGGAACAACGGGCGCAATGCACGGTCAATCAGGCGGGCAATCAGGATTTCGTAGTCCGATGCCTTACCCTCGCGACGGGTGAAACCACCCGGGAAACGACCTGCACTGGCAAATTTCTCTTTGTACTCCACGGTCAGCGGCATGAAATCCGTACCGGGAACAGCGTCTTTCGCGCTGCATACTGTGGCAAGCACCATAGTGTTGCCGATGGTCGCCATCACTGCGCCGTCCGCTTGTTTGGCAAGTTTGCCGGTCTCAAGCGTGATGACACGACCGTCCGGGAGAGTAATCTCCTTTCTTACTATATTCATTATGTATTTATGTTTGTGGGATGCCGTTTGCACCCCGTGATACTTTTTTGGAATGCCGTATTGCACTCCGATTTCTTATGACCACAAAGTCGCTGCAAAGTTACTGCTTTTTTATCACATACACAAATCGCGCACCATTTTCACCGAACAGCCGTATCAAAACAGTAATAAAACTATTACTGTCCGGTAAACACAGCCCAAAGAAGAAAAGTCCCTTCCAAATGCCCATAAAAAGGCATATTGGTATGTATTTTTGCAAAAGCGAGCCCCCTACGCAAGAAGCACGAGTTGCGGATTGCTGTAGATAGAGATAGATTTTTCCCTTTAATCACTCATTTTAGAGCCATTCCGTGGCTACATGGAAGACATATAAGTCAATAATAGTACATCAATATTCGGTGTACCATTGCAACAACATTTTTACCGGACAGTAATATAATAAAACAAAGGGGAAACGACCCTATCCTCGCGACAAAGTCGGCTTAATCACATACTAATCTCATACTAATCACATACTAATATCACACTCTTAACCCGACCTTGAGTCGGGTTAAGAGTGTGATATTAGTAGTAATAAGTAATGGTTAATAGTTAATAAGCAATGATGATATACATCCTTCACCCAAGAAAGAGACAGGCATTTTTGACGATGGGGATGTATTTTTCCTACTTTATAGACTGTACAACCTCTTCCTTGCTGACCTCGTTGCCGATGAGTTCGGTGGGGATATAGGGGACCTCCGAGGGGCTGTTGTCGGGGTTGAAAGTGAAGTAGGTGCAGGTACATTCCACCAACAGTTCGCCCTCGCTGCCGCGAATCTCGCCCGCCACGATGGCGATGTTGTGGTGCTGCTCTTTCAGCCGCGCACGCATCTCGATGTAGGGTTGCAGAGTGGAGACAGGGTGGCGGTAGCGGGTCTCCATCTTGGCGGTTACGCCCGAGAGTTGCAACTTGTGGAAGACCACCCAGCCGCATATCTCGTCCAGCAGGACGGCTTGAATACCCCCGTGCAGGGTGTTTTTCCACGACTGGTAGTTCTCACTCGGGTGCCACAGCGACACCACGTCGTCGCCCTCCTCGTAGAAGTGCATGTGCAGACCTATCGGGTTGTCGGGGCAGCAGCCGAAGCAGTCGTAGCCAGGGATGCCCTGCCAAGGGTTCTTGATTAAACGCATATTTTACCTGTATTTAGTACCGATGATACGTAACAAAAATTGTGCCACCTATTTTATTTACGATTTGACAATTACGATGTACGGATTTATGTATGATTTGGAATGAAGAACAGTTTAAGAAGCAGAACCTTAAAAAATATCGCGCACGCGAGTCCGAATATAACGGCAGGGGGCGTGTCAACAACAGACCCCCCCCCACATACACAATACATTTCGGCTGTATCGGGACTTGAATAAACGGACGGCTACGCCGTATTGCCACTAATTAATCATAAAACAAAACAGAGCATACCTACCTCGGCAGAGCCGATAACGACGCGGGGCACATCGTCTCCAGTAGCACTGCAAATCCATTCTGTTTGTAAAAAACTGCCCGCGGACGAGGCATCCGCGTCCCCGACTACGCCGTATTGCCACAAAACAATCATAAAATAAAACAGAGCATGCCTACCTCGGCAGAGCCGATAACGACGCGGGACACATCGTCTCCCAATCGTCCCCCAATCATGGCATCATAGCCCGGATTTATTGTTTTGGCAACGCTTATGAAAGATAATGGTGAAGTGCGCCTGCGGCGCATAACGACGCGAGCCGCGTCGTCCCCCAATCGTAGCGTCGTCCCTCGGGTATCATCCCCTTTAACGCCTTTTGAGCATATCCAAACAGGCACAAATACTGACAAAAGATAATTTTTATTTGCGTATATCACAAACAAGTTGTACCTTTGCCGCCCATTGTGTAGTAAAAGAAGCACAAGCGGATAAATAACAAAAAAATAACAATAACGTGAAAGACTTATGAAGATTAGGAAGAGTTTTTGTAGAGGTCTGGTTCTGATAGGTTTGTTGCTGATGACATTCCCCGTATATTCATTCGAGTACACGTATATGGGGAATACGCTGGAATATACCGTGCTGAGTGATGGCACGGTGAGTGTAAAGAAAGGCTCTGTGGCTCCACAGGGGGCGTTGGTTATTCCCGCCAGTGTAACAGATGGTAATAAAACGTATTCGGTAACGCGTGTAGTTGCGAGGGCGTTTGAAGAGAAGGCTCCTCTGGTTACTTCGCTTGAGTTGCCTGCAACGATGAAAGTGTTGGAGCATCATTGTTTCCGCTCGTGTGCCAATTTGGCGCAGATTACATTGAATGAGGGTTTAACGACGATAGCGAATCGTGCTTTCTGTAATGACAGTGCATTAACGACAGTGACGATACCCTCAACGGTAACCTCCATAGAAGAGATGGCTTTCGGAAATCTGACGAGATTGGCGACATTGACTATGAAGCCCGCTTCGTGTCCGACAATGACATCTAACGCATTCGGGTTCTGGCAAGCGACTTCGCTTGTAAAATACAGACGTGTGATAGTACCGTGCGGAAAATATGATAAGTATAGCCAGTGTATATCTGTTTTCCGAGGCGGTTCGAGTATTGTGTTTCTGAAAGAAGAATGTGATGGTAATGTGGAAGAACCTTTCACGGATGGAAAGTTCTATTATACTCCGATGACACAAACAAAGACTTTGAAGTTGATAGGTTATGTCTCCGGTGCAGTGGCAGGGAGGTTGGTTATTCCGGAAAGTACAAACTATAACGGAGAGCAATGGTCCATAGTTGCTGTTGGTTCTTCTGCATTCGATGGTAATAAGAAGATGACATCGCTGGTTCTTCCGTCTTCAATAAAATCCATTGAATCGAGAGCATTCCGCTCGTGTATCAATTTGACACAGATTGTACTGAACGAGGGCTTGACGACGATAGAGAATCGTGCTTTCTGCAATGACAGTGCATTAACGGTAGTAACAATACCTTCAACGGTAACATATATGGGAGACTATGCATTCGGCAATGCACTTCGCTTGCGGACAATGAATTGCCTGGCACCGAATCCTCCAGAAATAGAAGAAATGGGCAATGGTTATGGATATATTTTCAGGCTATACGAAGCGACTGATAAGGTGCAGAGAACCGTTTACGTGCCTTGCGGGGCGGAAGATGCATATAAGGTTGCCGGAGGCTGGGACAATGAGAATCTGAATATAGTCGGCTGTCCTTCCGTGGAAGTGTATCATCATAGTTATCCGTTGGCAGAACAGTTGACCACAGAGTATGCAGGCGGGGAGACAATCAACCAAATAGAGGTGTTCCGTATATTTACAGCGGGCAAATGGGAATCTGTGTGCATCCCGTTTGATGTGGACAAGATTGTGGTATATGACAACGACAACGAGGAAGAACTTAAGCCGTGGAAAAGTGGCGTAGGTGGAAATTTCTGGTTGTGTGCACGCTCCGGTGCTACAGAGGAAGGAGAACCCGTGTTCGAACCTTCAGACAAATTAGAGGCTAATACACCATACTTAATACAATTCAAGCATGATTGGTATAATAACAAACCTATTATATTCTGCAGTGCGTACGGTAAAAAGGTGTTTAGTAACCCCGAC
This sequence comes from uncultured Bacteroidales bacterium, assembly GCA_934725535.1. Lineage (GTDB taxonomy): Bacteria > Bacteroidota > Bacteroidia > Bacteroidales > Paludibacteraceae > Colicola. The sequence goes on along the minus strand of CAKVBV010000033.1, from coordinate 11,055 downwards.
TTTAAGCAGGAAACGACAGGAGGGGATATGTTTGTCAACAATACGATGAAAAAACAGACTATAAGTAAGGCATATCTGTTGGAGAATAACGAGTTTGTTTTGCACGAAGGCGAAGTGACACTTTATCCCTTTGAGTGCTATATCCCCACGTGGAAAGAGACAGCGGCACAGGTTCGCAGATTTGCGGTGCATTACAACGAGCATTCGGTAACCACAGACAATGCTATTGCCCCACAGATAAGCGGTACGGAGATGCTGTGCACGGTCAGCGGCAACACTCTGACCATTCAGACCAATGGCGAGGCGGTGAGCATATATAGCGTCAACGGTATGCTGCTGCAGGCGTTCCCCGCAGGCACGGAGACGGCGACAATAAATTTGGAATCGGGATACTATATCGTGGCTTCGGAGCATGGAAGCCAACGGGTGGTATTGTAATTATAGAGGACAGATGAAAAAGAAAAGACTATTTATATGGTTGTTTGTGCTCTGTGCGGGTTTGCCCGTGTGGGGGCAGACAGACGTGTATGGAGATTATCCTATGGCGCAGCAGCCTGAGTTGCAGCAGACGGGTTATGAGTTTGAGGCTATGCCTTCGGCTTTTGTGGAGGAGCATAGTATGCCGTTTGCGGCAGAGGATTTGGACGGGCTGAACGAGACCTATTCGGGTCCGCGTAAGACGCCTCCCGTGATAGGCGGGGACGAAGAGCCGCCTGCTACGCCGAATTTCCAGCCTATCGGCGATGTGCCGGTGCTGTTTATGCTGTTGCTGGCAGGGGCGTGCGCTGTGGTTGTGCGTATGCGTACCCGTACCCGTGAATAGAGACATTCCTACTGATTAAGGAGGGAAATCGGGAGACGACGCGACTCGCGTCGTTTGCGCCGCAGGCGCACGCTGCCCATATTTGGTGCCTTTCGGCTATCGCCGAATAACGACGCGAGCCGCGTCGTCCCCCATACTGCGCATTGTCTCTAATGCATTGTCAGAATGTGTGTGGGGGCTTGGTGCAGCAAGTATTGCAACCGGTTGTATATTGCAAAGAACAAAAGCGGGCAATAATTGTATATTACAAAGAACAATTTTGCGGTAAATTTGTTTATTTGAAGAAACAATTGTACCTTTGCAGGCGAAATCAGAGAGAGAAGGGTTATTCAGACAGGCAAAGGTTATGAGAGAATTGTTTGAAGTTTTCTATCGCCGTTTGGCGAATACGGACACACGTTTTGTTCGGTATTTGTATCACCGTATCCGTTGGGATGCCCATTTGCTGGGTATTCTCGGAGCCCGTGGCGCCGGCAAGACCACGATGATACTGCAACGGATACGGATGGAGTTTGGTACCGCTCCGACACAAGCCTTGTATGTCAGTTTGGATAACCTGTATTTCTCCACGCACACGCTCTTGGACTTGGTGCGCGAGTTTCATCAGAACGGTGGTACACACCTGTTTTTGGACGAGGTGCACCGCTATCCGAATTGGTCTGCCGAACTCAAGCAGATATACGACGACTACCCGCAACTATATGTCGTGTTTACAGGTTCTTCGCTTTTGCAATTGGAAGATGGCAAAGCAGACCTTTCCCGCCGTGCCACGATGTACTACCTGCACGGGCTCAGTTTTCGCGAATACTTGGAGTTTGACCGAGGGCTGATTTTCCCCGTTTACAGTATTGAGGAGGTGCTGCATAACCATGTGCCTATTGCAGCAGATGTGTTGAAGATGCTACACCCGTTACCTGCTTTCCGCGAGTATTTGGAGTACGGCTACTATCCTTTTTATAAGGAAGATAAGGAGGCTTATCACGACAAACTGCTTGCCACATTCACGCAAATAATGGAGCAGGACCTGCCTGCCGTGGTGGATATTGAGTACACGACCATCCAACGTATCAAGAAACTGTTCGGGCTGATAGCGCAGTTGGTGCCATTGGTGCCTAATATCACGGCACTCAGCCGGGACTTGGGTACTACCCGTTTGACACTGCTCAACTATCTCTATTATCTCAGTCGGGCAAAGGCAGTCTTGATGCTCGACAAGGCATCCGGGGGCTTGAAACCGATGGCAAAACCGGAAAAGATTTATCTGGGCAACACCAATTATGCCTACGCTTTTGCTCGCGAAAAGACGGATGTGGGCAATGTGCGTGAGACATTCTTTGTCAATCAGTTGGAGGCTACACACAGGGTGGCGTATGCCCCGTCGGATGCGGATTTTCTGATAGACGACACCTACACTTTTGAGGTGGGCGGTGCCAACAAATCGCAACAACAAATACGCGGGGTGGCGAATGCGTATCTGGCGTTGGACAATATCGAACAAGGGTTCGGCAAAGAGATACCCCTTTGGCTGTTCGGTATGATGTATTGAGGATTTGCATAGAACGGAAGAGATTTTGATGCAGATGCGCTGCAAAAATCACAACAAATTTGTGTATATCAAATAAATGTATTACCTTTGCACGCTTTTTCGGGTTTGGCGCATTGCCGAGCCGTGAGGGCAGGGTGGGGCAGAATGCTCTGCCAAACAAATAAATTAACTAATAAACAACAAACTGTATGTTAAATCATTACGAGGCCGCTTTCGTGTTGACTCCCGTTTTGTCTGAACCACAGATGAAGGAAGCGGTTGACAAATTCGAGAACCTTCTCAAGGAGAATGGTGGTACCATTCTGAATCGTGAGGAGTGGGGTTTGCGCAAACTTGCATACCCTATCCAAGGCAAAACGACGGGATTCTACGCCTTGCTGCAATTTGATGTAGAACCGGCTGTGATTGCTACTCTCGAGACGGAATTCCGTCGTGACGAACGAGTAATTCGTTTCCTCACCACGCGTCTGGACAAGTACGCATTTGAGTACGCTGAGAAACGTCGCAACGTTAGTTTGAAGAAAGAAGAACCTGTAACAACCGAGGAGGCTTAATTATGGCACAGAACGAAGAATTCCGCTATTTGACCCCGAAGACCAACGAGGCAAAGAAGAAAAAGTATTGCCGTTTCAAGAAGAGCGGTATCAAATACATTGACTACAAGGACCCCGAGTTCCTGAAGAAGTTCCTCAACGAGCAAGGCAAGATTCTGCCCCGCCGTATCACGGGTACCAGTCTGAAGTATCAGCGCAAAGTGGCTCAGGCCGTGAAGAAAGCACGCCACTTGGCATTGCTGCCTTATGTAACCGATATGATGAAGTAATCAATAGTTTGAAAGGAGAAACATCATGGAAGTAATTTTGATTCAAGACGTAGCCAACTTGGGCTATAAGAACGATATTGTAAAGGTGCGCGACGGTTATGGTCGTAACTACCTTATTCCTAACCAGTTTGCAGTAATTGCCAACGACAGCAACCGCAAGCAACTGGCAGAGAACCTCAAGCAGCAGGCTCACAAGTTGGCCAAGCAACTGGCTGACGCTCAGGCATTGGCAGAGAAGTTGGCTGCTACCGTTATCACGTTGCCCGCAAAGGCTAACGAGGACGGCAAGATATTCGGTGCTATCACTACCGCACAGGTATCCGAGGCATTGAAGGCACAGGGATTCGACATCGATAAAAAGATTATCACCGTCGAGAACGTGAAGGAGTTGGGCGAGGCATTGGCAATCGCCAAACTGCACCGCGAGGTGAAGGCTCAGATTAAGTTGAACATTGTGGCTGCTGAATAAGCCGCGAAGAAAGGAAACAGAAGTATGAAAAAAGGAATTCATCCGGAGAACTACCGCGTGGTAGTCTTCAAAGATATGTCCGATGGCACACAATTCTTCAGCCGCTCCACAGCCGCTACGAAGGACTCCATCGAAATCGACGGTCAGACTTATCCCCTGATTAAGTTGGAAATCTCGAACACGAGCCACCCCTTCTACACAGGTAAGTCGAAACTCGTGGATACCGCCGGTCGCGTAGATAAATTTATGTCTCGCTACGGCGCCCGCAAGAAGAAATAATCTTCATGTGATAATTCAGAGGCGAGTCTCACGAGGCTCGCCTTTGTTGTTTGTAAATCGTCCTTTGTTAAATAATATCAACCTCGTTCCGACACGGGCAAATCGTTGGTGGATTGTTATAGGTTGGTTAGATGTTGGTTGGTGGCTAAATGGAGAAAATGATGAGTATCCGTCGTCAATTGTTAATGGAATTTGGCAGGCAGTTGTTGGTGTCTGCGGGTATCTTTGCGGCATTGTTTCTGGTGCTGTACGTGGTGGAATGGTTGTTCCCGTCGTTACGGGGAACGCTTTTGCAGTGGTCTGACCCATCTTTTGTGGTCGGCATACCTGCCAGCGTCATCGGCACGGCATACGTACTCACTATCCGCAACCCGAAGAACTACATCGGTTTCTATGGCGACATTGTGATGGCGATACTGCTGGCAGTGCAGTTCGGTTTGCAAGGCAGTTTGGACTTGGTGTTGCTTTATGGGGCTGTGTTTGTGCCGTTTGGCATCTACTCACTCATCGTATGGCGCACACACACTATGCAACCGCAGTTTGTAGAGGAGAGTCTTGCTCCAAGGTGGTTGCCACGTGCCTTGCGATTCTTTATGGTAGTTGTGGCTCTTGTCATTGTGGTAGTGGACTATATTGCTGCTACTCAGTGTTTTCAGGACAACGGGTGGTGGGATAATGTAGCCCTCAAATTGGTGAGCGGACTGCTGTTTGCCTCGGCGGTATTGGCAAATGGTCTGCTTGTGGGGCAGCGGATTGACGCATGGATTTGGTGGGTGGTGTACAGCCTGTCGGGTATGGCAATTGCCGTTATGATTGGCAACATATTCTCACTCGTGCTATTCACCGTATTCCTCATTATTAATAGTAGTACCGGCGTGGCGTGGATTAAAATATACCGCAGCACACATAATAATTGATATTTACAATGAAAAAGAGACAAGATACTATTCTCCGTGTGGAGGCAGATATGGAACTGTTGCCTTTCCTGCTCGCGAAGATGGGCGGTATGACCCGCACCAGCATCAAACAGTTGCTCGGTCAACGCCGCGTAACGGTAAACAAGGCAGTGCAGACGCGCCACGATGTGCCTGTGCACAAGGGAGATACTGTGGTCATCACTTCGGGACGCGGCAATGGGGAGTTGCACCACCCTAAGTTGAGCATCGTTTATGAGGACGACTGGCTGATAGTTGTGGAGAAGAAAGTTGGTTTGCTTACTGTTCCTACTTACCCCGGCAGCACGGAAACCACGGCGTTCTCTATTCTCAAGAACTATGTGAAACATCAGGATGTGCACAACGGTATCTATGTCGTCCATCGTCTTGACCGCGAGACAAGTGGTCTGCTGGTTTTTGCCAAGACGCCCGAACTGCAGGAGTATATGCGCACCTACTGGCGTCAGTTGGTGACCAAACGTACGTACGTGGCTCTTGTGGAGGGCATTCTTGACAAGAAATCGGGCAAGATAACCACGTGGCTGACTGAGGACAAGCGCAATGCGGTGGTCTATTCATCGCCTGTGGACGACGGGGGACAGATGGCAGTTACCAATTACAAGGTGCTGAAAGAGACGACACCACCCGACAACACCATCGCCGATGCCGCAGCCAACACCCTACCCCTTTCCCTTATCGAACTCAACCTCGAAACGGGGCGCACCAATCAGATTCGTGTGCATGCGCAGAGCATCGGGCATCCCGTGGTGGGCGACCGCAAATATGGTCATGGCAACGAGTATTCGCCTGTTGACCGTCTGTGTCTGCATGCCCGCGTGCTGGAGTTTATTCACCCCGCCACAGAGCAGAAGGTGCACTTCGAGACACCTATCCCCAAGGAGTTTCTGCGCGTCTTCCGCCAACACTAATTCTCTGTACGAAGAAGGGCTGTTGTTATCGCTATGCGCAAGTCATTTGCGTGTGGCGATAATTTTTAGGGTTCATCGGATATTTGCGTTGGTGAGGTCGTAAATTCAAATAAGACTGATATTAAGGTAGTTATGATTATGGGATTCATAGGCTTTTTGTTTCATTACCTTGATTTTGTTGCTGCCATATACTTTCGCAATGAGAGTTTGGCAATTCAAATATATTTTTTATACCAAACGTATCGAACGTGCTAAAAGGCTATCCATTAAGATTATACGCCCTATAATTCCATGATATCACCAACGCAAATGTGGTCTATGGGTCATTTTGCAGGCTGGAAAGTGGCTTCATGTCCGATGAATAGGGCGTTGCAGACGATTCAAAAGGTTCAGACTAAAAATCGACGTTCAGAACCGCTCTATGGGTCATTTTGCAGGCTGATTTCTTTGTATTTTACTGATATATAGTATCTTTGTGGCATTCAAAATCCCCAAAAATGCCGCAAATGAACAAGAAAAAGTGCCCTCTGTGCGGGGCAATCAAAACAAAGAAAAATGGTACACGCAAAGGCGTACAATTGTACAAATGTCTCATCTGCCGACATCAGTTTCGCAGTGGTGTTCCATTACCGGCAACGGATATGTGGGATGCCTATCAAAACGGCAAACAAACTATCCGCCAATTGTCAGAACAAACCCATTTGAGCACCTCCTCCATCAAACGCAGACTACGCAAGATAGAACGTGTTTGGACACAGCCGGACTTGACCGTGCAAACAGGATATGTCCATTTGGATGTAACCTATTGGGGACATAATCGGGGAGTGATGTTGGCATTGGATGATGCAACAAACAAGCCCCTGTATGTAGCCTTTGTCAAGAGCGAAACCACCCAAGATTATCGGACGGCTATTGACACAATCACTGCAGTCGGTTACACGATAAAAGGTATCATTATAGACGGCAAAAAGGCTTTGTTCAAGGCATTCAAAGACCACCCGATACAGATGTGCCAATTCCATATGTTACAGATAGTTAGACGCTATTTGACCAATAATCCGAAGATGAAAGCGTCTGTTGATTTGATGCTGCTTATGCGCGAGATGAAGCACCTGACAAAGGAGAGTTTTGAAGCAGAATATGCGGCTTGGAAAGAGCGATATTCGGAGTTCCTGAACAAGCGTGTTACGCACAAGGACGGCAAGAGTTGCTACCTACACAGAAAGGTACGGACGGTGGTACACAGCATTGATTTTTACCTGCCTTACTTGTTCACTTTTCAGTGTCCGGAATGTGCGGGAATGCCCAACACGAACAACAAGATTGAGGGGACTTTTACCGACTTGAAGAAGTCGCTGAACAATCACACGGGAATGTCTCAGCAGAACAGAAAACGATTTATAAGCGGCTTTTTCTTGCAGCGATTGAACTGATTTTTTTACTCTCTTCTGTTCCTAATTGTTATACAACGAATAGTGTTTTTAGGCTGTTACGCGGCTCCCCAAGCCGCATACTACGCAATCCCCAACAGAGAGATTTTTAGGGGCAATTTATACCACCATTTTCCCAGCCTGCAAAATGACCCATAGAGACATACTACCCACTTTTCAGCCTGCAATTTGACCCATACGCCGCAAATGTCGGATGAGCCCCTCCCATTCTAAAAGTTTGCGTATTTGGTAAAAAAGCACTACCTTTGCGGTATTAAATGTCCGACTTTTGTCCAAAACAAGCAAATAAAAACCTTGTTTTTTGTCCAAAAATAGCGAATAAAAACCTTATTTTTTGTCTGGTATGTATTTTAATAGATTGATAGACAACGAATTGCTACAATGGAAAAACGACAGTGAGCATAAGCCGCTGTTGTTGCGCGGTGCACGGCAAGTAGGAAAGAGCCGTGCGGTGAAACATTTGGGTGAGTCCTTTCGATACTATATCGAAATCAATTTTGAGAAACAACCTGTCTATAAGCAACTGTTTGCAGACGACTTGGATGTACGCCGTATCACCTCGCAGATTGCAGCGTTGAGCGGTGTACCCGTAGTAGAGGGGCAGACCTTGCTTTTCTTGGACGAGATACAGGAGTGCACGGAGGCGATTATGAGCCTCCGTTTCTTCCGTGAGGATATGCCCGCATTGCACGTGGTGGCTGCCGGTTCGCTATTGGAGTTCGCCTTGCAGGAGATACCTACTTTTGGTGTAGGACGTATCCGCTCAATGTATATGCACCCGATGACTTTTGACGAGTTCCTTACCGCCAACGGTATGACGGCATTGTTGGAGCAACGGCGGGCGGCTTCCGTCGAGGCACCGCTGTTGCCACCGTTGCACGATAAGTTGGTAGAGTATCTGCGTACCTACTTGTTGGTCGGCGGAATGCCCGAGACGGTGGCGCAATGGGTGGAGACGCACGATTATCTGCGTTGCCAGCGTATGCAGGACGACATCTTGGTTACTTACGAAGATGATTTTGCCAAGTATGCCAAGCGGGTCAATCCAAACCTGCTACGGCTGACTTTGCGCAGCGTGGCATTGCAGGTGGGCAGTAAGTTTGTCTATTCTCGTGTTTCCACAGACTACAAAGCCTCTGCCGTGCGGCAGGCGTTGGACTTGCTGGTGCTGGCAGGTATTGCCATTCCCGTCACGCGCACATCAGCCAATGGCGTTCCCCTGAGCAGCGAGGCAGATAGTTCATATCGGAAGATATTGCTTTTGGATACGGGACTGATGTTGCGGTTGCAGAATATGTCGCTTGGAAACAGTACGGAGACCTCTACTCTGATTATGACTGCCACCGCAGAAGACTTGGTCAATAAAGGGGCTGTCACCGAGATGCTGGCGGGCTTGGAACTGCTACGCTATCGTGCCATAAATATGCGGTACGAGTTGTATTATTGGGTGCGGGAGGAGCGTGGCAGCACCGCTGAAGTGGATTATGTGGACGTGCGCAACGGACACGTGCTGCCGATAGAGGTGAAGGCGGGTGGCAAAGGCGGTATGAAAAGCCTGTGGCTGATGATGCGCGAGAAGCATCTGGACTATGCCATCCGCACCTCGTTGGAGAACTTCGGGCAGTTGGAATACACTGATGAGCAGGATAATGGCACTGTACGGCACGTGGATATCTACCCGCTGTACGCACTTTCGCAAACGAATAACGGATGGTTGTCCTGAATATATTTGATATCGTTTGTATAATTAAATAAATTATTGTAACTTTGTAGGTCATTATTATAAAGCAGATATATGAATACCAACAAACACAAAATCGCCATCATAGCGGGTGCAGGTCCTGCGGGACTCACTGCCGCTTACGAACTGTTGCACAAGACGGATATCCACCCAGTCATCCTCGAATCCACCGATGCCATCGGCGGTATCTCGCAGACCGTGCAATACAAAGGCAACCGCATGGACATCGGCGGACACCGCTTTTTCTCCAAGAGCGAAGAGGTGATGCGCTGGTGGCAGAACGTTATGCCCATACAGGGTGCACCGTCAAAAGACACTATCTTATTGAATAGCAACGGCTTAATCCCCCCCCCATACGGTAAACACTACTGCGAATAGCGGTCCCGACCCTGAGCGTACCGACCGCGTCATGCTGCTCCGCAACCGCGTCAGCCGTATATTCTTCCTGCGTAAGTTCTTCGATTATCCCATCTCCATGAAGAAGGAGACCTTCTTCAACATGGGTTTTGCCAACACCATGCGTGCGGGTTTCGGTTACCTGTGGTCGTGTGTGCACAAACTGCCCGAGACCTCGCTGGAGAACTTCTATATCAACCGTTTCGGGCGACCGCTCTACGGGATGTTCTTCGAGGGTTACACCGAGAAAGTATGGGGCGTACATCCTTCCAAGTTGGGTGCCGATTGGGGCAGCCAGCGTGTCAAAGGCTTGAGTATCAGGTCTGTGCTGAAAGACATGTTCCAGCGCGCCCTCGGACTCAAAAGCAAGCATGTGGAGACCTCTCTCATCGAGCAGTTTATCTATCCGAAATACGGTCCGGGGCAACTGTGGGAGACCGTGGCGGACGATATCCGCCGACTCGGCGGCGAGATACATAAGCAACACGAAGTGGTGGGCGCAAACATCAAAAACGGCAAAGTCGTCTCCGTCGTTGCCCGTACGGCAGACGGACAGGAGCAGACTTTCCCCTGCGATTATTTTCTCTCCACCATGCCCATCAAAGACCTCGTTCCCGCCCTCCGCGGTATTGAGGTGCCGCAACCCGTTTTCGACATCGCTTCCGGTCTGCCCTACCGCGATTTTATCACCGTCGGTCTGTGTGTCAAGCAGATGCGCATCAAGAACCAAACGCATATCCCTACTTTCAACCACCGTGTCCCCGATACGTGGATTTACATACAGGAGCGCGATGTGCATATCGGGCGTCTGCAGGTGTTCAACAACTGGTCGCCCTACCTCGTCAACGACTACGAACACACCATGTGGATTGGTCTCGAGTATTTCTGCACCGAGGGCGACACCTTCTGGAATATGCCCAAAGAGGACTTTATCCAAATGGCAATTGATGAACTCGTCAAGATAGACATCATCAACCGCGAGGACGTACTCGATGCCTGCCATGTGCGCGTCAAGAAAGCCTATCCTGCCTACTATGGCTCTTATTATCAGTTGGATACCGTCAAGGCTTTCCTCGACACTATCCCGAACCTCTACTGCCTCGGACGCAACGGACAGCACCGCTACAACAATATGGACCACTCTATGATGACCGCTATCGAGTGTGTCCGCAATATCCGCAACGGCGTTACCGACAAAACCAATATATGGAATGTAAATACCGAAAAAGAATATCATGAAACCAAATAACTCCGCCCCACGCCCCTCTCTTCGTACCCGTTGGCAGCAGTCTTTCTGGTGTTTCTGTTTCTCTCGCGAGCAACTCTGGGATTGGATAGTTCCGGCCCTCTTGTGCCTTGTGGGGTACATTGTCCTGCGATGGGCATACCCGTATCCCGCTACGTATTACGATAGTTTCACCTATCTGCGTGCTGCCATTGACGACCAGTTCAGCATCTTCCGTCCTTTTGGTTTCTCGGAGTGGCTGCGGGTTATCCATGCTGTCTCGCCGTCCATACATGCGCTGTTCATTGTGCAGACGCTTCTCTATGCGCTCTGTACCACACTCCTTATCCTTGCCCTCAAACGTATAGTGTCCATTTAGAAACGCAATTTTGGGGTATATTTTTGCCCCCCTGTCAGCCCTTGTTAAGGGTACCGAAA
>CAKVBV010000032.1 GCA_934725535.1 uncultured Bacteroidales bacterium | reverse complement strand
GGTTCCAACAACTTTGTACCCCCCATTCCGGGCGTGAAAGACAACCCCGCAGTATGGGACTCCACCACAGCATTGGCATCTACCGAACTGCCCAAGTCCATGATTATTGTGGGCGGCGGTGTCATCGGCATGGAGTTCGCCACGCTCTACCACGAACTCGGCGTACCTGTCACGGTCATTGAAGCCATGCCGACTATCCTGCCTAACCTCGACCAAGAGGTGGTAACAGTGCTCTTGGAGAAGTATCGCAAAGAGGGCATCAACATCCTCACCGACACCAAAGTACTTGAACTGCAGGGCAATCTTGTACTCACCTCCAATGGCGAATACGAAGCCGAACACGTGCTTATCTCCGTAGGCCGCCGTGCCAACCTGCAAGGTCTGGAAGCACTCACCGACTTGGCTCTCCATCGCGGAGCAATCGTAGTGGACGATATGATGCGCACCAACCTGCCCAATGTCTATGCTGCCGGTGATGTGACGGGCAAAATCATGTTGGCACATGTGGCTTCGCGTCAGGCGGAAGTGGCTGTAGGGCGCATGCTCAAGCGGGTGCCAGTGCAGCGTATTGCCTACAATGCCATTCCAAGTGTAGTCTACACCAACCCCGAAATCGCGTGCGTGGGCTTGACCGAAAAGGACTTGAACGAAATCCACGAGGGCGATTTTGCACCTTCCATGTCCACCGAAGAACCCTTTGTACCCTACGAGGTGCACAAGATTCCGATGACCTATTCCGGTCGTTTCGTGGCTGAGAACGAGGGCGAGAACGGGCTGTGCAAGATGATTATCGACAAGAAGAACCACACCATCGTCGGCGTGCACATGATAGGCAACCCATGTTCCGAGTTCGTGGCAGCCGCATCGTTTGCCGTGCGCATGGGCTATACCGTGGACGAGTTCCGTCAAGTGGTCTTCCCGCACCCCACCGTCAGCGAGATACTGAAAGAAGTACTTTGATATAATAAGGCGTACTATCTCGCAAATTAATGGTTAATTACATGGTAATTAATGTTTTATAATGGATAGTGTAATTTCTCCGCGTCAGGAATCGGTGCTTGCCTGGTTGGACGGGCACCATATTCCTTACACGTGCTACAACCACCCAGAGGGCAAGACCATCGAGGAGGCGAAACGCTGGTGGCACGATGATGGCAGTGTGCATTGCAAGAACATCTTCATGCGCAACCACAAAGGCAATCAGCACTACCTCATCTGCTTCCATTGCGACCACGACTTGGCTATCCACGACCTCGAGCAGCGACTCAAAGTCTCCTTGCAAGCCGCAGGACAGCCTGCCCCGGGCAAGTTGTCGTTTGCCAGTCCCGAGCGTATGATGCGCTACTTGGGCTTGGAACCCGGCAGCGTGAGTCCCTTCGGACTTATCAACGACACCGAGCACCACGTCATTCTATTTCTGGACAAGAACCTCTTGCAGGCAGACAGCCTCAGTTTCCACCCCAACGACTGCCGCGGCACGGTGGTCATCTCACGTCCTGCCTTCGAGCAATACCTCCAATGTGTCGGCAACCGCGTCGAATGGATAGACCTCTACTAACCGCCCAACCATGGCTCTGCAATACAACGCGCTATACGGCAGGCTGAATCATCGAATCCATATAGGTGACATTCAGACATTGCTCCACAACCATACCGCGGACGAACTCCTGCCCGTATTGGTGTCGTTGCTGCAAGCGGATAACAAGCGTGTTGCAGACAATGCAGCGTGGATAATGACGCATTTCTCGGACTCGGTATTGGTGCAGAACAGGATAGCATTACTGTCTATGAAGTCCTTGTGTATGCAAACCGCCGACACCACCTTGCGGCGTTTGCTGCTAACGCTTTTCGAGCGGATATATACGCCGCAGGACGCATTGGATATCGCCTTTCTCAACCATTGTCTGGACGGAATGAGCAATCCCTCTGTCCCCGTAGGTACCCGCGCATTGTATATGAAACTGGCATGGCAGCAATGTCAGTTGCATACGGACTTACAAGCCGAAATGCTTGCGCTTCTCCATTTTATGGATAGAGAATCCGACCTTTCCCCCGCCATAGCCAGTGTCCGCAATCACATCTTGGCAAGGCATAAGCATTATGCCGGCTGAGCATCCATCGCAGAACTCCTTAGCCCAGTCATAGGTAGGGAGGTCTGTTTATTCTTATGTCAAAGAACACGGGCTGCTTACGTCTGCAGCCTACCGGATTCGACACCTCGAATCACGCTGCAAAGATACAACAGTTTTCGTGTTCTTGTTGGTAAAGTAGTACCAATAGTGAATGTTTAGTATTATTTTCTGTACAACACATTGGTTGATAGACGAAAAAGGCTGCCTAATATGTATAGACAGCCCCATTCATAGCACGTCAGTGCAGAGCAGTGCTTATTGTTTGATAAACTTGACAACTTGTGTCTTTACCTGCAATAGGTACTGTCCCGCAGCCAAGTGCGAAACAGGTAGCAGGGCTTTACCTTGCATTGCTGTGGTGACGGACAATAATTTCCCGTCAGTAGAGTAAATACGCACTATTGTTGCTTCCTCCAATTCGTTGACAACCAAGTAATCAGCAGCAGGATTAGGATATACGCGAATACCTGCTATGTGCACATCTTGGTTAGCAGTCGGTTCTGCATCAGCAAAAGCAATCTTACGTATTTGTGACCAAGTCTCTCTGCCAAGTATCACACCATCATGGGCAACAAGATATACGGAGTCATTGGCAAAAGCCAATTTGCCTACTTGTGAGAGGGAATACACCAAGTCATTATCTGACAAACATTCAACTACTACAGCAAGTTGCTTCTCACCACTCGTCTGTGCCTCAATGGACACAGGCAGTAGTGTTATAGCCAGTAGAAAAATACAATGTCTCATAATCGCTGTGTTATGTTATAAATGCATCATACCGACGGGCAATGGCAGCACTTGTTCGTTGTGCTCTTTAGAAAGTATTTCTTCTCCAAACATCATAGGTATGACATTCAATTCCGAGGTATTATCCTCTTCTGTATCCTTGCGCACCAAGCGAGCAGGCTTACCATTTTTAGGAGCCACATAAGTATATTCGTATGTAAACATCTTCGTAGTGAAACCTCCATCATAACCGGCAGCAATAAGAACCCATTGTGACCCATCCTCGGGATTCCTTGCATACATGGAGAATGCACCCTTTCTCAAGTATTTTTCCAAAGTACCTTGTTTGTCGTATTGTGCTTCCATATTCTGCATATATGCTGCTGGGTCTCCGTTGAAAGATTCATTGAGATAGTTCTTATTTGCACCTCCGAACAAGTAGGTCTCATTTGTAGAAGGATGAGCAGAGAAGTATATCAACGTATCCACTTTGCCGCTTGATTTGGTAACATACGAGGTAGAGTCAAATTGCAATGCAATCGTCATAGAAGACGGAACCACATCAGCAGTGCGGAAAGGCACACGTGTGACGACTGGACTTGCAGTTTCTGTTTCCACATCTATACCAAAGGCAAACATTACGTAGTCTGTGCTTGCGGTCATACCGCTTGCAATTAAAGTCTTTGTTCCCTGTGGCAGCAAATCTTTCAGAGTAACATTATAGCCCATAGAAGCATATTGCTCTATATACTTTTGTATGTTTGCCAGCATACTCTCGGTGAGTTCGCTATCGCTCATGTCTCCCATAGTTGCTTTGTCCCAATAGCCGCAATAATAGTAACCATCTTCGCCGAAAGGTGTAGCAACAACCGTGCACTTCTTTTGCGTGATGTCTATGATATTTAATTGTACGGAAAAATTAGACACTATCACTTGGCAAGTATCGGCTCTCTTTCCATATTCGACAATCACTTTGGTCTTTCCCTCTTTCAGTGCGGTTACCTTACCTGTTGTATCTACCTGTGCGATAGTTGGGTCTAAGGATTTCCATGTGATTGTTGGTGGAATAACGCTTGGCTCAAAATGAACAAGAATGTCCTCTGAATATCCGATAAGGAGTCTCAATGTAGTAGGTGTTATTTTTACATCTCCCTCCAATGAAAGAACCGTCAAGATACACATCTGCGTATGCCTGCCGTATGTCGCTGTGATAAGCGTCATACCTTGTTGTTTGGCGGTAATGGTGCCATTCTCATCCACCGTAGCCACGCGGGTATTGCCCGAAGCCCAATGGTATTGGTTGGCAGAATAGATGTTGCCCTCCATGGTCAGTGTGTAGGTGGCACCTTCGTACATGGAGAGTGTGTTCTCTACAATGGTGAAAGCGTCATCGGCTTTGCTGCTGTAGGTAAACGTGATACTATCCAAATCGGCACTTGTTGGTTGTCCGCCTTGCCATAGATACATCTGCGCCATGCTGCTTATGCTGATAAGCAGTGCGCCTACAAGAATTGTTAAATGTTTCATACAATCATACCTTGCCATAATTTTTTACCCTATAAGTATCGGGTGCACTTTTAATTTGTGCTGGGCACTCACATTAGTAATTGTTTTTTACAGACATTTGCCCGCTATGCCTGTTGTTTGTTTGCTTTGTATGGTGTGCAATAAAACGACACCTACGGATATAAAGAAAGCGCAGACCTCGTGTTGCTTATTCACAAAACGAGGCCTTCGCATTACCCACAGAGTCAAATAAACAACAGGAAGCCTACGCCGATATGACTGCATACTAACCCATGCGGTATATACCACAAAGGGGCACAATACTTATGTATTGCACCTATAGTATGAAACGTCATACCAAATAGGCATCTATTGCTACTTTGCTTTTGACTCTGTTGAAAAGTTGCGAAGTTTTCGTTTTGTCAAACACAAAGCGTCAATAAACGCTATCAATATGTGCAAACCTACACGAATATGGGGACACTACCCCACAAAAGCAGGTTTGCGGTGCAAAGTTACAACATTTTTTACAGATATACAAATTTAGATATTAAAACCACCGCGGCTGTTAGACCATAGAGCAGAGGTCGATGCACTATTAGAGACACTATTATTTTGCGGTTGCCCTGATGTCGGACTCTTTATATTTGCGTATATCCGCAAAGTTCTGTATCTTTGTAGCGTGAAATCCCGCAAAAAGGTTGCGTAAAAAGCAGACAGAGAATGGACTTTCATGCTGTGTACTGCAATCTTTCCCTTGGGGGATAGGGGTACCTTGTGTGGTCACAAACAAACCTGTGGGCATACTGGGGTGCTATTCCGTCTGCAGTGTTTAATGGTTTTAATGGAACCCCAATCGTACATCGTAAATTCGTAAATCGTAAATAATATGAAACGTCTCATCTCTTTCTTCATCTTGTCAGTGGCACTGCTCTCTGCCGCTCCTACCGCCCTTGCATGGGGACCCAAAGGGCACCGTATCGTTGCGCAACTGGCTTACGACAACCTCACCTGCCGCGCACGCAAACAGGTGGACGCCATTCTCGGCAAACAGGGCATGATTTACCTCTCCACGTGGCCCGACGAAATCAAGAGCGACACCATCTATCCCACCTCTTTCGTCTGGCATTTCCAGGACCTCAACCCCGATATGACGGACTCTGCCCTCGTGGCGACCCTCACTACCGACTACCCCAAGGTGGGCGGCGAGCAGTTCCGCGCCATGGACAGCATATACACCGTCTTGCAGCGCGACAAGCACAACCACGATGCCCTCGTCTTCTACATCCACCTCTCGGGCGACCGTTTCTGCCCCATGCACCTCGGGCATATCGACGACCTCGGCGGCAACCGCGTCAAGATGCGCTGGTTCGGGCAGAACACCAACCTGCACACCGTATGGGACAGCAAACTCATTGAGTACAAAGGTTTTTCCTACACCGAGTATGCCGCTTATCTCCACAACATCTACGACCATCGTCTGAAAGAGGTCAAGGCAATGTCCGACGAGCAGATGCTTATCTACACCTACCATCTCACCGACCAAGTCTATGACTATCAGACCACTTGGGACGGCAATGCCTACCACTACGCCTACCGTTGGATGGAGCCGATGGAATGGCAACTCTACATGGCAGGCATACGTCTCGCAGCCCGTCTCAACGCCATCTACCGTTAGGCGATAGCCTGTACGACGATATACCTGCGTCTTTGTGCGGTTTATATCGTGGATGTCGTTTCGGCTGATACGATGCGGCACAATTTGTTTTTGCCAATTCTTTCATTCGGTTATACACATTATAGAAGTCTAATGGACTTGCTGCCCCGCAGTTCATCACTATGGTATAATCTATAAAGGTATTCAGTAGCACTTACGAGTCAATAATCCGGTATAGTGTTCCGCTAAAAGCATAAAACAACTATGTTGACGTGATATTATCCGATTAATGTGGAAAAACCACGTTGTTTTGATGTGTGTTTTTGTTTTTAATCTGTTAAATATGCAAAACACACATCATTTTCTTGCACACCTCAGTAGAATGATGTACCTTTGCACTCGAAAACAAAAAGTCACCTACGTGCAACCGCTTTACGTGAGCATAGCGAACCACCAACGTGCAACCACCAACGCGGCAAAGCCGCCATTAACAACAATAGATATGAGCAACATTCGATTTGAAGCATTGAAAAATGCATGGAGCCACGAACCAGTGGAGGTAAAAACCCCTGCGAGTCGCGCAAGTGTGATTTTCGCACAAAACGTCTTTACGCGCGAGAAGATGAAAGAGTACATCGCCAGCAACGTCTTGGAGCAACTCTTCGACCTTATGGACAATGAGAAGACGCTGAGTCGCGACATCGCCAACAGTGTGGCTATCGGCATGAAGAAGTGGGCGATGGAGCAAGGTGCCACCCACTACACACACTGGTTCCAACCGCTCACGGGAGGCACGGCAGAGAAGCACGACGCCTTCTTCAGTTTCGGCACGGACGGCGCACCCATGGAGGAGTTCTCCGGCGGCGTGTTGTATCAGCAGGAACCCGACGCCAGCAGTTTTCCGAGCGGTGGCATACGCAACACGTTTGAGGCACGCGGATACTCGGCTTGGGACCCTTCCTCACCCGCTTTCGTCATTGGCGACCGGCTCTGTATCCCCACTATCTTCGTTGCCTACACCGGCGAAGCACTGGACTACAAGACACCGCTGTTGCGGTCCATATCTGCCGTCAACAAAGCAGCCATGGCGGTAGCCAACTACTTTGACCGTAATGTCAAACGCGTGTACAGTTACCTTGGGTGGGAACAGGAATTCTTCCTCGTGGACGAAGCATTGTTCGTAGCACGACCCGACCTTGTTATGACAGGGCGCACCCTCATGGGACATACCGCCAGCAAGAACCAGCAGCTGGACGACCACTATTTCGGTATCATTCCCGAGCGCGTTTTGCGCTTCATGACCGAACTCGAAATAGAGGCTCTCAAACTCGGCATCCCTGTCAAGACACGCCACAACGAGGTGGCACCCAATCAGTTCGAGGTGGCACCTATCTACGAAGAGGCGAATCTCAGCAGCGACCACAACCAACTCATCATGTCGCTCATGGAGCAGGTGGCACGCCGTCACCACTTCCGCGTACTGCTTCACGAGAAACCCTTCGGGGGAGTTAATGGATCGGGCAAACACTGCAACTGGTCTCTTGGCACCGATACCGGCGTCAACCTGCTCAGTCCGGGCAAGAACCCCTACCGGAACCTGCAATTTGTGACCTTCCTTGTCAATGTCCTCATGGCGGTACAACGCCACAACGGACTGCTCAAAGCTTCCATTGTGTCCGCTACCAATGCCCACCGCTTGGGGGCTAACGAGGCACCTCCTGCCATCATATCCGTATTTCTCGGCACACAAATCACGGAAGCGCTCGACCAAATCGAACACGCGGACGTGGACAAAGGCATCATTATCAATGCCAAGAAAGAGATGAAACTCGGAGTAGGCAACATTCCGGAAATACTCCTTGACAACACCGACCGCAACCGCACCTCGCCCTTTGCTTTCACAGGCAACCGCTTTGAGTTCCGTGCCGTAGGCTCTTCCGCCAACTGTGGGGCTGCCATGCTCGCCCTCAACGCCGCTGTAGCAGAGCAACTGACCCTCTTCCGCGAAGAAGTGGACGGTCTTATCGGACAAGGAGAAACCAAAGAACGTGCACTCTTCACCGTCATCAAACGCTACCTCAACGACTGCCATGCCATACGCTTCGACGGCAACGGATACAGCGACGAATGGAAAGAGGAAGCACAAAAACGCGGTTTGGACTGTGAGACAAGCGCACCGATTGTGATAGACAACTACCTGACTGACAGTTCTGTAAACATGTTCAAGACTACTGGCGTGCTCACCAAAGCCGAGTTATTGTCGCGTTGCGAGGTAAAATGGGAGAACTACACGCTGAAGATACAAATCGAGTCACGCGTCCTCGGAGACCTGGTCATCAACCACGTACTGCCCGCCGCCAAACGTTACCAGACAATGCTCTTGCAGAATGTACTGAGTGTCAAACAGATATTCCCCGAAGACGAGGTCAGCAAACTCAACGAACAAGACTATATCATCATTCGTCGTATCGAGAAGCACATGGCTGCCATCATCGGGGAAGTGGAGCAGATGAAGAATGCCCGCAAACAGGCTAACCATATTGACAACCAGCGTAATAAGGCTATTGCTTACCATGACAACGTAGTGCCGCTCATGGAGCAGATACGCGACCATGTGGACCACCTCGAACTCGTGGTGGACGATGAACTCTGGACGCTGCCCAAGTATCGCGAAATGTTGTTTGTGCATTAGAAAATGTAACGCTGCACGACAACTATGTTCGTTTATAAATACTTGTAAATATGAATCATCTACGAGAGGATAAGAGGAGGATAGCGGGTGGATAACGGATGATTGAATGTGGTATAATATATGAATGTTAAAAGTTGTAAGTTGTCTTAATCCTTTTTATTCCTCCACAAAATAAACATAGGTCTTGTACAATCCGGAAAGTTGTAGTACCTTTGCGCGTCTTTTGGTGTAAAGACCTGCCGCAAGGCAGAATTGTTATATAGAAAACGTGTTGGTTGTCTTGCATTTGTCACGCAAGACATTAAAAGGGAATCGGGTGCAAATCCCGGACAGTCCCGCTGCTGTAAGTTTTAGGCAATGCACAATGGGAGACGATGCGGCTCGCGTCGTTATAGCAAATGTTGTAATTGCACTCTGTCGCAAACAAGTCACTGTTGGAGGTCAACTCCAATGGGAAGGCGCTACAGAGTAAACGAGTCAGAAGACCTGCCAATGATGTTCGTCAAATCGGCTTTCGAGGAAAAAGCATAAGACAAGGACTTCCCCTATCCCCTCTTCAAAGAGGGGAATGTGGTGTGTTTATATACCCCCTCTTTGAGGGGGCGGGGGGAGTCGGTATGGAACTTTTGCCGTTTGACGATGTCAAGCGGCTTTTTTGTGTACATAAGTGTCATCGTTAATGGCTTTTCTTGAAAGTCTGGTCTATGCGCATACTCTTCTGCCATGGATGTGTGTCATAGACCGGACTTTTGATACTTTTTCTTGCCGTTATACGACCGTAACTATTAACTATACACAAACAAAAGTACGTAATATATACATACTCTTTATCATTTCAGCCTCGTGTCAAGTAGTAACTGTCAAGCAGAGGATAAGCAAGGGATAAGCAAAGGATAGGCTACCGATACCGAAAGAATATGTTTAGGAAATTTAACGTAAACAAATAGTATAACAACCAATTTATTTCATTCAATGAAAAAGAAATCAACTCTTGTGGCTATGCTCATCGCACTCTGTGCCGGCATACCGAGTGTGGCAAAGGCGCAGACCGAACCGGTGGACAGCACCTACGCCACCAAAATGATTGAACTGCTGCCCGCACCAGGGCAGTTCATCGGCTCTCTCACCGTACCCGACAAACAATTTTGCGTCGGTGAAGAGGGGAGTATGGTATCCCTTGGCGGTTTCGGCGGGTACATCGTGCTGGAGTTTGCCAAACCGATTGTCAATGACCCGCACAACCCTTATGGTGTGGACTTCACCATCCACGGCAACTCGTTTGTGGCTAACCTCTACGGCGTATGGACCGAGCCGGGGGCTGTCATGGTGATGAAGGACGAGAACCACAACGGACTGCCCGACGACACATGGTACGAGTTGGCTGGCAGCGACTACTACCTCTCCACTACCAAGAAGAATGTAGCGATGACCTACTACAACCCTCACTACCTCAAACGCCATACTATCCCGTGGACGACGAATGTCGGTATCGCAGGGGCTATGCGCACCAACCAATTCCACCAGCAGTCCTACTTCCCGGGAGACTATGCTTTTGATTGTGACCGCGACGCCATTACCTATACCGGTAACCTTATCAAGGGCTGCATCGACCTGAGTACGCCGAGTTACATCGAGAACTACCGCGCACAACTCTTCGGCTATTGCGACAACAAAGGGGCTATCCGCGACGAGGTTCACAACCCCTATACCACCACTATGGCAAAGGGTGGAGACGGTTTCGACCTCGACTGGGCGGTGGATAAGGACGGCAACTACGTACCGCTCGACACCGTACAATGGATAAAGGTCTATACCTCGCTCAACCAAGACGGAGGCTGGCTCGGAGAACTGTCCACCGAAGTGGCTTGGGCACAGCGTGTTACGCCCGACCCGAACTATGTGCATCGCAACTACTATGCACACTACATCGGAATCCCGCAACTGAAAGCCCTTGTGGGTCAGCCTATTCAGTACGAGGGACTGCTGTTCAAAAACGGACGCCCATGCCATGAAGGCACACCCCAATGGAGTCTCTCCAACGATAGTTGCGGCACCATCGACCAAACGGGTAAGTTCACTCCCACGCACGGTGGCGAGGTCTTCGTGCGCTTCACCCAACTGGCTAAGTGTGATGACAAAGACACCATCGTTGTGCCTATCGACTCCGTACGTCTCCGCGTGGTAGAACTTACCGATGTGGTACTTGAGATGGAAGGCAACGCTTCGGCAGCATCCAACGACAGCACCTCGCTCTTTGTCAATGAGTACACCTATATCACCGCGCAGAGTGTGGACAACATCGGCGACTTCCTCAACGGACTACGCAGTAACCGCTATACCTACGACACCTACACATGGACAACCTCCAACCCCGCTGTGGGTACCATTGAGAACGGTCTCTTCCATGCTCAGCAACCCGGACGCACGATGCTCTATGCACATTCCAACAGCAATCCTGCACTCTACGACTCGATTCTCGTGATAGTCAAGGAGCCGTATATCTACGTCAAGGCGAATCCGTTTGTGCAGAACTACAAGACACCCGAGACCAAGTACGGCACCTACGATATGTTTGATGCAGAAGGGGCGGTTATTTCTGTGAAGTCTGCAACACCATATACCAAGAAAGCGGACATCGAATGGAACACTGCCGACCAGAAATTGAACGTCAAGTTCGCCAAGGACGACTTCGGTTATGATACCGTTGCCTTTGTGGTCCGTGCCTTCAACCAAGACTTCAACCTCACCGTACCTTTCCGCTACCACGAGGGCGATATGCAACCCGCGAACAAGAAGATGCTCTTTGTCAATGGCGGAGTATATGGCGGCACCCAAGGCACCGAACTTCTTGCCTATGACACACAGACCAAGAAGACAGCGACTGTAGGCGCAGTGGACGCTCATTCCGTACAAGACATGATTGTGGACGGCGCGTTTGCCTATGTGGCTGCGGACAACTATATCACCCGTTTCAACCTCACGAACAATGAAGTGGTGGCTACCAAGTACTGCCAGGACACCACACGTTGGGACGACGGCAAAGGGCAATCGGGCTATGGTCTCAACAACAAGATGGCTATCTACAAGAACTGGCTGCTCGTTACCCGTCAGAACAGCGGCAATGCACCCGAGGACGGCTACAACGTGCGCGTGTACAACAAGACCGACCTATCGCTCGTAACCAAGATACCTGTGTCCGACCAGGCTACCGACATAGCCGTGCTCGACACGATGGCGTATGTCATGATTAACGGTGGCTGGGCAGGTACCACAAGCAGTATGGAGAAGGAAGTGCCTATGGGTGAAGCGGGACTCAACGTCAGTATGCTGATTCCGCAGGACTCTGTCATCTACTGTATCCGTCGCGACAACTACACCGTAACATCGGCGGTATTGACCTTCGACACACGCACACTCACCTTTACGGAGAAGGCTACCAATACGCCGTCGTCATTCTCATCGGCTCCTGCCGCTGTTGACCCGATGACAGGCGACAGCATTATGCTGGCTACCGAGACAGGTTTCGTGGCACACAACACGCGGACAGGCATCACATCCACTGCCGAAGTGATGACCACGCCTACCGAAGGCTTCACGCCTATGGCAAGCACCCGCGATGCCGAGACCGGCGACTACTATGTAGCGTACGGTTCTTGGGGTGGAGTAGGTGATGGCGTGATTTACAATGCGGACTTCACCAAGGCAGGCACCTTCACAGGCGTGGCAGCCAGTCCCGAAGCCATGGCGATGAGTGCCGCTATTGAACGCAATGATGCACCGAAACCCAAAGCAGGCAAGGGCGTAGCCAACAAGTTCAACTTGGACGAGACGACCACGTATTTGCAGACCAAACAAGTATGGCCGAGCGACTTCACCGACACGGAAGGCAATATCGACAACGTGTATATCAAGAACTGGGCACCTTATGCCGATATGATGACCTACAACACCAAGACCACCAACAGCGCATCGGTAACCTTCCGCTTCCCCGAGTCGCAGAAAGGAATACTCGCTGATGACTCTATCGTTCACATCTATGCGGAGGTGATTGACAAACAGGGTGCGAACTACGAGTTCGAGGCATACACCGTCACCATGCGTCCTGCTATATACGCTATCTATCCTCATGAGATAGCCGACATCACACTGACACCCAACAGTAGTATGTATGGTATGTTCCTTTCGTTGGAGGATGCCTTCACGTGGAAGACACCGCTCAATGCAAAAACGACCGTATTTACGAAGAGCGTCAAAGAGAATACCAACACGGAACTGGTTACTGCCACATTGGATGCGAACAACAACGACCTCCTTATGCTCTACTTTGCCAAGGACAAGACGGGTGTTGCCGACATCACTATCGAGCAGACTGCCACCCGTCAGGACAACTCTTGGTCTCCTGTCTATACTCGGTCGGCTACCAACACCTTCCGTGTTACGATACAGAGCACGCCGAGTGACGTGGACGACGTAGATGCCGGCAACTGCGACGGGCTTGTGGCATACCCCAATCCGTTTACGGACCACCTGAATATAAGCCTTCCCTATGCAGGTACTATCCGTATCTACGATCTCTCCGGCAAATGCGTAGCACAAGTGGTAGGGCACGAAGGCACCAACACCATCCGCACTTCCGCATGGGCTGACGGCATCTACATCATCAAGTTCGCCAACCTCTCCGCCAAAGTAGTGAAGTAAATAGCCTTCTGACATTTATTTCATACACCACTGAGACTGTCTGCAACACATTGTTGTCAGACAGTCTCATGGTTACTGCACCAAAATAGTGCATCAACAAAAGCGGTTTGTACACTATCTGTAGCCTGTCGGATGCATATCAGTGACATACAAAACCGAACATTTTTCGAACCACCTTCGAATCACCTCCGAAGAAAACACATCGAAAAACGGGAGACCTCCACTCCAACCGACAAACGTAAGCACTCCGCAATAGCAAAAAATGTACGATTGTTAAGATTGAAGTCATATAGACTGTATCATATCTGTAAAATAAAATTCGTTACCAACTCGTTAGGAAAGCGTTACCAACTCGTTACCACCTCGCTACCGCAAAAAAGTGTCAAATTTTAAGATTGCACTTGTCCTCCCTATTCTCAACGAGACATCTGTAAGACCATAATTGTTCTTTACATGGTCTCTCTATGTTGTGTTTGTGTAATTAAAAGAAAAACTGTAACTTTGTAGCGTTTTAGATAACCTACTGCAACGTATGGCGCAAGTTTTAACAGCATTATTATTAGGTTTTCTGATGATATTGGACCCGTGTACTCTGTTCACGAGTATTGCCGCCATCGGATATATCGACAAGGAGATAGGCAACCGCCGCAAGGTGATTATCAACGGATTGATGTTCGTATTGGGCAAATTGGTGACGTATGTATTGGTTGCCGTACCTTTTCTGATGGGCGCGCGTACGGACGGCGTGCAACACCTGTTGGAGCATTGGGGCGAGCCGCTGTTGGCAGCATTCATGTTGGTGTGCGGCGTGCTGCTGTTGTTCTCGGGACATCACCACCACGAGCACGACCACGGACTGTCGAAGTGGCTGAAGAATGTAGACTCGCGCAGCAGTTGGCTGTGGTCGTTTATGCTGGGTATATTCTTTGCCATCGCCTTTTGTCCGCACAGATTAGTGTACTTCTTCACGATGATTGACATCGCCATCACGCTTCCCGCGGCATGGAACTGGATATTGCCTGTGGTCTTTGGTTTGGGCACAGGACTTCCGATAATGATTATCGCGTGGCTGGTGTCGTATAGTGCCATCTCGACGGACGTGTTGCAATCACGCTTGCACGGCATCGAGAAATGGGTGCGCTATGTGTCCGCCGTGCTGTTTATCGGCTTTGGTATCTATTTGACCGTACATATTCTAACAGAAGATAATTGTCATCATCATGAGCACAGCCATTCCCAATTTCCGATTTCAACGCTTTACCGTATGGCATGACAAGTGCGCCATGAAGGTCGGCACCGACGGTGTCCTCATTGGCGCGTGGTGCCCGTTGCCTACAATGAACCGAGTTCGCGCCTTGGATATAGGCACGGGTAGCGGACTGATTGCGTTGATGCTGGCGCAACGTTTGGACGATGCGGGCAAAGACTTTCACGTACAAGGCATTGACATCAACCACGCCGCAGTCACTCAGGCGGTGCAGAACTTCAAAATTTCGCCTTGGACGGACAGGCTGACGTGCGTGCCTTGCGCTTTGCAGGAGTTCCAATCCACTATGCCGTTCCAACTGATAGTCAGCAATCCTCCGTATTTCCAAGACAGCCTGAAGAACCCCGACCCCGCGAAAGCCGATGCACGCCACACCGACAAACTGACATACAGCCAGTTGCTGCATGGGGCGGCATCGCTGCTATCAGACGACGGTACGTTTGCCGTGATACTGCCCGCTACCGTAGAATCCGATTTCCTCACCTTGGCAGCGTGGGAAGGGCTGTTGCCCGTGCGTATCACACGTGTGCATCCGAAGCCCAAGAAACCTGTCAAACGTGTGATGATTGCCCTACAAAAAGTGGCTATGGTAGGTCCCGTACGACCGAAAATATCGGTATTGCACATCGAGTCTGCCACAGCACCGCGCAGTGAAGAGTATGCACGGCTCACGAAAGACTTCTATCTGCAACAGATGAATTACGCCACACCCAAACAGGAAGAACCATTTGATATGTAGGCGTATGGCAAAAATACCTTTCACAAAAATGCACGGGTTGGGGAATGACTATATCTATATAAATATGGTCACGCAACACCTGCCCGATGGCATGGATTGGAGTGCGTTGGCACGCCGCTGGAGTGACCGCCATACGGGCATCGGGAGTGACGGCATTGTGCTTATCCTGCCGAGTGAGACGTGCGATTTCCGTATGCGAATCTTCAATGCCGACGGTTCGGAAGCGCAGATGTGCGGCAATGCCTCGCGCTGCATAGCCCGCTATGTGTATGAACGAGGACTGACGCACAAGACAGACATCACCCTCGAAACGCTGTCGGGAGTGAAGACATTGCACCTCACGTTGGCGGGCGGCAAAGTGCAGAGCGTGCAGGTGGATATGGGCAAACCGCTGAGTATAAAAGACCTACATCAGTCCATTCACGGGCTGGATATTGACCTAACCGCTGTGGATATGGGTAACCCGCATGCGGTACTCTTCTACGAGACCTTGGACGGTGTGCCTGTGGAGCAGTTGGGTCCGATGATTGAATGTGCACCTCCCTTTCCCGAGCGCACGAATGTGGAGTTCGCTGCCGTTGCCAACCCAAGCGAGATAAGTATGCGGGTGTGGGAGCGTGGCAGCGGTGAGACCATGGCTTGCGGTACGGGGGCTTGTGCCACGGCTGTGGCTGCCATACACCGCCACCTGACAGACAGTGAAGTGACTGTACATCTGCGCGGTGGCGACCTGCAAATAGCCCTCAACGACAACGGACACGTGCTGATGACCGGCACCGCCGATTTCGTGTTCGACGGTGAGATAGAACTATAATGTAATTATGTAACGCAATGAATATCAATACAAATTTCTGCAAACTGCGTGCCACCTATCTCTTCACGGAAGTGGTAAACCGCACACGCGCTTATGAGCAAAAGCACCCCGACAAGCATGTTCTCCGTCTCGGAATCGGCGATGTGCAGGGGCCGCTCGCGCCCGTTGTGATTGACGCTCTCCACAAGGCGGTGAACGATCAGACGGACACCCGCACATTCCACGGCTATGGACTGGAGGAGGGTCCCGAGTGGCTGCGCCAACGGATTGCCGACTTCGACTACAAGCGGCACGGAATACCTATGGAGGCAGACGAAGTCTTCATCTCGGACGGTGCGGGCAGTGACCTTGGCAATATCGGCGACATCCTCTCGCAGCACAACCGCGTGGCGATACCCGACCCCGTCTATCCCGCGTACGTGGATACGAATGTGATGGACGGACGCGCGGGCGATTGGCTGGGCGACCGCTGGAGCGACCTTATTATGCTGCCCTGTACGCCCGACAATGACTTTTGCCCCGCACTGCCTGAGCAACAAGCAGATATAATCTATCTCTGTTCACCCAACAACCCCACGGGTACCGCCCTCAACCGAGAGCAACTGACGCGTTGGGTGAACTATGCGCGGGAGCACCACAGTCTGATTATCTTCGACGGGGCTTACGAGGCATTTATCCGGACGCCCGATGTGCCACACTCTATCTATGAGATTGCGGGTGCGCGGGAAGTGGCGATAGAGATTCGCAGTTTCAGCAAAACGGCAGGCTTCACAGGCGTGAGATGCGGCTATACCATTGTGCCAAAGACACTTATGAGTACCAACGAACAGGGCGAACCTGTCAGTCTGAACGCCTTGTGGTATCGCCGCGTATGCACCAAATACAATGGCACCAGTTATATCTCCGAGCGTGCCGCCGAGGCAGTACTCACCGATGAGGGCTACCGTCAGACACGGGCGCAGATAGACGTGTATCGTGCTAATGCACAAGCGATTAAGAGTGGTCTGCAAGCCATCGGCATGGAGGCGTATGGCGGACAGGACAGCCCTTATGTATGGGTGCGTGCCCCGCACGGAATGGGTTCGTGGGAGTTCTTCGATATGCTCCTTGACCGCTGCCAGGTGGTATGCACTCCTGGCGAAGGTTTCGGGCATTTCGGTAAAGGATTTATCCGTTTCTCGGGCTTCGGCAACCCCGACAATATCGCTGAGGCGATGCAACGTATCAGCACACTGAAATTATAGAATATCAACACATTAAACCACTGCTATGAACATAAAGAGTTTTCTCCGCTCTATCCTGAGCATGACCGACTACATCGATGTCAATGCCGCCTATCAGAACGTGCGCAGCAACGTGCCGTTCCGCGGACCGACGGTGTACATCCTATTTATTGCCATCATCATTGCCAGTATCGGACTCAACGTGAACTCCATACCGGTTATCATTGGCGCGATGCTTATCTCTCCGCTCATGAGCCCGATTATCGGCTTTGGGCTCGGTTTGGGAACCAACGACCGTCAGTTGGTGTTATCCTCACTCAAGAACTTAGGCATTATGGTAGGTATCAGTCTGTTAGCCTCCACACTCTATTTCCTGCTCACCCCATTGGAGATAGACAACCCCACCGAACTGCTGGCACGCACCAAGCCCACTATCTATGATGTGATGATTGCCCTGTTTGGCGGTTTGGCAGGCGTGCTGGAGATTTCGCGCAAGGAGAAAGGCACCGTGCTGTCGGGCGTAGCCATTGCCACAGCCCTCATGCCTCCGCTCTGTACGGTGGGATACGGACTTGCCAACCTTAATTGGCAGAACGCCATAGGTGCCCTCTACCTATTCTTCATCAACAGCGTCTTCATCGCGCTGGCAGCCTACATCACCGCCCAATACCTCCACTATCCGAAAGTGCAGGATACCAACGGAAAGCATGGGCAGCGCGTCATTATGACCGGCATATTGGTGCTGATACTGATTGTGCCGAGCGTCTTCACCGCCTACAATGTGATACGTGAGAACAACTTCAGTAAGAACGCCACACGCTTTGTCAAGAAAAACCAATCCATTGGAAAGACTTATATCTATGACTATCAAGTAAATACAAACAAGGCTCCTTACACTGTCGATCTCCGGTTGGCAGGCGAGAGCCTTACCGACGAGACGCGCGAGATGATGTACCGCGAGGCAGAAAGTGTCGGTCTGCTACGCTCACAAATCATCTTTCACGAGGATGCCACCATACGCTTCAACGACCTCAACGAGACGGAGATAGTCAAGAACCTTATCGCTACCAACGAACAGAATATTAAACAACGCGACGACTCCATTCGCACACTCTCACAACGCCTCACAATCTACGAACAGCAGCAACTGCCCACACAGCAACTCTCTGCCGAGATACGCTCGCAACTTCCTGATGTTCAGTCTGTAACCATTGCCAAAGGCGCACGTATTACTGACAATACAACGGAACAGGAAGAGGTGGTGGTGCTGCTCACGACCAAGAAGCCACTAGCCAAGGAAGAGACCACTCGTCTCACCCGCTGGCTGCAAGTGCGGCTCAATACGGAGAATATCGTTCTCGTCAACCAATAACATTATGCCCGAGATTCTGCTCCACTACATCTGGCAACACCGTCTGTGGGCGGGCTTTGTCCAGTACACCACCGACGGGCGTGAGGTGGAAATCCTGTCCGTGGGGCAGCACAACCGCGATGCGGGACCCGACTTCACCAATGTGCACCTGCGTATTGGCGGGCAGGATTGGTTCGGCAATATCGAACTGCATGTACATTCCTCCGATTGGTACAAGCACCGCCACCAAACGGACAAAACCTACGACAACATCATTCTTCATGTGGTCTGCGAGGCGGACAAGAAAGTATATAACAGTCATGGTGATGCTATTGTGCAATGCGAACTGCACTACCCACAGAATATCGACTATCTTTCGCAGATATTGCAGCCAGCCACGCAGATGGATTCCGCCTTTGGCAATATCGAGTGTAGCCGGCAACTGCTCAGTGACCCCACACTCATCTCCGAGGGGTGGCGCAAGGCATTGCTCATCAAACGTCTGGAATGTAAACGGCAGTCTGTCAACCAATTGCTGACCATCACGCAGCAGAGTTGGACACACGCTTTCTATATCACCTTGGCGCACAACTTCGGCTTCCATACCAACGGCATACCCTTCGAGACCCTCGCCCTGCAAACGCCGCTCTCATGCCTGCAAAAGCACCGAAACAACTTGTTCCAAATCACAGCCATTCTGCTTGGGCAATCGGGGCTGCTCACCGCCGACACTGCTACGGATGCGGAAAAACAAGCATTGCTGTCTGAATATCAGTTTCTTAGCAAGAAGTTCTCCCTTACCCCAATGGACGCACACCTTTGGAAACGTGCCCGACTGCGTCCGCAGAACTTTCCTGAGGTGCGCATACGCCAGTTCGCACAACTGCTGTGCCAGTCCGAATTTCTCTTCGCCAATCTCATGGAGGAAACCGACATCGCACGCCTGCACGCCTTACTTGAACTCCGTACACCACCCGCAGAGACCACAACACGTCTCACACCTGTTGCACCGATAGGCAGTAAATCCATTGATATACTACTGATTAACACAGTAATCCCTTACAAGTACGCTTATGCCATTGCCCGCGAGGACATGCATAGTGCGGCACAAGCCCTATCACTATTAGAGCACATCGCCCCCGAGGACAACACCATCATTCGCCAATGGAAACTGCTCGGACAACGCATCACAAACGCGGCTGACACACAAGCACTTATACATCTCTTTCAGAACTACTGCCAGCACCATCGTTGTATCCACTGCGAAGTCGGGCACCTTGTATTTGAGCAATCGCATCTTGCGATACTACCATAACGATTGCTGAACACAAAATCCATCAAACATCCCTCTGTTTGAAAAGACCTTTATATATACGAGTGGATAACGGGTGGATAGCGAGTGAATAAAATCTGTTTTTTGTGAAATCAACGCACTTGATTTGCGAAATCAAAGAAATAGCAGTATCTTTGCAAATTGGATATTAGACCTTCAACTTAGTTATGTTACCATTGGCAGAGCGGTTGCGACCGCAGACATTGGACGGATATTTCGGGCAGAAGCACCTCGTGGGTGAGGGAGCCGTGCTGCGCAAGATGATAGAAAGCGGCAATCTGAGCAGTTTTATCCTATGGGGGCCTCCCGGGGTGGGCAAGACGACGCTGGCACGCATCATTGCGCATGAATTGGAACGCCCGTTCTATACGCTGTCGGCAGTGACGAGCGGTGTGAAGGAAGTGCGCGATGTGATAGACAAAGCCAAACGCACGATGGCCATGAACAGCGGCATCTTTGCTGCGACAGCAGACAGACGCGCACCGATATTGTTCATAGATGAGATACACAGGTTCTCCAAATCGCAGCAAGACAGTCTGTTAGGTGCCGTGGAAGAGGGTACGGTGACGCTGATTGGAGCCACGACAGAGAACCCGTCGTTTGAGGTGATAACGCCATTGCTGAGCCGCTGTCAGGTGTATGTGCTGAAGCCGTTGGACAAGGAAGACTTGCTGGAACTGATGCACCACGCACTGAATGACGACGCGTATCTCCGTTCGCTGCATATTGAGGTGAAGGAGACGGACAGCCTGCTGCGCTACTCTGGTGGCGATGCAAGGAAGTTGCTGAATATCATTGAGTTGGTGACTAATGCGGGCGTGCGCGTGATAGATAATGAGACGGTGACGCGGGAGTTGCAGCAGAATCCGGTGCAGTACGACAAGGACGGTGAGTTGCACTATGACATTATCTCGGCGTTTATCAAATCCATCCGCGGGAGTGACCCCGATGCGGCGTTGTATTGGCTGGCACGGATGGTGGCGGCGGGTGAGGACCCGAAGTTTATAGCCCGCCGGTTAGTGATTTCTGCCAGTGAGGATATCGGTTTGGCGAACCCGAATGCGATGCTGGTAGCCAATGCCTGTTTTGATACGCTGACCAAGATAGGCTGGCCTGAAGGACGGATACCGTTGGCGATGGCCACGGTGTATCTGGCGACCTCGCAGAAGTCCAATTCGGCATACTTGGCGATAGATGCGGCATTGGAGACGGTGGAGAAGACGGGCAACCTGCCTGTGCCTCTGCATCTGAGGAACGCGCCCACGAAACTGATGAAGGATTTGGGGTACAGCGACGGGTACAAGTATGCGCATGACTACCCGAATCACTTTGTAAAACAGCAGTTTATGCCCGACGAGTTGGTGGGGACGCACTTCTGGCAGGCACAGGGCAGTCCGCAAGAGCAGAAGATGGCAGAGTGGATGAAACACCTATGGGAGAGTTGATAATAAAGAATTATGAATTATAAATTAAGAGTTGTAAGTATATACACGGAGTAATTTATGAAGATTTCTGCATTATTTTTAGTAAAGTATTGTGTAGTTAAAAATAATTGTGTAACTTTGCAGTCGATTTTAGAAACACAATACCGCTTACACTTAATACATTAAAACTATGGCAAAGATTTTGGTAATTGACGACGAACGTGCAATACGCAACACGCTGAAAGAGATTTTGGAGTTCGAAGGGTACACCGTGGAGACCGTGGAAGACGGGAAAAAGGGCTTGGATAAGGCTCTGACAGGCGTGTACAACCTGATATTCTCGGATGTAAAAATGCCCGAGATGGACGGTTTGGAGTTCCTGACGGCGTACCACAAAGGCATTCAGCAGATTGGTGGCGAGGATGTTCCCGTGGTGATGATTTCAGGGCATGGCACCGTGGAGACGGCTGTGGAGGCTCTGAAAAACGGTGCTTTTGATTTCATAGAGAAGCCGTTGGACCTCAATCGTCTGCTACTGACCACGAAGCATGCGTTGGATCATAAGTCGTTAGTACAGGAGACCAAAGTGCTGCGCAAGAAGATTGGTACCAAGAATCAGATGATAGGCGAGAGTCCTGCCATTATGCACGTGCGCGCGATTATAGACAAGGTGGCACCTACTGAAGCGCGTGTACTCATCACGGGCTCCAATGGTACGGGTAAAGAAGTAGTGGCACATCTGATACACGAGAATAGTGCGCGTGCCGGTGGACCGATGGTGGAGGTGAACTGTGCGGCTATACCGAGCGAACTGATTGAGAGTGAGTTGTTTGGGCACATGAAGGGCAGTTTCACGGGAGCAGTAAAAGACCGTGCAGGCAAGTTTGAGCAAGCCGATGGCGGTACATTGTTCTTGGACGAGATAGGCGATATGAGTCTCAGTGCCCAAACAAAGGTGTTGCGGGCATTGCAGGAGAACGAGATTACGCGCGTGGGTAGCGACAAGACTATCAAGGTGAATGTGCGTGTGATAGCCGCCACTAACAAGGACTTGCACAAAGAGATTGAGGCAGGACACTTCCGTGAAGACCTGTTTCACCGCCTGAATGTGATACCTATCCATGTACCCGACTTGGAGGAAAGGAAAGAGGATATACCACTATTGGTTAATCATTTCGCGCAGTTGATTTGCAATGAGCAGGGATGGAAAGTGAAGAACTTTGCCGATGACGCCGTCATAGCGTTGCAACAGCACCATTGGCCGGGCAATATCCGCGAACTGCGCAATGTGGTGGAAAGGCTTATCATTCTGTCGGGAGACACGATAAACGCAGAGGACGTGGCGGCGTATGCGTAAATAGCACGTGTTTCTCCGTGAACTGAACATATTGAACTATAAGAATATCCGAGAGGCGAGCCTGCGTTTCTCGGATAAACTGAATTGTTTTATCGGGCTGAACGGGCAGGGTAAGACGAATATCTTGGATGCTATCTACTACCTTAGTTTCACCAAATCGGCATACAACACCATTGACAGTCAGAACATTACACATGGCGAAGACCTCGCTATGCTGCAAGGGGTGTATGCAATGCACAATGACAACGAGGAGGTGTCTGTCAGTTGCGGTATCAAACGGGGTGTGAAGAAGCAGTTCCGACGGGGGAAGAAGGACTACAAACGCCTGATAGACCATATCGGACTGATACCTTTGGTAATGGTGAGTCCGCAGGACAGCGAGTTGGTCAGTGAGGGTAGTGATGAGCGCAGGCGCTTTATGGACGGGGTGATTTCGCAGTACAATCGCCTGTATTTGGAGCATCTGACGCAGTACAATGCCTTGCTCAAACAGCGCAACGCCCTGCTCAAGCAGTATGAAGATACACATGCAAGTGCTGTACCGACAGACCTGTTCGAGGTGATAGAGGTGCAATTGGCGGAGCATGCCACCTATATATATAAGGAGAGACAGCAGTTCATCGGGCAGTTTATACCGTATTTCCTGGAGGTGTATGCCACCATCTCGGGCGACAAGGAACAACCTGCGCTACGCTATGTGTCACAATTGCAGGAGCGCAACTTGATAGAAGCCTTTGCACGCACACGGTCGCGCGACCTGATACTCGGATGGAGCAGCCAAGGTGTGCACAAGGACGAGTTGGAGATGTACCTCGGTGACTATCCTTTGAAGAGGGTAGGTAGTCAGGGACAACAAAAGACGTTCCTTTTAGCTATGAAATTGGGGCAGGCACTATACCTCGGACAGACGATGGACAATGGCAACCCGATACTATTGTTGGACGACATTTTCGACAAGTTGGATAGTGAGCGAGTGGAGCAAATAATCCGCTTGACGGCAGACAACCGCTTCGGGCAGATATTCATCACCGACACCGACCGACAGCACTTGACAAGTATTCTACGACAAACAGAAGTTGCTGACTTGCCTAAGCGTGCTGTTATCTTCCATGTCAGCCAAGGAGAAGTAGAGGTCTGCAATTTTTAATACCTCCAACCACACAAGAATGCCCCACCTGCAAAAACAAGTGGGGCATTCCTATATAGTTGCATATCAGATATATACTACTTTCTCGGTGCTGAGATATACGTGGGATAGAACGTCGTCCGCAAACTGTCGGCAATGCCCGCCTTGTTGTGTAGCAATGACTGTGCCGAGAAGTAGCACTCCCCTTGAATGCCCTCAATAGTCTCATTCAGTCGCAGTTGCCT
This sequence comes from uncultured Bacteroidales bacterium, assembly GCA_934725535.1. GTDB lineage: Bacteria > Bacteroidota > Bacteroidia > Bacteroidales > Paludibacteraceae > Colicola. Next base: position 2,790 of record CAKVBV010000032.1, on the reverse strand, counting down.
GCAAATCTCATTACCCTTGCGCCAAGCCTCTGCACCTTTCGGGTCGCCTAATTTATAAGGTGCCATACCGATATATACTTTGCACCCGTACGAATGTTCAGCCCACCACCGTGCCAACACGGCATAATCGGCAACCTTCTTACCTATCTCCCAATACAATTGCGGCACCACGTAGTCAATCCAACCTTTCTCCATCCATAGCAGAATATCCGCATAGAGGGCATCATAGTTCTGCAAACCGTTGGTCTCGCTGCCGCGTGGGTCATTCTGCTTGTTGCGCCAAATGCCAAATGGCGAGATACCGAACTCCACATTGGGCTTGATACGCTGAATGGTTTCGTGAATATCCTGAATGGCAAGGTCCACGTTATGCCGACGCCAATCCTCGATATTCGTGTAGCCACGCGGGTGCGCAGCAAAGCACGCCGAGTCAGGAAGTGCCTGACCTTTAATAGAATAGGGGTAGAAATAGTCGTCCATGTGAATAGCCTCTATGTCATAGTTCGTCACCAATTCAGCCACCACGGAGCACAACCAGTCGCGTGTCTCGTCCAGACCGGGCTCGAAATACCATTGCTTGCCGTATTTCCAGAACCACTCAGGGTGCTGGCGGAAGACGTGCGTGCTTGCCAAATCCTCTATCTTGCCGCCCGCAATCGTAACACGATAGGGGTTAATCCACACGTGCACATCTATACCACGCTTATGTGCCTCCTCGCACACAAATGCCAACGGGTCATAACCTGCGGGAGTACCCTGTTTGCCTGTCAGCCATGCACTCCACGGCTCGAATTTCGACGGATAGAGGGCGTCTGCCGTAGGGCGCACCTGAAAAATAATAGCGTTGAGGTGCATCGCCTGAAAAGCGTCCAGCATATTGAGCATATCGGCTTTTTGCTTTGCCTCATTGCCCACAGCGTCCTTCTGCGGCCAATCGATATTGCTCACACTGCTCACCCACGTGGCACGAAAATGCGGCTCTGCCGCCCATACCAACGACACTGCACCCACTAATAGGGATAACAAAATTGACTTCTTCACTTCGCAAAATTTTTATTTGGACTGCAAAGGTAACAAAAAACTTGCGGATATACAAGAAAAAGACTAATTTTGCAGTCCCAAAACAATTATGAATGATGAATTAAAAATGAGAGATGCAACTACAAAAAGGGGCAGACGAAGACATACAATTCTTCATTCTCAATTCTTAATTCTTAATTAAACAAAAGTTATGATTTACAGCAAAGAGGTACAAAACATGTGCCAGGTGGCTAAAGGTCCTCATCACGGACCCGCACCCATTCCCGAAGAGGGCAAATGGGTGAAAGCCAAAGAGATTAAAGACATCTCCGGCATGACCCACGGTGTGGGATGGTGCGCTCCACAACAAGGCGCATGCAAACTGAGTTTGAACGTCAAAGACGGTGTTATCGAAGAAGCGCTCGTAGAGACCATCGGCTGCTCGGGTATGACCCACTCGGCTGCTATGGCGGCAGAGATTCTTCCGGGCAAGACTATCCTCGAGGCACTGAACACCGACCTCGTGTGCGATGCTATCAACACCGCAATGCGCGAGTTGTTCCTCCAAATCGTTTACGGTCGTACCCAGTCCGCTTTCAGTGAGGGTGGTTTGGCTATCGGCGCAGGACTCGAAGACCTCGGCAAGGGATTGGTTAGCCAAACCGGTACCCTCTACAGCACCAAGGCAAAGGGCGCACGTTATCTGCAACTCACCGAAGGCTATATCACCCGTCAGTTCCTCGATGAGGACAACGAGATTTGCGGCTACGAGTACGTCCACATGGGCAAATTTATGGACGCCGTCAAGAAAGGCGTACCCGCTGACGAGGCTCTCAAACAAGTAACCGGCACCTATGGTCGTACCACCAAGGAGCAGGGCGCAGTTAAATCTATTGACCCAAGAAAGGAGTAAGACTATGATTCGTCCCGTACAATTCGAAAGCCAGGACCGTCGCGAAAAGCAAATTCTGGCAGCCTTGAATGCCAATGGTATCAAGAGCATTGAAGAAGCAAATCAAATTTGCGAGCAATATGGTTTGGACCCCTACCTCACTTGCGAGGAGACGCAGCGCATCTGCTTCGAGAACGCCAAGTGGGCGTATGTGGTAGGTAGTGCCATCGCCCTGAAGAAGGGGTGCAAGAACGCCGCTGAGGCTGCCGAGGCTATCGGTATCGGACTGCAGGCTTTCTGTATTCCGGGTAGCGTGGCTGACGACCGCAAAGTAGGTCTCGGACACGGCAACTTGGCAGCACGTCTCCTCCACGAGGACACCGAGTGCTTTGCTTTCCTCGCTGGTCATGAGTCTTTTGCAGCAGCCGAAGGTGCTATCAAAATCGCAGAGATGGCGAACAAGGTGCGTAAGAAACCGCTCCGCATCATCCTCAACGGTCTTGGCAAAGACGCAGCCATGATTATCAGCCGTATAAACGGTTTCACGTATGTTCAGACCGAGTTCGACTACTACACGGGCGAACTCAAAGAGGTACGCCGCAAGGCATACAGCAACGGTCCCCGCGCCAAAGTCAACTGCTATGGTGCAGACGATGTACGCGAAGGCGTGGCTATCATGTGGCATGAGAATGTAGATGTATCTATTACAGGTAACTCTACCAACCCCACCCGCTTCCAGCACCCTGTGGCTGGTACCTACAAGAAAGAGCGTATCCAGGCAGGCAAGCCTTACTTCTCTGTAGCATCCGGCGGTGGTACAGGTCGTACTTTGCACCCCGACAACATGGCTGCAGGTCCTGCTTCGTATGGTATGACCG
>CAKVBV010000031.1 GCA_934725535.1 uncultured Bacteroidales bacterium | reverse complement strand
TGAGTTTGGCTTTCTCCACCACGCCCGTGGTGTAACCGGCTATGTCGTACTCGCCGTTGCCGTACATACCGGGCATCTCGGCGGTCTCGCCGCCTACCAAAGCGCACCCCGCCTGACGGCAGCCCTCTGCCACACCCGCAACGATAGCCTCCACCTTGGCAGGGATATTATGCCCGATAGCCACATAGTCGAGAAAAATAAGCGGTTCGGCACCCTGTGCCAGCACATCGTTGACACACATCGCCACGGCGTCAATACCGATGGTGTCGTGCTTGTCCAACTCGAAAGCGAGTTTCAGTTTCGTACCCACACCGTCGGTACCCGACACGAGAACGGGCTCTTTGATGTTGAGTGTACTCAGGTCGAACATTCCGCCGAAGGAACCGATACCACCCATAGAGCCCTTGCGTGCCGTGGATTTAACGTGCGATTTGATGCGGCTTACCACCTCGTATCCTGCTTCGAGGTTCACGCCTGCTGCTTCATAATGCTGTGCCATTATTTTGGTTTATACGTTTATAAGTTTATTCGTTTATACGTTGTTGAGTTTAGTTGAATGAGTTTAGTAGTTTATCCTCCCGATAATCACCCGATAATCACCCGATAATCACCCACTCCTTATACAATGAAGTTACCTGTCAGTTCTTGCGGAAATAGCGCACGGCATTGTCGAACAATGTCTGGCGTTTCTGCCCGCTGATATTTTTGAATACATTGTCCTCGTACCGCTCCGAGTGCGCCATCTTGCCCAGTATCTGTCCATCGGGTGAGATGATACCCTCGATGGCGTAGTACGAACCGTTGGGGTTGGCGGGCGACTGCATAGTCGGTGCGAGCGTTACGGGGTCGGCATAGCGGAACGCCACTTGTCCGTTGCGGAACAACTCGGCTGCCAGTGCCTCCGATACCACGAATTTTCCCTCGCCGTGACTCACGGCTACCGTGTGCGCGTCGCCAATCTGCATATTGCCCAGCCACGGACTGTTGGTCGTTGCCACCACGGTGGTTACCATCTGCGACACGTGGCGGTTGATGTCGTTGCGGAAGAGCGTCGGCGACTCGGCGGTTACGCTGCCCGTCTTGCCGTAGGGCAGCAGTCCGCTCTTGACCAGTGCCTGGAAGCCGTTGCAGATACCCAGTATCAGTCCGCCGCGGGCGATAAGCAACTCGATCGCCGCAGCCACTTTACGGTTGTTGATAACCGATGCGATGAACTTACCGCTTCCGTCGGGTTCGTCTCCCGCCGAGAAACCGCCCGCAAACATCAGTATATGGGCGCGGCGGATATGCTCCACCATCTCGTCGATAGATGCCAGCACGTCCGCGCCTGTCAGGTTGCGGAAGATAGTGGTCTCCACTTCCGCACCCGCCGTGCGCCATGCTTTCGCGCTGTCGTAGTCGCAGTTCGTACCCGGGAAAACCGGGATATAGACCAACGGGTGCTCTACCGCCTCGCCCGGGTAAACGCGCAGTGCTTTTTTCTCTGCTGCTGTCCCTGCGCCTGCGGGCATCAGGGCTTGGTGTTTGGCAGGTACTGCTGCGGGATAGACCTTGGTATAAGGTGCGCAGCATGCCTCGTGCAATGCCGCACGGGAGAGAGCCTCGCCGTTGATAATCAGGCTGTCGCCCTCTGTTACGTGTCCGAGCAGCACAGCGTTCTCCATCTCCAACGGGGCGGTTGTCTCCACCAGGATTGAGCCGTATTGGTAATCGAAAAGGGTGTCTTCGTTGATATGAATATCCACGCCGAGGGCGTTACCGAACGACATCTTCGCCACGGCTTCCGCCACGCCACCGAAACCAATGGCATACGCCGAGCAGATGATACCCTTGCGGATTGCCTCCGTGGTGGCTTTCCAGTTACTCTTCAGGCACTCCACCGACGGCATATAGTTGCTCTCCGGGGTGTGTTTGATGAGGTACAGCGCATGCCCCGCCTGTTTCAGTTCGGGCGAGATGACTTGGTCTGCCCCCATCGTGGTGATACCGAACGCAATGAGCGTCGGCGGCACGGATATATGCTCAAACGTACCCGACATCGAGTCTTTGCCACCGATAGACGGCAGTCCGAGCAGCACCTGCATCTTCAACGCCCCGAGCAACGCCGACAGCGGTTTGCCCCATGTGTGCGAGTCGTGGGTCATACGTTCAAAATACTCCTGGTACGAGAAGCGCATACGGCTGTAGTCCGCCCCCGCTGCCACCGCCTTGGTGCAAGCCTCCACCACGGCATACGCCGCCCCGTGGTACGGACTCCACTCCGAGATGAACGGATTGTAGCCGAATGTCATTATAGATGCGGTGTTCGTATAGCCGTCGGTCGGCAGTTTCTGCACCGACACCTGTGTCTCGGTCTGCTGGTACTTGCCGCCGAAAGGCATCAGCACCGTGCTGCGTCCGATAGTGGCGTCAAACTCCTCAATCAGTCCTTTCTGCGAGGTTACGTTGGGGTCTGCCAAGGCGTTCTCCATACGTTCCGCCAAAGTCTTGCCCCCTACTATGCGGCGGAACGGATTGCGTTCCTCTACCTTGCCGATAGTGGCATTGGCATAGTGTTTGGCACCTGCACTGTCGATAAACTCGCGCGTCAGGTCTGCCACTATCCCGCCCTTGTAGAACTGGCGCATACGTCCCGTGTCCGTTACGTCCGCCACGTAGGTAACCTCTATATTGTCCTGCCGGCAGAGGCGTTCCATCGCCTCGCGGTCTTTGGCTTCCACCACCACCGCCATACGCTCCTGGCTCTCGGAAATAGCCAGTTCGGTCGGGTTCAAGCCCGCATACTTGGTCGGCACACGGTCAAGGTAGATATCCAGCCCGTCCGCCAACTCGCCGATAGCCACGCTCACGCCGCCTGCACCGAAGTCATTCGATTTCTTGATCAGCCGTGTAGCCTCCTCTCGGCGCATCAGCCGTTGCAGTTTGCGCTCCTCAGGAGCGTTGCCTTTCTGCACCTCCGAGCCGCACGATTCGAGCGAAGCCTCGGTATGCTCCTTGCTGCTGCCTGTAGCCCCGCCTATGCCGTCGCGCCCCGTGCGCCCGCCGAGCAGCAGTATCACATCGCCAGCCACGGGCGACTCGCGGCGCACTGCGTCTGCACGCACCGCACCTACCACAGCCCCTACCTCCAAGCGTTTGGCTACATACGAGGGGTGGTAGATCTCCCGCACATGGGTGGTAGCCAGACCTATCTGGTTGCCGTACGACGAGTAGCCCGCCGCTGCCTTGCGGGAGATGATCTGCTGCGGCAGTTTGCCCGTCATAGTCTCCGACACAGGCTTGTAGATGTCGCCTGCACCTGTTACACGCATCGCCTGATAGACGTACGCACGCCCCGACAACGGGTCGCGTATCGCCCCGCCGAGACACGTGCTCGCCCCGCCGAAAGGCTCTATCTCCGTCGGATGGTTGTGGGTCTCGTTCTTGAACTGCAACAGCCATTTCTCCGTCTTGCCGTCCACGTCCACATCAATGAAGATCGAGCAGGCGTTGTTCTCCTCGCTCTGCTCCATATCGTCCAGCAGCCCTTTGCTGCGCAGGTAGCGTGCACCGATGGTTGCCAGTTCCATCAGGCAGAGCGGTTTCTCCGTACGCCCGAGTTGCCGGCGGATGTCGTGGAACATACCAAGCGTGCTCTCTATCTCGTCGCGGACAAACGACTCGTCTATTTTGAGGGTCTCTAATACGGTCGTGAATGTGGTATGGCGGCAGTGGTCTGACCAATAAGTATCCAATATGCGCAGTTCGGTCTCGGTCGGGTTGCGCTGCTCCTTGGTGAAATAACGCAGCACCTCGCGCAGGTCGTCGGCGTTCATTGCCAGCCCCCATTGCTTGCAGAACGGTGCCAGGTCCTCCTCTTTCATATCGAGGAACCCGTCCAGCCGCGCCAGCGGTTTCACGTCCGCGTGCTGTATCTGCTCCAACTGCGAGAGGTCTTTCTCGCGCGACTCCACCGCATTGATGTAGTAGTGGCGGATACGCGCCATATCCGCGTCGTTCACGGTGTCGTCGAAGATGAGCAGACGTGCGCTGCGTATCTCGATGTCCGCCTGCGGGTCAATCAGGTGCACACAATCCACCGCCGACGAAGCGCGTTGGTCAAACTGACCGGGGATATACTCCACCGCCAGGTAGCGTTTGCCCGTGAGGTCGCACGCGTCGGACACCACGTCCGTTACCACCTCGCCGAAGACACTGTAACGGCTCTTTTCCAAGAGTTCCGGGGTGAACCCGAAGAGGTCATAGACATTCAGGTAGCGCAGTTGTGCGATATGGAGTTGCAAGTTCTCGTTCAACTCCTGACGCAGACTCTCTGCCTCCACGCGAAACGCGTCGCGCTTCTCTACATATATGCGATAATTTGCCATATTGTTGGTTTTATCTGTTGTCGTTGGGGCTATTATATGTCATTTGGAACATTTTCATCGTCCATCCATTTGTTATGGGTTGCGCATAGGTTGCGCATCCCTTGCTATTTGACACGATTGGAAATCAGGAACATTCCCATACAAAATTAATGGTCAATTCGTGGTTAATTATATGTTCCCTAAATAATTAACGTCCAATTACACGATAATTAACGTTCCTCTATATCGTTGCGCTCAGCACTTTCTCGGTCTGTTTGCGGCGGAAATCCTCCAATTGCGCAAGCAGCGGTGCGTCGTTCAACGCCAGTATCTGCACCGCCAGCAACGCCGCATTCTTCGCCCCGTCAATCGCCACGCAAGCCACGGGGATACCGCTCGGCATCTGCACCATACTGAGCAGACTGTCCAAGCCGTCGAGGGTCTTCGAGCGCACGGGCACACCGATAACGGGCAACGTGGTCAGACCGGCAATCACGCCTGCCAGGTGCGCCGCACCGCCTGCACCGGCGATGATAATGCTCAGTCCGCGCTCGCGTGCACTCTCTGCCCACTCCATCAGGGCATGCGGCGCACGGTGGGCACTGATAACGCGCTTGTCCACCTCGATGCCAAACTCTTCCAATGTCTTGATAGCGGGCATCATCACGTCCAAATCCGACGTACTGCCCATGATTACTCCGACTTTCATTGTTGTTTATTGGTTTAGAAGTTTATGAGTTTATGCGTAGTTGAAACGGTTTAATACGTTTATACGTTCAACCCCTCATATCATTCATAATTCTTCATTCATAATTCATAATTAACTCTACTCCCACTCAATCGTTGCAGGCGGTTTGGAGGAGATGTCGTAGCAAACGCGGTTCACGCCGCGCACTTTGTTGATAATCTCGTTGCTCACTTTTGCCAGCACCTCGTATGGGATATGCGCCCAGTCGGCAGTCATGGCGTCCGAAGAGGTTACCGCCCGCAATGCCACGGGGTTCTCGTACGTGCGCTCGTCGCCCATCACGCCCACGCTCCTTACCTCGCTGAGCAGGATGGCTCCCGCCTGCCAGATCTGGTCGTAGAGGCTCACCTCTATCTCCCCGTTCTGCATATCGGCAGGTACGCCCGCAGCCAAGACGGCACGTGCTTCCTCGCCGCTCAGACGCACTTTGTATTCACGCAGACCGCGAATGAAGATGTCGTCCGCGTCTTGCAGGATACGTATCTTCTCGTGCGTGATGTCGCCCAGGATACGCACAGCCAGTCCCGGTCCGGGGAACGGGTGGCGGGTAATCAGATGCTCGGGCATACCCATCGAACGCCCTACACGGCGCACCTCGTCTTTGAACAACCATTTCAGCGGTTCGCAGAGTTGCAAATGCATATCCTTTGGCAGCCCGCCCACATTATGGTGGCTCTTGATGACCTTGCCCGTGATATTCAGGCTCTCGATACGGTCGGGATAGATAGTACCTTGAGCCAGCCACTTGGCATCGGTGATCTTCTTGGCTTCCGCGTTGAAAACCTCCACGAAGTCGCGACCGATAATCTTGCGTTTGCGCTCGGGCTCCTTCACACCAGCCAAGTCGCTGAGGAATTTCTCACTTGCGTCCACGCCTATCACATTCAGCCCGAGGCACTCGTAGTCGCGCATGACGTCCTGAAACTCGTTCTTGCGGAGCATACCATGATCCACAAAGATACAGGTCAGTTGGTCGCCAATCGCTTTGTTGAGCAGCACCGCCACCACCGACGAGTCCACGCCGCCCGACAAACCGAGAATGACGCGGTCGCTGCCGATCTGCGCTTTCAGTTCGCGCACCGTGCTCTCTACAAACGCGTCCGCACTCCATTCCTGCTTGCTGCCGCATACGTCCACCACAAAGTTCCGCAGCAGCAGCGTACCTTGCAGCGAGTGGAACACCTCGGGGTGGAACTGTGTACCGAAAACCGGTGCCTTCGCATTGCCCTCTGGGGTGGCAATATAGTATGCCGCATTGCGTACCGTCTCGGTGGAGGCTACCACCTCCGCCCCATCGGGTACGCGGGTGATACTGTCGCCGTGCGACATCCATACCTGCGACCCGTCCTCGAAACCGCGGAACAGCGGGCACTCCTTGTTTATATAGGTCAGATTCTGCCGTCCGTACTCGCGCGTACCTGCACTCTCCACCTTGCCGCCGTAGATATGGCTCATATACTGTGCGCCGTAGCAGATACCCAGTATAGGCAGCCGCCCGCGGATATGCGACAAGTCCACATGGAAAGCGTCCTCGGCATACACGCTCAGCGGCGACCCCGAAAGGATAACGCCAATTACATCATGGTCGTCCTCGGGATATTTGTTGTAAGGCAGTATCTCGCAGAATGTATCCAGTTCGCGTACTCGCCGACCAATCAACTGCGTGGTCTGACTGCCAAAATCCAATATAATTATCTTCTGCATATTATTTTGTGCTGTAGTTTGGTGCTTCCGAGGTAATCGTAATATCGTGCGGGTGGCTCTCGCTCATACCGGCAGCGGTGATCTTCACGAACTTCGCCGTCTGCAATTCCGCTAAGTTGTGCGCACCTACATAGCCCATACCCGAGCGCAGACCGCCGAGCAGTTGGTAAATCGTCTCCGACACCGTCCCTTTGTACGGCACGCGTCCCACGATACCTTCCGGCACCAACTTCGATATATTCTTCTCCGCACCCTGGAAATAGCGGTCAGCCGAACCGGCTTTCATCGCGTCTATCGACCCCATGCCGCGGTAGGTCTTGAACTTACGTCCGTTGTAGATGATCGTCTCTCCGGGAGCCTCGTCCGTACCGGCAAACATCGACCCGCACATCACGCAGTTGCCGCCCGCAGCCAGTGCCTTGACCACATCGCCCGAGTAGCGCAAACCGCCGTCGGCAATCATCGGCACACCCGTGCCGCGCAGCACTTCCGCCACATTGAAGATAGCCGTCAGTTGCGGCACGCCCACACCCGCAATGATACGCGTCGTGCATATCGAGCCGGGACCGATACCCACTTTCACACCGTCCGCCCCGTTCTCCACCAAGTATTTGGCAGCCTCAGCCGTAGCGATATTGCCCACCACCACGTCCAAATCAGGGTACTTGGTTTTAATCGTGCGCAGCGCATTCACAATGTTCTTGCTGTGTCCGTGCGCCGAATCGAGTACCACGGCATCCACGCTCTCCGCCACCAGGGCATCCACTCTGTCCATAAAATCGGGCGTGATACCTACCCCCGCCGCACAGCGCAGGCGTCCCAACTCGTCCTTGCACGCATTCGGGTAATCCTTCAGTTTGGTGATGTCGCGGTAGGTTACCAGTCCGCGCAGTTTGCCGTCGGGGGTTACGACGGGCAGTTTCTCCACCTTGTGCGTCTCAAACGCCTCCATGATTACATCGTGGTCGGTCGATTGTATCGTGATCAGGTTTTCGCTGGTCATCACCTCGCGGATAGCACGGTCCATGTGTGTCTCAAAACGCAGGTCGCGGTTCGTAACGATACCTACGAGGTTGTTCTCCGCGTCCACCACGGGAATGCCGCCGATATGGTTCTCCGCCATCATCTGCAACGCATCGCCCACGGTGCGTTCCGCCGTGATGGTGATGGGGTCGGCTATCAGTCCGTTCTCCGCACGCTTCACACGACGCACCTGAGCCGCCTGCTGCGCAATCGACATATTCTTGTGTATCACGCCTATACCGCCTTCGCGGGCTACCGCAATCGCCATCGGGGCTTCGGTTACGGTATCCATCGCCGCTGACACCACGGGGATATTCAGCGTTATATGACGGGAGAATTGCCCTTGCAGGGACACCTCGCGAGGCAACACCTCCGAGTAAGCGGGAATGAGCAGTACATCATCGAAGGTCAATCCCTCCATCTGTACACGTTCGATCAGTTGAGACATATTGTTGTGAGTTTATGGGGTTATATTTTCTAGATACTCTAGTTTTTCTAGTTATACTAGTTTTTCTAGATGTTCTAGATATTCTAGATATTCTAGTTTTTTAGTTTTCTTAAATCAGGTGGTCGCAATAGAAGCAACGAGTATTGCCTTCGCCGTCCACATACACTTTGTGCGGCACGGGTTCGGTGGTTACGATACAGCGGTCGTTGTGGCAGAGCGTGTCCGTCAGGTGCGTCTCAGGCTGCATCTGCTGTTCGTTTTTCCATTGCAGCAGCGTATAAATCAATGCCATACGCACATACTTGCCGTTCTCCACCTGGCGGAAATAAGCGGCACGCGGGTCGTTGTCCACGTCCACGGTTATCTCGTTCACACGGGGCAGCGGGTGCAGCACAATCATATCCTTTTTCGCCAGTGCCATCTTCTCCGTATCGAGAATAAACGCATCTTTGAGCCGCTCATACTCGTCCTGATCGGCAAAACGCTCCTGCTGTACGCGCGTCATATAGAGTACGTCCACCAGCGGCATCGCCTCCTCAAGCGTCTGCACCTCGGTGTAGTTGTCCCCGAGTTCCTGCTTCATATAGTCGGGCAGGCGCAGTTCAGCAGGTGAAATCAGTACAAAATGCGTACCCTCGTAGCGGCGCATTGCCTTGATGAGCGAATGGACGGTGCGTCCGTATTTCAAGTCGCCGCACAGACCGACAGTCAGGTGGTCGAAGCGTCCGAGTTCGCGACGTATTGTCAGCAGGTCGGTCATCGTCTGCGTAGGGTGGCTGTGTCCGCCGTCGCCCGCATTGATGACGGGAATGCGGCTGTACTCGCTTGCCACGCGAGGTGCACCCTCTTTGTAGTGGCGCATGGCGATGATGTCGGCAAACGACGAGATAACACGCACCGTATCGGCTACCGTCTCGCCCTTGCTCACCGAACTCGACCTGGCGTCGGAGAAACCCAGCACGTTGCCGCCGAGTTCCATCATAGCGGCTGTAAAACTCAGTCGGGTACGGGTACTCGGCTCATAGAAAAGCGTAGCCAACTTCTTGCCGCGGCAAGCGTCAGCGTATTTGGCGGGGTTGGCAATGATGTCCAACGCACGATTGATAATGCTATCAATCTCCGCTGTGGTCAAATCGGTCGGGTCTAAAAGATGACGCATATATGGGGTTTGTTTGTTCGTTAAAAACAGGGTGAGGTCTCGGGGAAGTCCGCAGTCGTTGCCGTCTCGTTGCCGTGTCGTTGCCGTAATTGACACGACAAGGACACGGGGATTACCGCTTCATCCAACTCTCGTCGCTCGGGTTGTTGCGGAATTGTATCAAGCGGGCCTTGTCCTCATCTTTGATGTAGCCCTCTTGGGCGGCGACTTCCACCAGCGTATCGAGACAGGAGAGGCTGTGGTTTTCCACGTGTGCCTCTGCCAGACGGTCAAGCCCTTTCTGCATACCGTAGGTGAAGATAGACACCACACCGAGCACTTCCGCCCCAGCCTCGCGCAGCACGTTCACCACCTCGATGCAACTGCCTGCTGTGGAAATCAGGTCTTCTACCACTACCACTTTCTGCCCTTTCTCCAATCGTCCCTCAATCTGGTTCTGGCGTCCGTGGTCTTTCGCACCCGAGCGCACATAGCCCATCGGCAGATTGAGTTTGGTGGCAGTGATAGCCGCATGCGCAATACCCGCCGTCGAAGTACCCATCAACACCTCCGCCTCGGGGTAGTAGGTGCGTATTGTCTCTGCCAGTCCGTTCTCCACATCCTCGCGCACCGCACAATCGGAGAGGGTCAGACGGTTGTCGCAATAGATAGGGCTCTTGATGCCGCTTGCCCACGTAAACGGCTCTTCGGGACGCAAAAACACCGCCCGTATCTTCAGCAGGTCTTTGGCTATTTGTTCACTCAAATTCATATAAGTCCTAATTCATAATTCTTCATTCATAATTAGCAGAATTCCGCCGTTGCCCGGCGGTATTCTGCTACGGGGTCTTCCGCGGCCGTGATGGGTCGCCCTACCACGATATAGTCGCTGCCTATTTCTTTGGCACGTGCGGGCGTCGTGATACGCACCTGGTCGCCCGTCTGCCCGTCGGCAAAGCGGATACCCGGTGTTACGGTCAGGAAGTCCTGTCCGCAAGCGGCTTTCACCATTCCTGCCTCGAGCGGCGAGCAGACCACACCATCCAGCCCTGCCTCTTTGGCACATTGTGCATAGTGCACCACCACATCGCCTATCTTGCCCGGTATGAGCAAGTCTTCGTGCATACGCTCCTCGCTGGTGGAAGTCAGTTGCGTTACCGCCAGCAGGACAGGACGGGTGCCGTCTTCGCGGGTCAGTCCCTCCAATGCGGCACGCATCATCTCTTTCGTCCCTGCGGCATGCAGGTTCACCATATCCACGTCCAAGCGAGAGAGCACTGCCATTGCTTTCTTCACCGTATTGGGTATGTCGTGCAGTTTCAGGTCAAGGAATATCTTATGCCCGCGTGCTTTCAGTTCGCGTACGATAGCCGGTCCTTCGGCGTAGTAGAGTTCCATACCGATTTTTACAAACGGCTTCTCCTCCGTGAACTTGTCCAAGAAAGCATACGTGGCTTCCGCACTCGCAAAATCACATGCTATGATTACATCTCTTTTCATAATTAACAATTAATATACGCCGATAATCTCTTCAAGCCTTTCTTGTCTCCCCCTCTTTGAGGGGGTTGGGGGGAGTCGCTATCCCTACAATCTCCTCCAGCCGCTCTATTTTCAGTTCATCCATCAACCTCGGCAACTCCCCGATAATCTCTTTGCACACCATCGGGTTGACCAGATTGGCTGCCCCGATCTCTACCGCCGTAGCACCTGCCATCATCATCTCTATCACGTCTTCCGCCCTGCTCACACCGCCGCAACCGATAACCGGCACTCGGCACGCCTGTGCCACTTGGTTCACCATTCGCAGTGCCACGGGGAATATACCGTTCCCCGAATACCCGCCGTAGCGGTTTGCCAGTACGGGGCGGCGACGGCGTATGTCTATCCGCATGCCGAGCATTGTATTTATCAGGCACAGCCCGTCCGCCCCCGCTTCTTCGCACGCCCGCGCTATCGGAACGATGTCCGTTACATTCGGACTGAGTTTCATATATACAGGCTTTCTCGTTACGGCTTTTACGGCGCGTGTAACCTCCGCCGCTGCCTCTGCACTCGTGCCAAACGCCATACCGCCGTTGTGCACGTTGGGACAACTGATATTCACTTCCAGTATCGCTGCATCGGTCTCCTTGTCTATGCGCTCGCACGTGTAGGCGTAGTCGTCAACCGAAAAACCGCTGATGTTCGCTATAACCGGACCGCGGTATATCTTTCGCAGCGCGGGCAACTCGTGCGCTATCACCTCGTCCACACCGGGGTTCTGCAACCCCACGGCGTTAATCATACCGTAATTGCCGCACTCGGCGATACGCGGCAGCGGATTGCCGTAACGTGCCTCGCGGGTGGTTCCCTTGCAGGAGATAGCCCCGAGTATGTTCAGGTCGTAACATTCGCCCAACTCCTGCCCGAAACCGCACGTACCCGACGCCGGTATAATCGGGTTCTTCATCTCCACCCCCGAAAGCGATATGTTCAGTCGGCTACTCATTCTTAATTCTTAATTCTTAATTCTTAATTCATAATTCTTAATTCATAATTCATAATTCATAATTCATAATTATCTCCCCCGCCTCAAACACCGGTCCTTCTTTGCACACCCGTTTGATACCATTCTTCGTTTGAATACTGCAACCCACACATATCCCGAAGCCGCAACCCATTCGCTCTTCCATACTTACCTCGCCGGTCGTGCCTGCCGCCTGTATCAGCGCACGGAGCATAGGCAGAGGTCCGCAGGCGTAGTAGTAAGACCCCTCCAACTCCCCTTCAGAGGGGAGGGCTGCTGTAACGAAACCTTTTATGCCGTATGTGCCGTCTGCCGTAGTTACTTTTACCTCGCAGCCCAAGCAGCGGAACTCGTCTTCGAAGAACACTTCTTCGCGGGTATTGAAACCCAGTATCACCTGCACTGGTTTTCCCTTTGCCCGCAGTTGTTTTGCCAAGTAGTAGAGCGGCGGCACACCTACCCCGCCCCCGACCAACAGCGGTCTCCCGCCTGCTTTGTCAAGGTTATAGCCGTTTCCTAATCCGGTCAGCACATTCAGCGTTGCGCCTGTCTGCAACTGCGACATCGTGTGTGTCCCGTCGCCCACCACCTTATATATAAGGGTCAGCACATCGCCCTCCACATCACACACCGAAATCGGTCGGCGCAAAAACTGTCCGGGTACGGCAATATCCACAAACTGCCCTGCCCGAATACCGCCGGTTGCCCCGCGAAGCCGCATCTTATACACACGGCTTGCAATCTGTTCATTGGAGAGCAAAACAAATACGGCAGTTTGCATATTAACTATTAACCATTAACTATTACTCCATTATACACCGTCTCCACGCAGCGTCCGTACACCATCCACCCCGCAAAGGGTGTGGAGTGTCCCTTGGACAGGAACTTATCGGGGTCTATCTCGTAGGGGGTCTCCACCTCAAATGTCGCCCACGAGGTGCCTTGCGGCAAACCCGTTATCTCCCGTGCGCGGGTAGACATCAGTTCCACCAGCCGCTCCAACGTGATAAAGCCCGTGCGCACCAAATAGGTGTACATCAGCGGGAAAGCGCACTCTATCCCTACAATGCCAAACGCACTATTCTCCAGACCACGGCTTTTCTCCTCGGCAGTATGCGGCGCATGGTCGGTGGCAATCACATCTATCGTGCCGTCCTGTATGCCCGCCAAGAGTGCCATCCTGTCGTCCACACCGCGCAGCGGCGGGTTCATCTTCCAGCATCCGTCCTCACCCATACACCGCTCGTCCAAAAGCAAATAATGCGGTGCCGTCTCGCAGGTTACTTTCGCCCCGCGGGCTTTCGCCTCACGAATGAGTTGCACACTCTCCTTGGTGGAGATATGGCAGATATGCAGTCGGCATCCGGTCGCCTCGCTCAGGCGGATATTCCGTTCCACCTCGCGCCACTCGCTCTCGGAGCATATCCCCCGATGTCCGTGCGCACGTGCGTACGCCCCTGCGTGTATATATCCGTTGTGCAACAGGTCGTTCACCTCGCAATGCTCCACAATCATACTCCCCGCCTTCGCACAACGCTCCATGGCTTCGCGCATCAAGTCCTCGCTCTGCACGCCACACCCGTCATCGGAGAAGCCCGCCACCAACGGGGCAAGTTGCTCTATATTAACGAGTTCACCCTCGCCTTTGCGGCCGAGGGTGATACTGGCATAGGGGTGCACGCCGATGAGGCTGTCGCGGGCAATAATCCCTTGTTGTATTCTCAGATTCTCCACGCTGTCCGGCGCAGGATTGGTGTTTGGCATGGTAAACACGTCGGAGTAGCCGGCGCACATAGCGGCATTGCTGCCACTGCGAATGGTCTCTTTCTGGGGGTAGCCCGGCTCTCGGAAATGCACATGCATATCCACCAGCGCGGGAACACGTATCGTCTTCTCCATTGCCGTTTTGTACCTGTTTACCGAGTGAGGTTCTCCGAATCCGTACATATATCTATTCGCTTACCTGTGCGCTTTTTACCAACCTCGCGCCCCACCAAGCCAATCAGTCTATCATCGAATCCGAGTGCAAAGGTACTATTTTTCCTTCAATCCTGCAACACCTTGCCCCACAAAACAAACGCTCTTCTTGCGATTTATATCAAACACGCTGATTACCAGCGAACTAACAAACAAGCATTCATATTAACACACCGATAATTCACATACAACAAGCCCCATACAATCCACCTGTATTTCTAAATTCTTTCCACACATACCCCCGCAATTATTATCGTTTGCCCATTCCCCGCAAAGAACATTGAGTGTGGAGCGCAATCTTAAAATTTGACACTTTTTTGCGATAGCGAGGTGATAACGAGTTCCTAACGCTTTCCTAACGAGGTGGTAACGAATTTTTTCTTACAGATATAATACAGATATAATGCCGTCCATCTTAACAATCGTACATTTTTGTGTGGTTGGCAACTTGAGTTCTATCTCGGATTATGTCTGGTTAGTCTCGGGTTAAGTGTATGAGATTAGTATGTGGTTAGTATGTGATTAGTATGTGATTAGTATGTGATTAACGAGTGGATAGCGGGTGGATAGGCAATCTGCAGCATAAGGCGCGTATGCCTGTGCAAACTTCACAATAATTTAATAAACTATATTTGGCTGTATCAATTAAAAGCAATACCTTTGCAGCGGATTTTGAAGCGGATAAGTACAAGCATACGTCATACCGAAGAAAACAAGATGGCAATTTCACATAATGAAATGACAGCAAATAAAACAAATAACAACAACTTAATAAATTATTTATCATGAAAAGGTTATCTATCTTTTTCGCCGCGCTGATGGCATGCACATTGTCATTCGCGCAAACGGATTACTCGACTACCTACACGAGTAATGTAACTCTGACCGCAGGCACTAATGCATCTGCGGCTAAAATCTCCATTGGAGGAACTGAGTACGACGGTATAAAAGCCGGTACCTCAAAGAAAGCCGGTACTGTTACCATTACCGTTCCTGCCAATATGACCAATCTGCACATCCACGCCATCGCATGGAATGGTGTAACTGGTGCTTCCGTTTCCATTACAAGTGGAACCGAAGGTGCTACTTGCACCCCTGCTGCGTTGACTTTGGCTAACAATGCAGGTATCACGAATAATTCTCCTTTCACCATCTCTGGAGATATGTTAGAGGACTACTATTTCAATGTGGCATTAACAGGCATTACGGCAGAAACTACATTGACATTGTCCTGCGATAAACGTTTTGTTGTCTTTGGTGTAAACGCTGTGGCTGCTCAGGCTGTTGAGGCTACGGCTATTGCCTTGGACAAAACCACTTTGGAATTGGAGCAATACAAGTCTGCCAAATTAGAGGCAACACTCACTCCTGCAGAGGCTACGACGATTGTAGCATGGACATCTTCCGATGAGAAGATTGCAACAGTAGGCAGCAACGGCGTTGTTACCGCAGTAGGTGCAGGTACTGCAGATATTACTGCGACTGCAGGCACTGTATCGGCTAAATGCGCTGTAACCGTGAAAGAGGCTACTCCTATCACCTGTGCAGAGGCTGTTGAATTGGCTAAAGCCGTATCCGGCAATAATGTGGCTGCTGAAGGTGGCAAGTACGTTATCCGTGGCTATGTAACCGCATTGAAAGGTACCCCTGCTGACGATATGAAAAAATACAGCAACTACTCCGTATGGATGGCTGACACCAAAGATGGTGGCGAAGTCTTCTTGGCATTCCAAGTAAAACCCGCTGACGGCACGACCATTGCCGCTGTAGGCGACTATGTGGAGGTTGTAGGCGACATCACCAAATACACCGATAAAGACAATAACACCACCTACGAGACCATGGGTAGAGGTGCCGCTACTATTAGCGTCTTAACAACTACTGTTGCTGTTGAGAGCATTGCTTTGGACAAAACAGAGTTGAACATTGAGATTGGCAAGACTGCTACCCTCGTGGCTACCATCACACCGGAGGACGCTACCAACAAAGACATCACTTGGGCAACCGACAACGACCAAGTGGCTACCGTTGCTGACGGCGTAGTTACCGCTGTGGCAGAAGGCAAAGCAAACATCACCGTCACCACCGCAGACGGAGGCTATACCGCTACATGTATTGTAACCGTAGAAGCGGCTGCACAAGTAGTGGATGTTACACTCTACTCGGTAGATTTCACCAAAGCCGCAGAAGCCAAAACATGGACTATTAACGATGTAGTAAAGGATGAAAATTTGAAATCTGTTTGGCAACAGACGACCAGTTACGGTATGAAAGCCAGTGCCTATATAAAACCAACAAACTACGCTACCGAATCATGGCTTATCTCACCGGTAATAGACTTCACACGTGCCAAGTCCGCTACTATGACCTTCAACCATGCACGCAAGTTCGGTAGCAACGACCACTTGTCTGTAAAGGCTACTACCGACGGCAGCACATGGACTACCTTGAATGTCTCAGAATGGCCCGATGGTAGCAGTTGGGACTTTATTGAAGCAACGGCAGACTTGACTGCACTGCTCGGCAGTGCCAATGCTCAGATAGCATTTGTCTATACCAGCACTACTTCGGGTGCGGCTACATGGGAGATAAAGAATATGTCTGTCACAGGTACAGAGGAATATATACCTGCTACCGGCATCACTCTTAGCACAACAGCACTCACTATGCAACAGTATAAATACATATCATTGATTGCTACCGTTGCTCCTGCTACAACGACTGATGCTGTTGTTTGGACCTCAGACAATGAAGAAGTAGCCATCGTATCAGAGAAGGGCGTAGTAACCACAATGGCTACAGGTACAGCCAATATCACTGCCACAGCGGGGACACAATCTGCAACCTGTGCAATTACCGTAATAGAAGCATCTTATATCACCTGCGCACAGGCTGTAGAAATAGCAAAGACCGTATCGGAGAACAATGTGGCTGCCGAAGGTGGTATGTATGTCATCCGTGGCTATGTAACAAAGTACAACGGTACGCCTTCTGAAAGTATGGAGCAATACAAGAACTACTCGGCATGGCTTGCTGACACGAAAGGTGGCGAAGGCACGTTCATAGCATATCAGGTAAAGCCTGTTGACGGAACGACCGTCGCGAACATAGGTGATTATGTAGAGGTTGTTGGTGACATCACCCAATACAACGGCACCTACGAAACAATGGGTCGCGGTACAGCTACTATCCGTGTTATCTCCTCTGTATCCACAGACGTAGACAATGTTACTCTGCAATCCGATGATGTTGTGAAGACTATACATAACGGACAAGTTGTTATTCTTCGCAACAATAAAGTGTACAACACACTCGGACAAGAGATAAGCAAGTAATATCCACTGCAGTAACTATGTACTCATAGTTACTTGCTATGTCAAAAGAGACTGTCTGACTGCTGTTGTCAGGCAGTCTCTTTTGTATTTAGGGACGATGCTTTGGAGTTGGGAGACGACGCGGCTCGCGTCGTCATATACTACAACGGAAATGTAGTGCATAAAACAACACGATTTCGCCATTATGTTGTACAGCCTAAAGTTTTTTTGTAACTTTGCGCCCTTAATTGTGTTATAAGTGTAGAATAGAGAATATGGAACTATCTGAACAAGAACAGGTGCGCAGACAGAGTCTGCAGACGATGCGTGATATGGGTATTAACCCGTATCCTGCTGACGAATACGTAGTTACAGGATACTCGAAAGACATCAAAGAGGGCTTCAAAGACGATGACACCACCGCAGAATGGTACACGGGCAAAGAGGTGCGCATTGCAGGGCGACTGATGTCGAAACGTATCATGGGCAAGGCATCGTTTATCGAATTGCAGGACTCGAAGGGGCGTATCCAGGTATATGTGAGCCGTGATGATATTCAGGCACCCGTGCCCGAAGGCGAGACCGCTACCACCGTGGAGCAGCAGATGTATAATGTGGTATTCAAGAAACTGCTTGATATAGGCGATTTTATCGGTATTGAGGGCTTCGTATTCCGCACGCAGATGGGCGAGATTTCGGTGCACGCCAAGAAACTGAGCGTGCTGGCAAAGAGTCTGCGCCCGTTGCCTATCGTGAAATACAAAGACGGTGTGGCATACGACGGGTTCAACGACCCCGAGCAGCGTTACCGCCAACGCTATGTGGATTTGATTGTGAATGATGGTGTGAAGGACGTGTTCCTGAAGCGTGCCACTATCATCCGCACGATGCGCCGTGTGTTTGACGAGGCGGGTTATACCGAGGTGGAGACGCCTATCCTTCAGCAGATTGCGGGCGGCGCGTCGGCGCGTCCGTTCATCACGCACCACAATGCGCTGGACGTGGATATGTATCTGCGTATCGCTACGGAGTTGTATCTGAAACGACTGATTGTAGGCGGTTTCGAGGGTGTGTATGAGATAGGACGCAACTTCCGCAACGAGGGTATGGACCGCAGTCACAACCCAGAGTTCACCTGTATGGAGTTGTACGTGCAATATAAGGACTACAACTGGATGATGTCGTTTACGGAGCAGTTGCTTGAGAAAATTGCCATAGCCGTGAACGGAACGACCAAAGTGCAGATTGGCGACCACGAGGTGGACTTCAAGGCACCTTACCGCCGTTTGCCGATATTGGAGGCTATTCAGGAGAAGACCGGTCTCGACCTCTCCGCGATGAGCGAGGATGAGATACGCGAGGTCGCCAAGAAATACGGCGTGGAGGACACCGAACACATGGGCAAAGGCAAACTGATTGACGAGATATTCGGCGAGACCTGCGAGGGGACGTTTATACAGCCGACCTTTATCACGGATTACCCCGTGGAGATGTCGCCGCTGACGAAGATGCACCGCTCCAAACCCGGTCTGACAGAGCGTTTCGAGTTGATGGTGAACGGTAAAGAGTTGGCGAATGCGTACAGCGAGTTGAACGACCCGATTGACCAGTACAACCGCTTTGTGGAGCAGATGAAGTTGGCGGACAAGGGCGACGACGAGGCGATGGTGATTGACCACGACTTTATGCGTGCGCTCGAATACGGTATGCCACCCACCTCGGGTATCGGTATCGGTATCGACCGTCTGGCTATCCTGATGACGGGGCAACCCACCATTCAGGAGGTGCTGCTGTTCCCTACCATGAAGCCGGAAGTGAGTGCACAACCGTCTGCAAACAAGACGGAAAAGTAAGTTTGTATATTGATTTTTAAGGTATTAGTATATGAAAGATATTCAATTTTCCTACACCAAGGCGGTAAGTGCCGAGGCGGTGAATGCCTACAAAGAGCAGGTGGCTGCGTGCCAGGAGATGCTCGTCAAGGGTACCGGTAAAGGCAACGATTTCTTAGGTTGGATGAACCTCCCTGAGGACATCAAACCGCAGTTGGACGATATTCAGGCTACTGCCGACTTGCTCCGCAAAGAGTGCGAGGTGATAGTCTGCATCGGTATCGGCGGTTCGTATCTGGGCGCGAAAGCCGTGATCGATGCATTGTCGTCTTCGTTTGCTTATCTCGAAGGCAACAAACCCGCTATCGTCTATGCCGGTCAGAACATCGGCGAGGACTACCTGTATGAGTTGCAGAACCTGCTGAAAGACAAGAAATTCGGTATTATCTGTATCTCCAAATCGGGTACCACGACCGAGCCCGCATTGGCTTTCCGTCTGCTCAAGACGCAACTGGAGAAGCAACAGGGCGTGGAGGCTGCACAGAAACTGATTGTCTGCATCACCGACGCCAAGAAAGGTGCGCTCCGCACGCTGGCAACCCAAGAGGGCTACAAGACGTTTGTTATCGAGGACAATATAGGCGGTCGTTTCTCGGTGCTTTCGCCTGTAGGTCTGCTGCCTATCGCTTGCGCAGGCTTTGACATCAAGGCACTCATCGACGGTGCGGCACGTATGGCGGAGGTCTGCGGTATCAACACACCGTTTGAGGAGAACCCCGCTGCGCAGTATGCGGCTGCCCGCAACAGCATCTACTCCGAGCAGGGCAAGAAGATTGAGTTGCTTGTCAATTTCCACCCGAAATTGCACTATGTCAGCGAGTGGTGGAAACAACTCTACGGTGAGTCGGAGGGCAAGGACCACAAGGGTATTTTCCCCGCAAGCGTGGACTTTACGACCGACCTGCACTCGATGGGACAGTATATACAGGACGGTGAGCGCCATCTCTTTGAGACCGTTATCTCGGTAGAGCAACCCAACCATAAGGTGGAGTTCCCGTTTGACGAGGCTAACCTCGACGGACTGAACTTCCTTGCCGGCAAGCGTGTGGACGAGGTCAACAAGATGGCGGAACTCGGTACGATGCTTGCGCACGTGGACGGCGGTGTGCCCAATATGAAGATTACGATGCCGTTGCTCAACGAGTACTACCTCGGCGAACTCATCTATTTCTTCGAGCGTGCTTGCGGTATCTCGGGATATATCCTCGGCGTCAATCCGTTCAATCAACCAGGCGTGGAGGCATACAAGAAGAATATGTTTGCCCTCCTCGACAAACCCGGCTACGAAGCCGAATCCACAGCCATCAAGGCAAGATTGTAAAGTCTTAGCATATCACATACACAAAATAGCGGCATTGCGGTGCCGCTATTTTGTGTATATGTCTTCTGTTGAACTATCCGAATAGGTCGGAATGAGTACCTGTATCAAGGAATATCAACACCAACTCTTCATCATGTTGCTCCCACACTAACAACCAATCCGGTTCTATATGGCATTCCCATTCTCCTGCACGTTTGCTAACCAACTTATGTGGGCGATATGATTGAGGTAACGCCCCATCACTTGCCAATATCTCAATGGCTTGGCGCAGTTTTGACATATCATACCCGCGCTTCACCAACAATTTGTACCTTTTGCGGAAAGCATTGGTATATACCACAGAGTATGCCATATCAATTCTCCAGACTCTTAAACATTTCGTCCACCGAACTGAAGACAGGGCTTACTCTACCATGTTCAAGGTCGTCTATGGCTAATTCTAACCCTGTCTTTTTCTTTTTGGCAGAGGACTTGTCTTGACCATAATTTGCACTTACTGCAACTCGCGGTACTCTTACAATAGTAACTCCCTCTATGCTACCCAACACACGCTTAAGGCTCGGCAATATATTCTTATTCTCCACGTTCAATAGAATCTGTTCCATATCCGGTTCTCCTTTCTTGCGGCAAAGTTACTTATTTTCTGCGATATACGCAAATGCTATTCAAAACGGTTTATGCAGGGGCATGCAAAATAATGTAGAGGATACCATATTGGCACACAAGTCCCACACTGTCAGAATTGAAAAACATTTCTCTTTGGCTATATGCGCCAAAAACACTATCTTTGCAAAGAATTTCAAACGCAAACAAACAGACAATATGCGAGTGATTGTACAGCGCACCACCCATGCCGCCGTCCGCATTGACGGCAATGTCGTGGGACATATAGACCAAGGCTTTATGCTCCTTGTGGGCATCACCCACACCGACACACAAGCCGATGCCGATTATATCGCCAAGAAAGTGGCACAACTGCGTGTTTTTGAGGACACAGAGGGCAAGATGAACCTGAGTATCAAGGAAATCAATGGTGCCATTCTGTCTATCTCGCAGTTCACACTCTATGGCGATGTGCGTCATGGCAACCGTCCGTCGTTTATCCAAGCCGCCCGCCCCGAGCAGGCACTGCCGCTGTATGAGTACTTCAACAACCGTCTCCGTGAGGAGTATGGTCTGTATGTGGAGACAGGTCATTTCGGTGCCGATATGCAGGTGGACTTCATCAACGACGGTCCCGTCACAATCATCATCGACTCCGCTGACTAATTTGGATATAGCCCTTTGGGACATTGCGTGGTGGTTACTTGATACCACTCTAAAAGGTGTAAATCGTCCATACAATAGAAAATCCGCTCACTCAGCAGACTATATCAACTTCACAGGGCAACCATATCGTAAATAGGGGTACACTATTGTGTATTTGTAAAAAATATGTTACCTTTGTGCGTTGAAAAAATATGCAATATAACATGAAAACAGCATTAATCACAGGCATCACAGGTCAGGACGGCTCCTACTTGAGCGAGTTCCTGCTGGGCAAAGGCTATGACGTACACGGCATTATCCGCCGCAGTTCGGTGGACTATCGCGAGCGTATCGCCCACCTTGAGGGGCAACCGCATTTCCATCTCCACTATGGCGACCTGTCCGACTCTATGGGGCTCATACAGGTCATCGGAAAGGTGCGCCCCGACGAGATATACAACCTCGCCGCACAGTCGCACGTGCAGGTCTCGTTCGACTCGCCCGAGTTCACCGCCGACATCGACGCTACGGGTGTCCTGCGCGTCCTGGAGGCTGTACGTGCCTGCGGACTGGCATCCACCTGCCGTATCTACCAGGCGTCCACCTCGGAACTCTACGGCAAGGTGGAGGAGGTGCCGCAGAACGAGAACACGCCTTTCCACCCCTATTCGCCCTACGCCGTGGCGAAACTCTACGGCTACTGGATTGTCAAAGAGTACCGCGAGGCATACAATATGTTCTGCTGTTCGGGTATCTTGTTCAACCACGAGTCTGAGCGCCGCGGCGAGACATTCGTAACGCGCAAGATTACCCTTGCCGCCGCCCGTATCGCACAGGGCAAGCAGGACAAACTCTATCTCGGCAACCTCTCTTCGCTCCGCGACTGGGGCTATGCCAAGGACTATGTGGAGTGTATGTGGCTCATTCTCCAGCATGATAAGCCCGAAGATTTCGTCATCGCCACGGGCGTGCAGCACTCCGTGCGTGAGTTCTGCGATTTGGCATTCCGCGAGGTGGGTATCACGCTCCGTTTCGAGGGCGAGGGGCAGGACGAGAAAGGTATCTGCGTAGCAGGTCCCGCTCATCTGATAGGCAAAACCCTTGTGGAGGTGTCGCCCGATTTCTACCGCCCGACCGATGTGGTCAACCTGTGGGGCGACCCCACCAAAGCCAGAGCCGAACTCGGATGGAACCCCGACAAGACCTCTTTCGAGGAACTGGTGCGCCTGATGGTGCGTTCCGATATGAAGAAAGTGGCTGCCGACCACGCCGCCGAGCAAGCCCGCACCAACCTCGCCGAGTACCTCGAGAAAGGCATTGTGAAATAAATGCCGCCAATCAATATGAGGATAACCAATTTCGCTTCGCATATCGGACCTGTCATCTATCGTCGCGGGCTGAACTACTGGAATGAGGGGCGCGTCCGGAATGTAAAAGAGGAAAACGGCTGCTATACTGCAACGGTACAAGGTACGCAGAACTACACCACAACCGTGCAACTGAACGGCGATGAGATTGTCAGTACCGGTTGCGACTGCCCCTATGGCGCGAACTGCAAACATATTGCGGCACTCCTTTGCGAAATCCGCAAACGCAGAATAGGCACGAAGAAAACTGCCCCAAAAGTAGAGGATATAGTACCCGAAGAACAAATCGCTTTCCACGGTCTGGAACTCACAGAAAAGGAACTGTTCTTTCTCTGTTATTTGGCATATTTCAGTTACATCGACGAAATACCTTACTTGTCGGGGCAGGTATCCGTCTCGGGGCATATATGGAAATTCACCAAAGCGGAGCAAAAACAATATGCCGGCAACTGGCATAGCACAAATTGGCTGCACAAGACCTCTTCCCTTTATAATTACTACGGCTCTTCCTATCTGTTTTACAACGTCTCGCGGGATAAGGTCGTTGTCGTCCTGCGCGAACTGGTTGAAAATCACACCGATTGGCTGAACTTTTTCCTGAGTCTGAGGCTTCATGGAAACAATCCCATCCGGTATGCCATAGACATCCTTGAGGTATTGACGGGAAAACACCCCAAACCGAAAATACCTTTGACCGAGGTGCAGAACCCTCAATGGCTGATAGATATTCTTACTCCGCTGGTGGCAACTGAGGAACCGGAACGCCTGAGTGCTGCAATACAAAACCGGTTGCTCATTCCTGTCTTGATGCTCTCGGCGGGGCGTGCATTGGACAACGAGAATGTGCCGATTATTGAACGCATCGGGCAGGTGCTTGATGCCTGCAAACAGCCCACTGATGCGTGGCACGCGGCATACCAAACCTTCCGTATGTGCGCCTTCTATGCCACGGGCAACTTGCTCCCTATGCTCAATGCCAATGTCATAGCCTCCTGCACGTACTATACCTCTGCCGTCCAACTGCTCTACCAAAACAAGTTGGACGACTCTATCCGTGCTTTCCAAGACGGGCTGAAAAAGTGCGGTCTTTTGCGCACGTGGAAGTTTATCCCCAAAGACCACATCTCGTTTCTGATGTATGTGATTGCCCTGGGCTTGCGCCACCATGATGACGACATCGCTCTTCTGCGCAAGATGCTCAAGAAAGCCAACGAGTCGGAAACTGCCTATCTGGCACCTGTCTTTGCCTTGGTCGGGTTCTTCCAATCGCCTACACAAGCGAAAAATACCGAACTGTTGTGGCGGGTGTTGCGCAATACCCCTTGCCCGCTCAACCGCTCTATCGCATCTCTTATCCTGTGTTTCTTTGGTGAGCAAAAGGAACTCAAGGAGCCTATTCCAACATCCTCTTTCGCTGTGTTGCAATGCGAACTGGCTGCCTACACCCACGGCGACAAAGGGGCTTTCCCTTATCCGCCGGTCCTGCAGCGCGTGCCGGTGTACGAGACATGGAAACTGGAGTTGGAGGATATCATCCGTCATGCCGCACCCGCCACCACTCTGACCGAGGAAAAACCACGCAAAGCCCGCTTGTGCTATTTATTTGACGGATATTTCGATGGAAGCATCGAAGTGCGTGAGCAGACCATCCTCAAAAATGGTTCGTGGGGAAAGGGCAAAGCGGTCAGTGCTTCGCGCTATGCCGCTAAAGAGGTTCCTATGGACGAAATCGACGAGAAGATATACACCGAATGGTCCAAGTCGAAGCGTTCCCGTTACTATGAGATATTTCCGTCCTTATCACTCGTTCTCCCTTTCCTCAAAGGCACCGACAAACTCTATCGGGATACTCTCCATGGTATGGACATGGTTTCCGTTCACGAAGAAAAACCGTTCCTTTTTACCCGTCGCCGCGGCGATGACATCGTCTTTACGAGCAATATCCCCTCCGATGCCAAGCAATTGGATGATATGTGGTTAGACCGCTCCAATCCCATCGAATGGGTCTATTATCCGATGCCCTCGCAGCAGCAGGAGTTGTTCAATCGTATTCTCCAACTGGGGCAAGTGCCGGCCAAGGCGGAACCGCTGCTCAAGCAACTCTTTGGCACCCTGCAAGGGCAGATTGAGGTGCACTCCGACATCGAAGGGGCTACCGAGATGGAGCAGGTGCAGGGGCAGACACATCTCACGCTCCGCATTGCACCGCAAGGCGAACTCTATCGTATCGCACTCGGGCTGTTCCCCCTCCCGGGAGGCAAACAATGGCTGTTCCCCGGCGAGGGAGACAAACGCCTGTTCGAGATACGCAACGATGCGCGTGTCGAAGTCATACGCAACAAGACCGCCGAGCAGAAAGCCCTGCGCCAATTCAATGCGCTGATTACCACCTATGTACATTGTGCGTTATTCTCTTCCTCCCTCCGCGAGCAGGACATCACAATGGCGGATTTGCTCGCCCTCTTGGAGATAGCCCCCGACTACGAGACCCTTTTCTCTATCGAGTGGCAGGAGGGAAAACCGGTTATCGTCCGCAAAGCCGACCCCGCAGCGTGGAATATCTCCGCGCACCAACAGGGCGGTTGGTTTGACATCGAGGGGGAAATACCCCTGTCGGACGACCATATCATCACCATGGCGCAACTGCTCTCGCTCTTGCGGGAGAGCAACGGTAATTATATCCGCCTCTCGTCTGACGACTATATCACTCTGTCCGATGCCCTCTGCCGCCAGTTGGAGCGCATTGATGCCGTGGCGCAAACACGCTCCGGCAAAGTGCAGATACCCGAACTGGCAATGACCGTTCTCGGCAGTTCCTTGCAGGGCGAAATGGATATTCACGAACCCGACACACTCCTGCAAATGCGCAGTCGTATTCGCGAAAGCGAACAGATGTCTTTCGCCGTACCCGATACCCTCAATGCCACCCTCCGCGACTACCAGGTGGACGGCTTCCAATGGATGATGCGGCTCCACCACTGGGGCGCAGGTGCCTGCTTGGCGGACGATATGGGGCTCGGCAAGACCGTCCAGACCATCGCCGTTATGCTTGCACACGCTCACGCCGGTGCACAGATGGTCGTCGCACCCGCCTCTGTCATTGGCAACTGGCAACGAGAGATAGCACGTTTCGCACCTACGCTTAATACCATCATTCTCAACGACTTGCCCTCCGACAACCGCACACGCTATATCAATGCTCTCCAATCGGGCGATGTGCTTATCCTCACCTACGGTCTGCTGGTCTCCGAGAGCGAGACGCTTGCCGCACGCGAATGGACAACCGTCTGTCTCGACGAAGCGCACACCATCAAGAACCGCGACACCAAGTCCTCCGCTGCGGCTATGCAACTCCGTGCAGCCAATCGTATCATTCTTACCGGTACGCCCATACAAAACCACCTCGGCGAACTGTGGAACCTAATGCAGTTCATCAATCCCGGACTGCTCGGCTCCTACGACCATTTCACGGAGCGTTTTGTCAATCCCATTGCCGCAGGCATCGAGGAACCCAAACTCCAACTCAAACGCCTCATTGCGCCGTTCACACTACGCCGCACCAAGCAGGAGGTCGCACGCGAATTGCCCGACAAGACCGAAATACAGGTGCCCATCAAGCTCTCCGACGACGAAATGGCTATCTACGAAGTCCTTCGCCGTGAAGCCAAAGCGCAGTTGGAAACGGACCGGTCCGTGAGCGTCAATGCCCTTTCTATGATTACCCGCCTGCGCGAAGCCGCATGCTCCGCAGCACTCGTCGAGAAGCACTGGCACGGCAACAGCAGCAAGTTGGAGGCGATGACCGACAAACTACTGCCACTGCTCGAGCAGGGCAATCGTGTCCTGATATTCAGCCAGTTCACCTCTTTCCTCCAAATGGCGAAAGAGACTGTCCTGCAACAGGGTATCACCGACATACTCTACCTCGACGGCAGCACGCCCCTCAAGCAACGCCAACGTATGGTGGACGACTTCCAGGCGGGCAAAGCGCGGGTGTTCCTCATCTCGCTCAAAGCGGGCGGCTTGGGGCTCAACCTCACAGGTGCCAACTACGTCATTCACCTCGACCCGTGGTGGAATCCCGCTATTGAGCAGCAGGCTACCGACCGAGCCTATCGTATCGGACAAAAGCAGAAGGTCACAGTCTATCACATCATCGCCGAGCATACTATCGAGGAGAAGATACTCCGTCTCCACCAAACCAAACAATCCCTTGCCGACTCCCTCCTCGATGGCACCAATATGTCCCACAAACTCACCACCAAAGACCTCTTGGAACTCCTTTCTTAAATCCCTCCCAAGCCAACATCAAACATATCTCAAACCCATCTCAAACAACCCCAAAACAACCATCACCCCCAAATGATACGCAATAATCGTCCTCATTTCCCTATACCAACCTGCTGACAACTACATTGGATTCATAGAACATACGTAGAACATACATAGAACATACGTAGAACATATCTATACTTGTGTAATACTTTCATCATACTTTTACCCTATGGCAAAGATACTCTTTACCGACCCTGTGGCGGCCATCAGTGGTCGCACATCAACGGGCGACCGAATCGTCTTCCGCACCCGCAACGGACGCACGCATGCCTATGTCGTCCAGCATCCCAACACCAACCCGCCTTCCGAGAAACAGTTGGCGCACACGGCTCTTTTTGCTGCCACGGTCAAGCAAGCCCGTGCCGAACTCGCCGACCCTGCCCGCCGTACCTATTGGGAAAAGGAGTTCGCAGCATACACCAAGCGTCATAACCCCGCTTACAAACGACCGCAATCCTCCAACGCCGTCCCTGCCTACAATTCCCGCCGCAAACCGCCCATCACCACGCTCTACGGCTATGTCTTCCATACCCTCTACGAGCAATCCAAAACCACATCTGCTGAATAGCAATCACGAATCATTGAATGTTTGTATAGACGACGCATCCCGCATCGTCTATATATCGGTGCCGCTCACAGGGGACGCGGATGCCCTCGTCCGCGGTCGGTTTGGCACAAACCGTATGACTATGCTATGTATGGGAGACGACGCGGCTCGCGTCGTTATCGGCTTTGCCGAACTACATATACGTTTCATTAGGTCTTTTTTATGGAATTTGGAGGCTGTTTTGAGGAC
>CAKVBV010000030.1 GCA_934725535.1 uncultured Bacteroidales bacterium | reverse complement strand
GTGCTTGGCTGCCTCGGTAATACAATAGAGGTAGTGGTTGTTGAGCCACTGCGAATAGTGGGTCTCTCCTACAGGAACGATATTGCCTACATATCCAGATTTCACGGCAGGATAGTCGTATCGGTTCATAAACGTGTAGGCGGTATCAAGATGACGCTCGTAGTTGCGAATGGATGCGGAGGTCTCGTGGTGCATAATCATCTTGACTCCCCGCTCCTTGGCATATTGGTGGATTTTCTCCACATCGAAATCAGGGTACGGGGTAACGAAGTCGAATACATAGTCTTTCTGATGTCCGAACCAGTCCTCCCAGCCGACGTTCCAGCCCTCGACAAGGACAGCGTCGAAGCCGTACTTGGCTGCGAAGTCGATATAGCGGAGGACGTTGTCGGTAGTGGCACCGTGTTTGCCGTGCGGCGTAGCGTGTGCATAGTCGGTCTGCCCTATCTTGACAGAGGGGAAATCGTTGGTGTAGGACCAGTTGCTCATGCCGTTGATCATCTCCCACCATACACCCACATACTTCATAGGACGAATCCATGAGGTGTCCTCTATCTTGCAGGGGTCGTTGAGGTTGAGGGTCATACGGTTTGCGAGAATGTCGCGGGCATCGGTTGCCACTTGGACGGTACGCCACGGGGTGTGGCAGGGTGTCTGCATATAGCCCTTTTTGCCTTGGTCGTCGGGGGTGAGGAACGAGGTAAAGACAAGGTTGGTGTCGTTGAGGTTGAGGTGCATACAGGAGTAGTCGATGAGTGCCGCTTCGTGAATGGTGAGCCATACGCCGTTGTCGGTATGGAGCAGGAGAGCGGTCTGCACGCCTGTATCGGAGAAACCTGTCTGGCTGAGGTTGCCTACACGCTGTGCCTCACTCTTGGCGCGTATCTCACTGAGACGGGAACGGGTGTACATATACTCCTGCGTGTCAAAGTCGCCCGGTATCCAGTAGGCGGTAAGGTCAGAGGGCATAGCAAACTCCGTCTTCTCTTCGAGGATGGTGAAGTAGCCCAAGCCGAGTTGCGGGAACTCATATCGGAAAGCCAAGCCCTCGTTGAAGAGACGAAAACGCATATAGATATAGCGGTCTTGCGGCATCTGGAGGAGGAAGACAGAGAGTTCGTTGTAGTGGTTGCGAATTGCATTCTCCTCGCCCCATACAGGTGTCCATGTCTCGTCGAAGGTGCTACGCTCGGTGTTGACTATTTGAAAGCCGGTGAGGAGTTGGTCGTTCTCCAACGACAAGCCGAGGTATGAAGGACGGATGAGGGTGTCGCCCTGCATGGTGAGGCAATAGGTCATACGTCCGTCGGTGTCGGTAGAGAAAGACATAGAGAGACGATTGTCCGGGGAGGAGAGTTGCTCTGCTGCTGACAGCGAGGCTGTCAGCAGCAGGGTAGAGAGGATTGAAAGGATTCTATTCATACTTATGTACCTAGTTTTTTGTAATTATGGTATATTGACGACGCGAGCCGCGTCGTCCCCCATGCAAAGCATCATTCAGCGGTAGAAAGACGGAATACTTTGCATCCGTGGGCGGGAATGGTATAGTTGAGGTTGCGTTGCCTGCCGAGGTCGGTATGCTCCCAGAGGTCACGCACATACATAGACTCCTCTCCCAATGAACTGATGGCTAAGGAGCGTGTCTGTTCGAGATCCTCCCGATTGAAGAATGCCACTATCCAGTCACCGTTGCTCATTTGTCCCGTCCAAATCTGACTATCGCTGCTGTTGAAGTCGCGTGAGAGCGGCTTACCGACAAAGCCGTCCTTGTTGAGGGCAAGTAGTTCCTCGTTCTGATAGAAAGTAACCAGATGTTCGATGTTGGTTTCGTTGTACTGGTCGGCACAGGCAACGGGTCCTCCAGCCACCAGTTGGAGTGAGATGACGGAACGACATTCGTCGTCATTGGAGAGCGTATTGAGACGGGTGAAGTCTCCGTCCAGTATCAGTTTGCCGCGCCCTGACAGTCCTGAGAAATAGACCATGCCATCGAACATATTGTAGCATGTAGGCCAACGGTCTTGGTCTATCTGTCCGCGGCGGCGGTAATAGACTGACTCGCCATAATGCTCGTAGTTCTCATCGGGGTCGTTGGGTGTAGTACCCGAAAAGGCACTCCAACGCCCACAGAAGACATCGGCATTGATACGCATCATATTCATATAGCGTGCTTCGAGTTCGGCGTAGTTCTTCTGGTTGGGCATCACGATAGAGGTGAATACGCCGTACTTGGTAGCCGACTCGTTGATGTATTGGAGAGCCAGTTCGTACTCTTCGCGTCCGTACCCGCGTCCAGGGTCTCCGCCCATACCGGTACCTGTTTCAAAGAGGCACATGAAGTCCATACGGATAAAGTTGACTCCGAGTTCACTATAGTATTTGAAGAAGCCGTCGATATACTCCCGTGCACCAGGGTGAGAAGGAACAATCCAATAGAATATGTCTCTCTCGCGTGCGGCATCGGGGTTCGCTACCTTGTCCTTGGCGGGGTCGTATAACAGGCTGCCAAGACGGATGTTGGTACCGTCGATGATGATGTTGTCGTCCCCATGCTTCCATAGCGGATTGTCGTACACACCGAGTTTGAGCCCATGGCTTTTGCAGAGTGTAACCAACTCTTTGAGTGAGTATTCCCCGTAGTGCGTCATGTAGCCCTGACTATTGTCCGACTGCACATTACGCATAGTCTGAAAGCCGTCCGTTACTATCATGTCGTAGCCGTAGGGGAGAAGGTTCTCCGACACCCATTTGATGTTGGACTCCCATGTGTCTTTGGGCATATTGGTGTTGGTGCCTGCGTGTTCCGCCTCAAAGCAGAACTCATAGACCGTCCAGTAGAGGGGTGCCTTGGCGTTGGTTTTAACGGGTTCTACGACAGGGTCGTCCTGAACTTGGTCAATGCTCCAGCCTGTATCAATCTTCTCATCACAGGCGGTAAGGGTAAGCGCAGTCAGTGCTGCCAAACATATATTCATCGGTCGTATCATAGTTGCTCGAATTTAACGGTCATGTCGATGACATTGATGGTGATTTTGTATTTACCCGCAGTCGATACTCTCCACTTCTGGTCGGGTTGGTCGTTGGGTGTGTAGAGTATGGGCGTAGGCCGGTCGGAGACGGGCGTATCCACAGCCGGTGCTATGAAGAAGGCTCCCTCATAACTGTTCGGGTTGAGCGGGAACTTGATTTCTCCTGCCGCCAAGTTGCCCGTCCATGTGAATGAGCCATCGCTTGCGGTAACATCATAGGTCATTTGTTCCGAGAAAGGCGTATTCCAACCATTGGGCGTAGCATCGCCACAGAGCCAAATCTGCTTGTACGGCAGTTTGTCGAACTCCTCGTCACGAGTGAAGGACACCTGCGGCACAGACAAGTCAACGTTGATGGTGTACAGTCCGACGGCAGGCACAACCCATTTGGTATCGGGTTTTCCGTTCTTGGCAAAAGTCATGGAAGTGGTACCTTCCGCGGGTGTACTTTCTGCCGGTGCCATCCAGAAGGCACCTTCATAACTACGGCGGTCCGGGTCCGGCTCACAGAGGAACTTGAGTTCTCCTGTGCTGAGGAGTCCGCTCCATGTGAGTGTATGTCCGGTGATGTTGGTCATAGCGACGGCATCACCAAGTACCCATCCTTTGGCAGCCTCACCAAAGAGGAAGAGCGGTTCCGTCTCGGTGACTGTGAGTCCGTCGATGTCGGCTTCGATAACATAGTAGCCGGCATGGGAGATGGTGAGCGGTCGGGCTTCTTTGGTGTCCGAGTAGAGGAGCGTTTGTGCGGCAGAGCCCTGTCCGTAGGCTCCGGTAGAGTCGGAACGGGAGGTGAGGAAGAGCAGTTCACCTTCGGCGAGTGCGCCCGTCCATGTATAGGCATTGCGTGCCGGCACCTTGCTCATCTCAATGGCTACGGTGTAGTCGTCTCCGACAGAGGTGGCACTACCCACCATGTAGAGTACGGAGGCGTAGCCCATGACATCAAACGTAACCGTGCTAAGCATGGGTTTGACGTAGGTATCGAGTCCCTTGGGGTGCGCGATAATCTCCGCTTCGAGTGCCGTCCACGAGCCTGCCGCTATGCCCCAGCCTTCGAGAAGGTCGTTGATTGTCCCGTGCGTGAAACTGACGGTGTTGCCTCCGTCCATGAGCATGGGTGTGATAGAGGTGGCGAAACTATTGTCGGCAATGTCCATTTTGAAGTAGTATTCAAAGCCCGTGATGCCGTCTTTGAGTTCGGGAATATCCCACGAGAAAGTGATAGCGGTGTCCTTGCTCTGCGATTGGAGCAGCCGCAGCGAAGAGACAGAGGCACGAATGTGCAGTTCATCGTCGAGACGAGGAATGGTGTAGTGTTCGCTCTCGGGTTTGCAACCGAGCAGTGCGCCCGCTACAAGGAGAAGGAAAAATATACGTTGCTTCATATTGCTATATTTGCATCAATGTGGTATAGAAAGGTTATTTCCAGTATGGCAGTTGGTGCAACTTGGGGTTGCGCTCTATCTGTCCTTGGTGAATGGGGAACCAATAGTACTGCTTGCGATAGACACGGGTCTGATAAGCAGTGAGTTGGAAGAAGGCAGCCTCGTCCTTACCGCTGAAGTTCATACCGTATTGGGGTCCGTTGAGGGTGGTTTCGGCTTCCTTCCAGCGACGAAGATCATCGTAGCGAAGTCCCTCACAGCACAGTTCGACCCTGCGTTCACGGTGTATGACCTCGCGCAGTGCGTCTTGGGTCATATCGATATGGATAGCCGAAGAAGAGGTGGCACCTGCGGTGTAGGGTCGTACTCCCGCGCGGGTACGCACCTTGTTGAGGTAGGTGAGTATCTCGGTGTTGCCCGGGTCACATTCGTTGAGTGCCTCGGCGTAGTTGAGATAGGCTTCCGCAAGTCGGTAGAGGACTCCCGGACGGTATTGGAAGTTGCCCTCTTTGACATTGGTCTTGGGGTGAATCTTCTTGCGTACAAGGTACCCATTCTGCGGTGCGTCGTGCGTATGCCCGTTGTCGGTGCCGCCATTGAAGAAGTTGAAAGTACGGTCTTCCTGCGGGAACCAAGCGTTGTGGAAGGACACAGCCACATAGAAACGGGGCTCACGGTGGCAGTACATCTTGTAGGTGTGCGGGTGGGTGATGGCTCCGCCATTGACTTCCTCGTCCCACGAGGTGGCATCGGAGGAGACATACGACTCCTCAAAGCCCGTGGACTCGTAGTGCGAGTCGGGGTCGGTGATAGGAAGTCCGTTCTCCATGAAGAACGCATCCACAAGGGACTGGGTCACGCCCCATCCGCCGGAACCTCCCGAAGCGAGCGGAGTACAGTGCTTCTCGTATTCGGTATAGTCGCAGCCTCCTGCACGGGCAAAGAGTATCTCGGTGTTGCCCTCGTTGTATCGCTTGAGCAGCACGTTCTGCACGGACATGAAGGGGTCGATGTCACCGTTCTCGTTGGTCTCGACATAGAGTGTATGTCCTGCGGCTTCCGCCGTTTCGATGAGCAGGAGACAAGCATCGGCTGCCTTGCGCCACCGCTCGGGATCGTAGGTCTGAGAGAAGATTTCCTGTCCGCGGTCGTTGGTGTAGCCTGCGTAGTCGGTATTGCCATTGACCAGTGGCGATGCGGCATAGAGGAGCATACGGGCACGTACCGCCAGCGCCATGACAGAGGTAGCCCGTCCGTACTTCTGCGCACTGTTGTACTTGGCGGGCAGGCGGTCTGCGACATCAAGAAGGACCGAGTCGCACCAGTCAATGACAGTGTAGTAGGGTGATTGCCCTATCTGCAACTCTTCCGCCGTGGCATCGGTGCTGTAGAGCACGCCCGGGGTGAAGGGAATAGCACCATAGGTATTGACAAGAAGCCAATAGTAGTAGGCGGTGAGAAACTCGCACTCCGCCTTCATGTACTCGACCTCCTGCGCACCGATGCCCTGGTCGGGCAGCGTGTGTACGTTGTCGATAAAGATTTGTGCCTCGCGGATACGCTGCGGGAGCGACGCCCAGTAGTTGCCGTCCCAGTCACTGGTAGGCGTCCACTCGCCGAGGATAAAAGGAATGACTTTCCAGTTCCATTGCCGCCAACGTTCAGAGGGAGACATCTCGTCGCCAAGAATGTCCCAACCGAGGAAGCGTCCGTAGCCCATGTACGGGTCGGGAATGTCGGAATAGACGCCGGCGAGCCAACCCATGGTGCGGGTCTTGTCGTTGAAGACCATCTCCAGGGTGAGTTCGGTGTCCGGCTCTTTGTCCAAGAAACTGCACGATGCCACGGGAAGCAGCAGGAGAGCAGTAAGAACGGTATATATTGTTTTTTTCATAAACTGATGATTTTGTTTTGTTATCGTGTCGGTATGGATTCGGTATTCACTCGTTAATCACATACTAATCACATACTAATCACATACTAATCACATACTAATGTCATACTCTTAACTCGAGATGAACTCGAGTTCAGAGTAGTAATAAGTAATGGTTAATAGGTAATATCTTTTTTGACGACGCGAGCCGCGTCGTCCCCCAAGGTGTCCCATGTGTTGTCCTATTGGTTGGAGTAGCATGATTAGAAACCTATTTCTATGCCGACCATGCCGGAACGCATAGCAGGGTAACGGAGTCCGTCGTTGGTGGCGAGTTCAGGATCCCAGAGTTTGAATGACGAGAAGCAGAAGAGGTTGTTGCCCGAAAGGGAGATACGGAACTTCTTGGCGTGCATCTTGTCAAGTGCCTTCTTGGGGAGCGAATAGCCGACTTCGATGGTTTTGAGACGGAGGAAAGACATGTCCTTCTTCCACCACGTGGAGGCGACATTGTTGTTGGTGTTGGTGGACTCGCTGAGTCGCGGCCAGAAGACATGCTGCGAGGGGTTGGACTCGGTCCAGCGGTCGTTGTAGTTGGTGAAGACGTTGCCGAGCACGCCCTGCCCCGAGCCCGGGATGAAATAGTCGTTGCCGCCGATGATACGCCACGTGTCGCCCGTGCCTTGGAAGAAGATGTTGAAGTCGAAGCCCTTGTACTCAAGGTTTCCGCCGAAGCCATAGACGATACGTGGGTCGTTGGTGCCGCCGATGTAGCCCTGGTCCTCGTCGGTAATTTTGCCATCGCCGTTCATATCCACGTACTTGATGTCGCCCGGGCGGACTGTGGCTCCCAGTTGCGGGACAGGCAGCCCTGCGGCAAGATTGCCGTCGGCATCGAAGTCGTCGTCGGTGTAGAGCCCGTCCGCCGTGTAGCCCCACAGGGTGTTGATAGACTGCCCCGTCTGGCTGCGGTGCGTGCCCTTGACGGCTTCGGGCTCGTCGATTTCGAGGATGGTGTTCTTGGCATAGGTGAAGGTGCCGCGGAGAGCGATGTTGAGCCCGTTGCGGAAATGATGGTTGTAGGTCATGGAGAGGTCCACACCGCGGTTGTCCACCTTGCCGAAATTGGCGTAGGGTGTGCTGATGAAGCCGACTTGCGAGGGAATAGTGTTGCGCTGCATGAAGATGTTGCTGCGCAGTTCCTGGAAGAAATCGACTTGGAGGTCGAGGTCGTTGTATAGCCCGAGTTCGAAGCCGACATTGGCTTTGCGTGCGGTCTCCCACGTGAGGTTGGCGACACCAACTTCGCCCTCCTGGACACCCTGATAATACACATCGCCCGTGTAGCCCCAGTTGTAGCCGTTGGCGTTGCGGTTGATGGTGGTGATGTAGGCGAAACGCCGCGAACCACCGATGTTGTCGTTTCCGACGAGACCGATAGAGCCACGGAGTTTGAGTTTGGAGAGGACGTCCCGCGCCTCTTCCATCCAGTGCTCTTCGGAGATGAGCCATCCGACAGCCCCCGATGGGAAGAAGCCATAGCGTTTGCCTTTGGCGAAGTTCTCGGAGCCGTTGTAGCCGAAGTTGAACTCCGCCACATAGCGCCGGTCGTAGGTGTAGGAGGCACGCCCTGCGATACCCTGGTTGCGATAGGGCTGGTAGTCGCCGTTGTCATAGGAGCGGAGGTTGTAGAGAAAGAGGGCATCGACCGCGTGGCGTGAAGCGAAAGTGCGGTTGTAGGTGAGGGCCGCCTCGAAGTAGATGCTGTTGTTGCCATAGTCGGCATTGCTGCTATGGTCGAGGAATTCGGAGCCGTACTTGAGGATGGAATGTACGAGTTCACCCTCGTCGTTGCGGGACTTGGCGACACTGTAGTAGTCGGGGCTTTTGCCGCGGGTCATATAGGTCTGCGAGAAATAGTCGAAAGAGAACGTGGCTTTGGCTTTGAGTCCCGGGGTGATGAACTTGAGGTCCTGCTCGATAGCAAAGAGGGACTCGAGTTTGCCGGCGGTGCTGCGATAGTAGCCATTCTGCGTACTCATTGCCCACGGGTTGTAGCGGTTGGCAGACGCAAGGGGAATGGTGCCGTCGGAATAGACTGCGGGGTGGACGAAAGGCGGTGTCTCGAAGGCTTTGGCAAAGACCTCGTCGGTGGAGGAATTGGACTTGCGGAGCATCTGCAAGTAGCCACCGATATTGAAGCGCAGGATGGTGGTCTTGGTGATGTCCAAGTCCACGTTGGCGCGGAGGTTGAAGCGATTGAGTTTGGAGCCGGTGTCGTAGGGCAGCGTCTCATCGACAGCCATGATGCCCTTCTCGTGATAGTAGGAACCCGTGAGGGCATAGCGCAGACGCTCGGAGCCGCCGGAGACGGAGAGATTGGCGCGTGTGGAGTAGGCTACGTCGTTGGTGATGGCGTCCACCCAATCGACATCGGGGTAGAGGTCGCGGTCGTAGCCGTAGTAGGTCTTGAGGATTTGGTCTTTGGTGAAGAGACGCTTGTTGGGGTCGGACTGGAGGTTGTTGAGCAGGTCCATGTACTCCGCCGCGCCGATGAACTGCGGCAGTTTGGTGGGCGTAGAGACGGATTGCTCGAGACGCAGAGAGATGGACGGCGGTGCCACACTGCCTCGCTTGGTGTTGATGAGAATGACACCGTTGGCACCGCGCACGCCGTACATAGCCGAAGCCGAGGCATCTTTGAGGACAGAGAACGCCTCAATCTCAGCGGGGTCGATGTCGTTGAGGGAACGCTCGACACCGTCCACGAGGACCAGCGGGGAGGTGTTGCCCGAGAAAGAGGCGATACCGCGGATCCAGAAGTCGGAGTTGTCGTAGCCCGGCTCACCCGAAGGCTGCACGGCAATGACACCCGCCAGTTGACCGGCGAGGTTGTTGCTCATAGAGCGTGTGGAGCCGACCTGCAGTTGTGCGGGTTCGATGGTCTGGATAGAGCCGATGACAGAGAGTTTCTTCTGGTTGCCGTAACCGACAACAACTACTTCGTCGAGGACCTCGGTGTCGTCCTCCATGGTGACGAAGAAACTGATGTCGCTGCCGACCGTGATGGTTTGGGTCTTGTAGCCGACGTAACTGATGTCGAGTTTGGATTGCTTGCTCGGCACGTCTATATAGAAGTGCCCGTCCATGTCGGTGATGGTGCCGAGGTTGGTGCCCTCGACCCTGACGGTAACGCCGATGAGGGGTTCACGCTGCTTGTCCACCACCGTGCCGCTGATGCGAATGTTGCCGTCCGCCATGAGAGAAAGCGGCAGGAACAAGTATAGCACCAAGAGGGCATACGGTATAAATCGTATGGCGCGCATAAGAATAGGTATTGTGAAGTTTGATATTGAATAAAAGATAGAAGGAGAAAGGAGAAATGGGGTCTTTCAGCCCCATTTCCCTGACGACGCGAGCCGCGCCGTCTCCCATGTAATTTACTGACGACGACCTGTCAAGTCGTAGAGAGCATCGCCACGAAGGATATAGACCTGTCCGTTGCGGATGACCTTGGTGGGCTGCGGGTACTGACCTACGGTGATGACATCGGTAGGAGTGGCACCGGTAGCCGTGAGGGTCATGGTCTTGAGGTTGAGAGTGAGCGAATACTTGCCGGAAGTGGTAACAAGGAACTGATAGTCAATAGTATAACCATTGATAACTTGTACGGGTAGACTACCGCCTGTCGTTAATTTGACATCATCTTCTGTTGCGCCAAAGGTATCGGAGTTCCAATCCCACCATTTGCCACAGAATTTGAGTTTGCCTGCAGCAAGGTCGCCAGACCATGTCCAAACGCTATCTTGCGTAGCGTCGAGGGTCATCTCTATAGCATTATCATCGAAATTATAACCACCGGTAGCCTCGCCAATCATCCACATGGTAGTGAGTACTTTGACAGGAGCCGTAGCAGGCGTGAGCGTCATCTTGCCTGCGGGAATATCGAGTTGTGCTTTGAAATAGGTGTCTGCGGTGAACGCGGTGTGGTATTTGGGGTCGCCTGCTGTGGCTTTAACAAGAGAGTATTCTCCTGCGGCTTTCACCTCTTCACCATCGTTCTGAGGACCGTACTGAGTTCCCCAAGCCTTTTGTGCGAGGAACTTGAGTTCGAGGTTTTCGCCCGCTTTGATATAGAAGCCACCTTCATATTTGCCATACTCGGTTTCAGTCATCTCAATCGCGTTTGCCGGTGTCCACCCTGCTTCGGTGGCATTGCCGACAGCATAGAGCGTCTCGGGATAGATGTCGGCAGCAGCAATGCGCTTGTCAGCCAAGCCAGTACCGTCTGCGACAACTATTGTTGGGGTCTCGCCGAGAGTGATAGTCAGGCTGTAGCGCCCTGCTTTGACAGCAAACTTGTTGTCGGTGCCATTGCTATTCAAGCCCAAGTTGAGACTGCCCAATTTGAGACTATCTTTGTCAGCAACAGGACCGTAGGAATCACCAAATGTCGCATTGGTGAGCATAAACTTGAGGGAACCATCTTTGAGGTCTCCGACCCAGACATAGGAACCGTTCTCCTCAACCATCATATCCATCAGGTTGAGTGCCCATCCTGCTTCGGTGGCTTCTCCCATCAGATAAAGACGTGTAGCATTGGCTACAAACACGTTGCACGCCAACATGGCTGCAACCATCAAGACGTAAAGTTTCGTTTTCATACGCATTATAAATTAGTTGTTTTTAATTTAGTTAATTTCTATTTGTATCAACACTCTATCCACACCAAAGCCCCTGCATATACCTAACGAACATACACAAAGGGCGGGGCGCAAGAGCACTCCGCACACGGAATATAGTGCATA
The DNA here is from genome assembly GCA_934725535.1 of uncultured Bacteroidales bacterium. Taxonomy (GTDB): domain Bacteria; phylum Bacteroidota; class Bacteroidia; order Bacteroidales; family Paludibacteraceae; genus Colicola. The sequence continues at coordinate 17,909 of CAKVBV010000030.1, read as the reverse complement.
TAATAAGCACAATACGTTGATAACCAGCAAGTTATCGGTGGGGGTAGTGACTATATCCGTATTTGATACTACTGCTTTCATGGTACCATTCAAATTCAACGCTGCAAAATTAGTGCATATAAAGTACGTTCACAATAGCGAGGATTGTTTTGGGAGTATGATATATTTACTATATTATTTGTAATCAACGAAATAGTATTTTGTATATTCTCTGTTTTGGGAGTTATTCTTATACCTAATATATAATGTTTGTTTGCATATTTGATGCAAATATATTATCTTTGCAGCCGTTAACCCATAGTGATAATACCATGCTACTATTGCTTTCCATCCTGTTTCAGTTAGACACCGCTGTTGCCAACCGTCAGCAATACATCCATGCCCGTGAGCAACGTATTGCAGCCACTACCGCTTTCTACAATGTGGCAGAGGGCAAGAAAAAGTTCTACTTTGCCCGCCAACTCTATACTGCTTACGAGGGTTTTGACAATGACTCCGCGCTTTTCTATGCAGAGCAGAGCCTAATTTTGGCCAGGCACTATATGGATGCTGCAGCCATACAGCGTTCCACCATCAGCCGTGCACAGTGTATGGCTATGGCGGGCAACTATCGTTTAGCGTTGGAGCAACTGCTTCCTATGCGAGACCATATCCTGCCGGAAGTTGCCAATCCATACTACAAAGCCCTTAACCTCACCTATATATGGCAGGCAGAGTTCACTACCGTGCAGGCGGAGCGGGATATAGCACGCCAACAAATACTGCCGCTGCGGGCATGTATCCTGCAGACCGAGACCGACCCCGTCTGGTATGCCCAAGAGTCTGCTCTCATACGCATAGAAGACTCACCACGCGAAGCCCTGAACCTGCTCCTGCCTGTTTACGACCAACTTCCCGACACCTCCAACTATGTCCGCTATCTTGCCAATACGCTCGGCTCGTGCTACCAACGTCTCTATTGGAGTACAAACAACCCCGTCATGCAAGATTCCGCGTTACTATACTTTGCACAGTCCGCACTCTGCGATATGCAACACGGCGTTATGGAGCATGCTTCGCTGCGCGAAGTGGCACTCATACTCTTCCGCAAGGGCGATGTGGAACGTGCCTACCAATATATGAACTGCTGCATACAGGACGCCGACCAGAGCAAAGCGCGTCTGCGCACCGTTGAGATGGCCGGTGATATGCCTTTGATACTCAATACCTACCGCCAGAAGATACAGGAACAACAGCACAAACAGCATATCCTCATTATCTCATTGGGTATAGCCGCCAGCATTCTGGTGCTGGTGTCGTTCATACTGATGCTGATTATGACCCGTTGGCGTGCCGTGAACCGGCAACTCTCGCTTCTCAACACCCAATTGCAGGACATCAACCAACGTCTCTCCGTCACCAATGCCCAATTGCAGGACTCGAACCGTATCCGTGATGCATACGTAACACGCTATATGACAGAATGTTCGCACATCATCGAGACCATGTCGCAATACCACAAGACCCTCTTGCGTGCCTCGCTGTCCGACCAACCCAAAAACCTCTTCCAAATCATCAAATCCACCGAGGTTATCGACCGCACGTTGCGCGAGTTTTACCGCCATTTCGACGAGACATTCCTGTCCCTTTTTCCGCATTTCGTCACGGATTTCAATGCACTTCTTCGCCCCGAAGAGCAATTCCCTCTGCCACAACAGCGGTATCTCTCCACCGAACTGCGTATCTTTGCCCTTATCCGTTTGGGCATCACTGACTCGGAAGACATAGCCCATTTCCTGCGTCTCTCCGTAAAGACGGTGTACAACTACCGCACCCAGACGCGCAACCGCGCCATTGGCAACCGCGACACACTGGAACAAGCCGTGATGCATATCGGGTTGTAGTGTCTTGTGCCTTTGCAGAATTCCAATAGTTAAGCCTTGACAAGACAGAAGCAATCTTAAAAAATGACACTTTTTTGCGGTAGCGAGGTGGTAACGAGTTGGTAACGCTTTCCTAACGAGTTGGTAACGAATTTTATTTTACAGATATGCTACAGTCTATACGACGTCAATCTTAACAATCGTACATTTTGCGGTTGGCAGAATGCTTGCGGTTATATCGTTGGGAGACGGTGCTGTCAAACAGCAGAAAACAACGAGTGGATAACGAGTGGATAGCGAGTGGATAACATTCGGAAAAACGATGCGGGACGTGTCGTCTCCATAGGGTGCCCTCTCCCGTATTGCCCTGTATATATTTGTGTAATTCGTCGATTTTATATAATTTTGCAACGTGAAATAGAAAACAATCAATGTACAATTTGTTAATGAAACGATGTTTACTTTTTAGCCTGATGGTGCTGGCAGGTATCACAGGCACGGCAAACGCGGTGTTTGCTCAAACGACGACAGTACACACGGTACCCTTCTACGAGGGGTTCGAGGGTACGCACACCCAAGGCGATGTTATCAACACATGGGTGCAGCAAAGCGAAAAGAAAAGCGATGCGTGGGTATTCAACTCGGAAACGGATCACAACCGCCAACCCTACAGCGGGGAATGGAATGCCACCTTGCTATGGGGGAATATCGACTGGCTGTTTACGTCCATCCGATTGGAGACAGGCAAGCCGTATCGCATTGCTATGAATGCACGCCAAGACGGCACCTATACAGAGGATGCCATTTTACAGGTGTATCTGTGCGCCGAGGCGGATATGAATGCACGGAAGACAATGATTACGGAAACAAGGCTGACCAACGGCAACTATGAGTACATATACGAAGACTTCACCGTGGACAGCAGCGCTACATACGTATTGGGTATCCGTGGGGAGGTTGGTGGTACTCCGATGTATATCTCGTTGGACGACATCTCGTTGGTGGAGTACAAGATGTACAACATCAGCGCAACGCCCACCGAGCATTGCAGCATTGTGCTTTTCCCTGCAGCAGAAGCCTACTATCCCAATAATAACATAGATGTGCGGGTTATGGTGGACAGGGGATACATCTTGGATTCGCTGACAACCAATACCCCGAATGCATCGTTGCAATGGTACGGAGGAGATAAGCATGGCTGGTTCACTATGCCAGGGGAAGATGTGGTGCTGACTCCGCATGTGCGCCCTGCCAAGTCGGGGATATTGGATCTTATTGATATTCCCGACCATGTAAGCATCCGTACTATGGTGAACGGCGTGGAGACAGCGAACCACAGCACCATCTATGAGGGCGATACGCTATGCGCAGAGTATATACCCGCAGCAGGATATACGGTAGATTATGACAACAGTTGCAGTGTGGTACGACCTTATTTCTTTGTCAATGACACTTGCCATTGGTCTGTACCATACGTTGAGGTAGTGTTTGTCGGCACAAAGGTGGGTGTGGAATGTACGGACAGCGCAACGGCGGTGGTAACGTGGAATGACCTCGGTTGCGAGTATGACGTCATCGTATCCGACCACGAGATACAGAACTTCCGTTTCCAGAAAGGTATTCACCACACGGCGGACACGACCTATACTATGGAAGGACTGACTGCGGGAAAGACCTATTATGCCTACGTATGCGCACGCGTGGAAGGTGCCAAGGAGGTATGGAACAAGGCGCAGTTTGTAGCGGGACAGAAGCAAGAAAGCGGCGGGGGCTGCGTGCTGACCATTGATTGCTACGACAAATACGACGACGGCTGGAACAGCGGCAAACTGCATTTCGTGGAGAACGGAGCAGAGACTGTTATCGCTATGACGGACGGCGGATACGAGACCTTCACCTACACCACTCACGGCGGCAAGGTGGACATCTATTGGGGCGAAGGTGCTTATGACGACGAAGTATCGTTCCGTATCACCAACGCCGACGGGGATATTGTATTGGATATGCAGGAGGGGGAAATGACCAACACACCGGACGGGACATTGCTTTGGAGCGGCAACCCGTGCAGTCTGTGTCCGACACCCAAAGTGGTGGAGTTCACTACAGACGGCACCGATATTACCATGCGCTGGCACAAGACCGATGCAGCAGCCTACTTTGTAGCACTATACAACGGTACGGGGACTGACGAGCATTTCGATACGGTAGCCATCCGCACCACCGACACCGTATATACGTTCCACAATATCGATACGTGCCGTTACTATGCGGCTGCCGTGCTGGCACAATGTGATGAGCAGTCGGCTTCGACATGGGTTATTGCAGGCGAGCATACCCCGAGTGTGCCTGCTGTTATGCCATGGCAGCCTATCACATTGGACTATCACGCCAAGGGCGACTATATGCAGGATATGCGTTTCGACAATTACGGGTATCCGAACATGTTAGGTTTGTTCTATAGCCTGACTCTGTCCGAGACCACCACTATATTGCTTGCAGGGCGCATAGATAACGAAAGAGCATCCTTCACTGTAATGCCTCTCAATGACAATGGAGAGCCGACGGATTACCGAGATAATGTGGACTCTATCACTCTTGAGGCAGGCAAATACGGTATCTCCTGCCGCAGCCGTTATGTTGAAGGAAGCAATTACGATGTGCATATATGCCGTGCCACTCCTGTGCGTTACACACCTGTTACGCTGCCGTATATGTCCGACACGCTGACCAACAGCGAGTGGTACACCACGGCAGGCGGTTTCTATCGCGGCTATGAGTTCACGCTCACCGAGACAACCTATACGGAGATACGTATGGAAACGGCTTGGGAGGACGATTACAGCACATGCATGCTCTTTGAGTACAAAGACGGCAAGGATACCAAGATATACAATGATGCACGCCATGTGGACAGCCTGCAGGCGGGAACGTATCACCTGATAACGCTCACCCAGGATATGGAGGCGAAATACGTGCTTTCTATCGGCACCCCTGCCACCTATCACTTTGAGCCGATAAGCACAGATACGGTGGTAAGCGGCACTATTACCGACGGACTCTATCCGTTCAACAACATCATGGTGCCGGGCAAAGGCTATACCTTCACCGCCAATGCAGGGCAGGTGTACGGCGGGTCGCTCTATACCGACCAACCGGGCTTTGTCTTTGCACAGGTATATTACGACTCTCTGCTGACGCAGGAGGCGAAGTCTATCGAGTCTATGGGGGCAGATTCCACCTACTACGCAGTGTTCGGAGACACAGATACGATACCCCTCTATGTAGTGGTGTACAACTTCTCGCAGGTGCCGGAAGCCGACTTTGTCTATGCGCAGCACCCTGCGTGCGACCCCGACAGCCTGCCTGTATCGGGTGTGTTGCCTGCTGGCGAGATGCGCCATACAGCCATCAACAAACATTCCGAGGTACTTCAGTTTGACGCCGATTACACAACATACACCGTCGGATATGAGGCATATACCGTTCATCTCGAGGCGGGCAAGATGTACCGGTTCTTTGCAGAGGCTGTGCAAGGCACGAATGAAGGGGCACTATACCTCATTGACCCGACCTTGAAACAAGGTGATTTAATTTATAACTCTATCAGACATGAGACGTTGGACCCCACTACCCGTGTGGCTACGTTCACTTATATAGCGTCCAAGGATATGGACTGCACCTTGATGTTCTGTTCGCAGTTTTCCCGCAAAGACGACCGTGCGGACTATACTGTAGCCTACGAGGAGGCGGAACTGTTTGAGATATTGCTCCAACAGGCACGCCCTGCTACCCTGCCCCTGCGCGAACAGGCAGACTTCGGTGCCGCCAAGTATCTGTGGAGCGATACCTATCAGTGGTATGCCTATGTGGAAGGAAACGCATTTGATTATTATGGTTTTTACTCCGCCGTGGCCTATACCGTGCCAGTGGCTGCGGGTGATACCTTGTTTGCTATGTTCTCTGCCGATGATGAGGCGGTGATTCACTTCTATCATCTATATGCAAACAAGGCTCCTGTGGTGATTGACAGCGTACAAGGCTATCCTGCCATAGCCGAGCGGGGGTACTACCACAACGCATCTGACTCCGTGGAGGCCATCACCGTCATTGCGTCTGTGGACAATCCGCGTCCGGGCAAGCACCGCTATGACATCGTGCTTTCCTCTTCGCACCAAGACATTGCCCTGCGCACAGCCACTGCCAAGGCAGACAAAGAGGCCATCTATGTAGAGCAGACGGATATGGCTGCGGTGCGTGATGCACTATCACGGCTGATACTCAGTGCGCTGGACGAACAGGGACAGACACTATGCTATATCGAGAATGTGCCGTTCTACTGGGCGATAGACCTCAACGCCGGTATTGCCACCTACGAAGCCAACCAAGCCGACCTGCCAACGGGTTATGCTTTTGCCAAGGGAGTGGAATATATCAGTGTGGCACTAAAACAGACTATGACCGGCGCCGAAGAGACCCTTGTGCCGCAAGGCGATACGACAGCACGTTCCGCTGCCCGGCTCATTCTTGACCATGGCACACTGTATGTTCTCACGCCAGACGGCACACGCTACACCATCACAGGGCAAAAGGTGAAATAGTACACTTGATTTACTGCTAAAAAAGACTGTCTAACAAGATGTGGTTAGGCAGTCTTTTTTTATGCAAGTTTGCGATATGCGATATAAAAGTACTCGTTATCCTCCCGCTATCCTCCCGTTAATCACATACTAATCTCATACTAATCACATACTAATCACATACTAATCTCATACACTTAACCCGAGAAGACCCCCTCTAACTCCCCCTTCAAAGGGGGAGGACTCAAAACTCTGTATCTTTGACGACGCGAGAGACATGACGACGCGAGCCGCGTCGTCCCCCAAGCATCGTCTCCACAAGCATCATCCAACGACAGTATCTCCACAAAAGAAAGAGACTGCCTATATTATTGGGTAGGCAATCTCTTTGCATTTGTATGTACAAGTCGGGTGGTTAGTTGACTGAGTGGGTGAGGATGTCGTCCTGTTCCTGCATACGAAGCCAATGGTAGAAGTCCTTGTCCATACGGATGGGACGGGCGTTGAATGAGATGAGGTTTTGGCGCGTGCCGTCGTGTACCTGCAGGCGCAGGGGGGTGGTGCCCCTATGCGACTCGCAGTAGGTGGCGAGGTCGTCCACAAAGTCGGGCTGAATCTTGTCGATGTGTATGTTGAGCGTGATTTGTTTGAGTCGCTTTTGTGCGGCATCCATCACCTCTACTTGTTGCACAACAAACTCATATTCAGCGGTTTCGATATCCTTGGGTTGGAACCAGCGTTGCCCTTTGCCGCGTTGCTGAATGGTGCAGGTGAGGAAGGCATAGACGTTGGGTTTGAGGATAGGGTCGCCCTGCTGATAGGCGGTGCCGAAGAGTACGAACTCGTGGCTGCCGGTGTAGTCCTCGATGGTGTAGCGTCCGTAGGGGTTGCCCTTCTGCGAGGTGCGGGTCTCCGCCGATACCACGATGCCACCGAAAAGCATGGGTTGGTCTTCGTGTTGGCGTATCCAATCGACGGGGTTCACTTTTTTCTCGCCTTCGGGTTGTTCTTCGTCGTTATTCTCGTTGGCAGCCATAGCGGCTTTTCGTGCATCGGGCGTGCGCCATCCCTCGAAGCGGGTGAGTTCGGAAGCGGTGACATTGCAGATGTCGGTTACCTCAAACTCGTAGTTGTCGAGTGGGTGGGCGGAGAGGAAGATGCCGATGAGCGATTTCTCTCTGTTGAGTCGCTCGATGACGCTCCAGCGGGGGACTTGGGGCATTTCAGGACGCTGTATCTCGATGCCCAAGTCGCCTCCGAGGTCGCCGAAGAGGGAGTTTTGCTGCTGTTGTTTGTCCTGCTGGAACATATTGCCGTAGCGCATGAGTGTCTCGAGGACGTTTTCGGCCTTGCTGTTTACGCCGAAGAACTGCTCGCGATAGGTGCCGTCGAAGCAGTCGAAAGCCCCTGCACACGCGAGGTTCTCCACGGTCTTGCGGTTGCAAGCCGAGAGGTTGACGCGCTCGAGGAAGTCGAAGATGTCCTTGTATTTGCCGTTCTTGTTGCGCTCGCTGATAATCGCCTCTACGGCACCTTCGCCCACACCTTTGATACCGCCCAAGCCGAAGCGGATATCACCGTGGCTGTTGACGGTGAAGGTGAGTTCCGACTCGTTGACATCGGGCTCCAGCACCTGTATCTTCATCGCCTTGCACTCGTCCATGAACTTTGTTACCTCCTTGATGTCGTCCTTCGAGACGGTCAGGTTGGCAGCCATGAACTCGGCGGGGTAGTGCGCCTTGAGGTAGGCGGTCTGGTATGCCACCCACGAGTAGCAGGCGGCGTGCGACTTGTTGAACGCATACGAGGCGAATTTCTCCCAGTCTTTCCAAATCTTGTCCAGCACCTTCTCGTCGTGCCCGTTGGCTTTGCCGCCTGCCATAAACTTGCCTTTCAGTTCCTGCAGTATCGCCATCTGCTTCTTACCCATAGCCTTTCGCAGTTTGTCGCTCTCGCCGCGGGTGAAGTTCGCCAGCAGTCGCGAGAGGAGCATGACCTGCTCCTGATAGACCGTAACGCCGTAGGTGTCCTTCAGGTACTTCTCCATTATCGGGATGTCGTACGTTACGGGTTCGAGTCCCTGCTTGCGGCGGATGAACTGCGGGATATAGTCCATAGGTCCCGGGCGGTAGAGGGCGTTCATGGCGATGATGTCGCCGATGACGGTCGGTTTGAGTTCCCTCATGTACTTGCGCATACCCGGCGACTCAAACTGGAACACCGCCACCGTGCGCCCCTCCTGGAACAGTTTGTAGGTCTCCGCATCGTCAATGGGGATATGGTCGATGTCCACATCGATGCCCCGCGCTTTCTTGATGTTCTTCAGGCACTCCTTGATAATAGTAAGTGTGATGAGCCCGAGGAAGTCCATCTTGATGAGTCCCACGCTCTCTATCACGTGTCCGTCGTATTCCGTGACCAGCACACGGCGTTTGGTATCCTTGTCCTCCACGCTCGACAGCGGGGCGAACTTCGTCAGGTCGTCCGCTCCGATAATCACACCGCATGCGTGGATACCCACCTGGCGGATGGTGTCCTCGAGTTGCAGGGCATAGTTGAGCATGCTGCGTATCTCGGGTTCGCCCTGCTCGTACTCGCGCTTCAGTTCGTCCACATACTTGTAGCAGTTCTTCAGGTTCACCTTGGGCGACTTGCCTTTTTCGTCTTTGATGTTGTCGGGAAAACCGCGGTCGGGGATATACGATTTCAGTTCGTTCACCTTTGCCAAAGGCACACGCTGTACGCGCCCTACATCGGAGATAGCCGACTTGGTAGCCATCTTGCCGTAGGTGATGATATGCGCTACGTGGGTCTCGCCGTATTTCTTGCTCACCCAGTCAAGCACCTTGCCGCGCCCTGCATCGTCGAAGTCGGTGTCTATATCGGGCAATGAGATACGGTCGGGGTTGAGGAAACGCTCAAACAGAAGGTCGTATTTCAGCGGGTCAAGGTCGGTGATGTGTAGGCAGTAGGCTACTACCGAACCTGCCGCCGAACCACGCCCCGGACCTACGCTCACGCCCAACTCCTCGCGCGCACCGCGGATAAAGTCCATCACGATGAGGAAGTAGCCGGGGAAACCCATCGTCTTCATCACGTGCAACTCAAACAGGATACGGTTCACCACTTCGCGCTGCCGCTCGTCCAAATCCGCCGCGTCCCAGTAGTGATAATCCAGCCCCTTGGTGTTCTCCAGAAACGGCTCCAGTTCGGGGTAACGCTTTTTCGCACCGTTCCACGTAAGGAAACTCAGGTATTCCGCCTCAAATTTGATACGGTACATGCGGTCGTACCCGCCGAGGTTCTTGAAACGCTTCTGCGCGTCTTTCTCGCTCAATGGGTTTTGCCCGTGTTCGTCGGTCATAAACTCCTGCCACAGATCCTGCTCGGTATATTTCTGCCGTATCTCGTCTTCGCTGCCGAAGTCTTTCGGGATGTCGAACAGCGGCATAATCGGTCCGTGGTCGATGTCGTATATCTCCACTTTGTCCGCTATCTCCTGCGTGTTCGCCAATGCCTCGGGTATGTCGGAGAAGATGCTATACATCTCCTCGGGCGTCTTGAGCCACTCCTGCTTGGTGTAGTGCATACGGTTCACATCGTCCACATAGTGGTTCGTGCTGAGGCAGATGAGCCGGTCGTGCGCCTCGGCGTTCTCTTCCTCCACGAAGTGTGAGTCGTTGGTGCAGATAATCTTTACATTATGTTTGCGGGCAAGGTCTATCAACACGGGGTTCACCTCTTTCTGCCGTTGGTACACCTCCTGGTCGCCGCCGGGTTTGTCGGTCTGGTGACGTTGCAACTCGATGTAGTAGTCTTCGCCGAACACCGACTTGAACCACTCTATCGTCTCTTCCGCACCCGCTATATCACCTGCCATAATCTTCTGCGGCAATTCCCCGCCCAAGCATGCCGACGAACAGATAATGCCCTCGTGGAACTCCTGCAGCAGGTCTTTGTCAATACGGCTCGTGTAGTTGAATGCGTCCGACATGAAGCCTGCACTCACAATCTTGCACAGGTTGTGATAGCCGGTCATGTTCTTTGCCAAAAGGATCAAGTGCCAGCCCGAGCGGTCGATGATGTACTGCCTCCCCTCGCCGTTCACGGCTTTCTCGTCGGTCATCGAGTGCCGCCCGCGCCGCGCACAATATGCCTCACACCCCACAATCGGTTTGAAGGGTACAAACGGCTGTTTCTCGTAGGTCTCGCCTTTCTCTGCTGCGGCTTGCGCCAGTTCTTCCTGTTTGGCGTCCCATGCTTCTTTGTTCTTGCTGTTTACTTTTTTGCAGTAGTCGAGCAACTCCTTGATTCCGTACATGTTACCATGGTCTGTCAGTGCCACGGCACCCATACCGGTGCGGAGACATTTGTCCACTATGTCGGGTACTTTGCTCATTCCGTCCAGTACCGAATACTGCGAGTGTACGTGTAGGTGTGTGAAATTCATACTATATGATTTCTCTTGTGAAGACTTTATTTGGATATGTTTATCTTGTTGTCGTTTGTATGCACTCCACTCTTGCCGCTCTGCTGTTTGCGCAACGAGTGAATGGTAAGCCAAATGATATCAACAGGGGCAATCACTGACAGCGTGAGCAGTAACAGCGGATTGGCTGCGGTGATGTGCAACAGATGCAATGCAATGGTCACCACGACAGCAAGCCAAGTGAACGCTGAGTATATCACCAATCCTTTGGCATCTTTGAATTGTCGCAATGCCAGTATCATCCACAATGCCAATGTCATAATCATAAGCAGTGCCGATACAATGATGCAGGTGTCGGCTCCCGGATACTGCATTATTCCGAATAACAACCCCACGCAGGACACAATGGATGCCACTGCCGTGAATACCGATGTGAATGAGAAAAATTGGTTCATATTGATGAGTTTTATTGGGTATATCTGTATGGATTTGCCGTGAACGGTTCGTCGTAACGGTTGGCAAAGTTACGCAAAAGATTCGGATTGCGCAAGGGGCGACGGGTAATTCGTAGTGCCGGTTTTGTGCAAGGGTAGCGTAGGAAGCGTTGCGGTTAAAACAACTGCTTGCTATAGAGTAGTAATGGTTTGTACTCTTGATTTTTTATCATTCTACTAAATAATTTGTAAGATTGAAGAGATTGTTGTAATTTTGTCGCGTGTCGGTATGGGAACAATGAGAAAAGGAGTGCCGATATGTGCGCAAAGGATAAAACGATGTGCCGAAAGTCTATAAGTGACTGACACGGTATGGCAGTGGCAAAGTATTTGTTAGTATAGGACGGCTATGTTGAGATTGTTTTGAAACTATGCAGAAAATAATAACAAAAGATATGAAAAAGATTTTTGCAAGTAAATTGACGGTACTGGCAGCAGTGCTGATGGGATTGGCAGCGTGTCAGGATACTGCCGAGGTACGTGACGTGAAAGGTGGCTATCGCTACAAGACCACAGGGCAAGTGATGCTGCAAGAGAACTTCAAAGGTGCCACTTTGGCAGACACGCTGTCGGTGAAACTACCCAATGAGAGCGGACAACTCGAAGTAGTCAGTCTGTACAGCGAAGACAGCGTACTCATCACCCTCGACCAACTCAACGGCGATGTATGCTACACCCGCGGCACCACCGACGGCAAGACACTCCACTTCGCCCCCTATACCCGCACGCTGGAGGTTCCGTTCGAGACCACCAAGTACGACACCATCAAGATTGGCATCAAGCCGTTTGAGTACGACACCATCATATCTATTCCCGCGCGCGAGACAGAGGTGTTCAACATCACAGTGAGCGGCAGTGCGCAGGTGTATGAGAACAATCTGATTTTCAACCTCAAGTACAGCGGGAAGTCGCAGACAACGGAGCGCACCTTGACGAGCAGGGGGGTACGTATGCAGGCGAAGAAGAACTGAATGCGATGACGACGCGAGCCGCGTCGTCTCCCAAGCAAAGTAGCGTCCTTTCTTTACAGAAACAATGTACTACATAGAAAATTCGTGGAAATGAAACGAACGATATGGGTGCTGTTTGCGGCGATAGGCGTCGCGTCGGCGGGAGCACAGGTGCTGCCCGAACTGACGCTGACCGACTGCCGCCAGATGGCAATACAAAACGGTGCCTCATCCAAGATAACCGCTGAGACACAGGCTGCTGCCGACCTCAACAAACAGGCGGCACTGGCGGCGATGTTCCCCAAGATAAGTGCGAACGCCGCCTACACATGGAACTCCAAGAATGCGACATTGCTTGCCAATCAGATGGACTTCGGGTTCGGTACCGCCATCGTAGGCAAAGACGGTTCGTCGTCCTTCGAGTGGAGCGAGAGTTCCGCCATGAACCAGTTGGCACAGAAAGTCTATTCCGACCCCACGCTGTACAATCAGGTGACGGGTTTCCAAAACGAAGCCGGGCAGATGGTGGCGGATGCGTATCAGCAACTGTACAACGCGCTGAACCTCGACATGACGCACGTGGTCGTGGGGCAAGTGGGTATCACCCAGCCCATATACGTGGGCGGGCGGTTGCGCGAACTATACAACATCGCCAAAGCCACGGAGCAGATGGCGGTGCTACAGGGTGACAGCAAGCGCGATGACATCATCGTATCGGTGGACGAAGCCTATTGGCGCGTTGTGGCAGTGCAAAGCAAGAAACGCCTTGCCAACCAGTATTACGACCTGTTGGTAAAGATGGAAGGTGACGTGACCGAACTCGTTGCCGAGGGATTGGCTACACAAAGCGACCTGCTGAAGGTCAAAGCCAAACGGGGAGAGGCCGAGGTGAAGAAGATGCAGGCAGAGAACGGGTTGATACTCTCCAAGATGGCGTTGTGCCAGTTGTGCGGTCTGCCGTTGGAGACGGATATTCATGTGGACAGCACGGGTCTGGGCGAGATAGCGTTGCACGACACCATCGGTGACGTAGAGGCAATCATCAACAGCCGCGCGGAAATGCAACTGCTGGAGCAGGCTGAGAAGATAGCCAAGTCCAACACCCGCATCATGGCGGCAGGGTTGCAGCCGAACATCATGGCATCTGCGAACTACATCTACACCAACCCGAATGTGGATAACGGCTTCAGCAACGACTGGAAAGGCAAAGGGTTCTTCTCGGCAGGCGTGGTGGTGAATATCCCCATCGCACACGCCGACGACATCCTGCGCGTGAAAGCCGCCAAACATGAAGCGGCATTGGTGACCCTCAAGAAAGAGGAGGCACGCGAGATGCTCAACCTGCAAATCACCCAAGCCAAACAGAAAATGATGGAAGCCACACAGAAAGTGGCAATGACGGAGATGGGCGTGAAGAACGCCGAGGAAGTGCTGCATTTCGCTACCGAAGCGTTTGAGGCAGGCATGGCCACCACCTCGGACGTGCTACAGGCACAGACCGCGTGGATGTCGGCATCCAGCGACCATATCGACGCCAACGTAGAGGCAAAAGTGTGCGAGACGTATTTCCAAAAATATACGTCCACGCTGAGATACTAACCGACCATTGAACTATAATAAACATATAATTGCCGTGTAATTAACCATTAATTTTTTAATTAGTTTTTACATGGTGGGATATGGGGTCGTGACGGGTTTGTTATAGGATGGTTATAGGATAGTTACAGGTTGCATAAGGGGTGCGTATCCCTTGCTCATCCCTTGCGTATCCCTTGCTGAAAAGTGTACGCTTGACAGAAGGAAAAAACGACGGTTTGCCGAGAGGTTACCGAGACCTTACCGAGAGGATAGAGAGTGGATATTTGATTAAAAAGGAATAATAACGAACTGTTGATATATTAAAAAGAGATGTCAGTAAGTAAAGAAAAGAAAGGCAGTCTGCTGCTGGGTCTGGTGGCGATGCTTGCCGTAGTAGTGATTGTGGCAGTAGTGGGCGTTCTCGCCATACAGCCCGAAGAAGTGCTGATTACGGGTGAAGCCGAAGCCTCGGAATACCGTGTGTCGGGCAAAGTGCCCGGGCGCATCGAGATGTTCCTCGTGGAAGAGGGCGACCGTGTGAAGAAAGGCGACACCGTCGTCATCATCTACAGCCCCGAAGTGGATGCCAAGATGGCGCAGGCACAGGCTGCACGCGCTGCCGCCGAGGCCATCAACGAGAAGGCGCAGAACGGTGCACAGCACGAGCAGATAGTGGGTGCCTACGAACTGTGGCAGAAAGCCAAAGCCGGCGAGGAGATATACCGCAAGAGTTACGAGCGCGTACAGCGTTTGTACGAGAAGGGGGTCGTCTCGGAGCAGAAGCGCGACGAGGTGCACGCCCAGTACAAAGCCGCCGTTGCCACGGTGAAAGCCGCTAAGAGTCAGTACGATATGGCGATGGCGGGCGCACGCTCGGAGGACAAAGCCGCCGCTGCTGCCCAGTTGGCACGTGTGGACGGCATCATCCAGGAGGTGGAGGCTGCGCGTGCGGAACGCTACCTGGTGTCGCCCGTGGACGGTGAGGTGTCGGAACGCTTCCCGAAAGTGGGCGAGTTGGTCGGGCAAGGCAGCCCCGTGATGGCGATTGTGGACCTCAACGACATGTGGTTCACCTTTGCCGTGCGCGAGGACATGCTGGCTGACATCACGCCCGGCACCCACCTGAAAGTGCGAATCCCCGCCCTCGGCGACGAGCATTACACCGTGGAGGTGACCTATATCAAGGCGATGGGCAGTTACGCGACATGGCGCAGCACCCGCTCCAACGGCGAATACGACGTGCGGACGTTCGACGTGAAGGCGCGTCCGTTGCACCCCATTGACAACCTCCGCCCCGGAATGACCGCGATAGTAGTGCGATAGATGTCGGTACTGAAAGCAATAGGGCGGGTGGCGAAACGCGAACTGGGCAGGATGTTCGTGCGGCCGCTGTACATCTTTGCATCGGTGGGGGTGATGGTGCTCAGCACTTTCTTCTTCATCAGCATCATGAAGTACGGCACGCCGGAGAATATCCCCATCGCGGTGGTGGACCAGGACCATTCGTCCATCTCGCGACGCCTGTGCCACGAGATGCAGGCTACCTCGGCAGTGAGTATCACGTTGGTAACCACCGAGTTCGCCGAAGCCAGACGAGCCATGCAGCGGGGTGAGATATACGGTATCCTGCTGATTCCCGAGGATTTCTATGCCGACCTCGCATCGTTCCGCCGACCGCAGATGGAGTTCTACGTGAACAACGCCTACACGGTGGGGGCAAGCACGGCATACAAGCAGTTGCTGACCATGTGCAACCTCACGTCCGGCGCGTTCCAGCGCGAGGTGCTGCGCAAGAAAGGGTTGCCCGACGACCTGATAATGAAGCGCATACAGCCCATCACCATCGAGGCGCACATGGTGGCGAACCCGTGGAGCAACTATGCTATCTACTTGGTTTCCACCATTTTGCCGGGCATTCTGGCACTGATAGTACTGATGCTCACCATCTTCGCTATCGGCTACGAACTGAAATGCCGCACCTGCCACGAGTGGCTGCGCGCCGCCGATGGCAACTACACCGTGGCGATGATTGGCAAGTTAATCCCCTATACGGTGCTGTTTCTGGTGCTGGGGATAGGGTGCGAGGTGATATTGTTCAAGTTCATGCACTTCCCTGTCAACGGCTCGCTGACGCGGCTGATGCTGTCGATGGTGCTGTTCGTAATCGCCGAGGAAGCGATGGGCATCTGTATCATCGGGGCGTTGCCTACGCTGCGTGATGCCGTGTCTATCGGTGCGCTGTACGGCATGCTCGGGTTCTCGCTGTCGGGATTCACGTACCCCGTCATGAACATGCTGCCCGCCATTCAGGCATGGTCGAACCTTGTGCCGCTGAGGCATTACTACCTTATTTATGTGAACGAGGCATTGATGGCGGCACCCGTTATCAACTCCATACCGCATTGCCTGGCGTTGTGCTGCTTCCTCGTCATGCCACTCATCGTGTCGCCGCGGTTGCACAACGCGATGATTTACCAAAACTATCCGTTGAAATGAGCAAAATCAGTCGGTTTCTATATCATCAGTGGCTGAAAGTCAAGGAGTTGGACTGGGTCTTCTCCTACGAGTTCAAGCGTATCTTCCACGACCCGGGTGTGCTGGTCATCTTCATTCTGGCGACGGTGGCGTACCCCATTCTGTACAACTGTATCTACTGGAAGGACACCATCGAGAACGTTCCCGTGGCGGTGGTGGACCTCAGCAACTCGCCCGAAAGCCGTGATTTCCTGCACAAATGGGGCGCGTGTCCCGATGTGAAGTTGGAGTATTTCTGCACGTCCATGCAGGAGGCGGAACGCCTGATGCGCGACCAGAAGGTGCACGGCATCATCTATTTCCCTTCGGACTACGCAGTGGCTATCAACTCCGGCTTAGAGCAGGCGCATATCTCGCTCTACTGCGACATGTCGTCCTTCCTCTACATGAAGGCGGTGTACCTCAGTTGTAATCAGGTCATGCTCGAGAGTATGCGCAACATTCAGATTGACCGCTACGAGGCGATGGGCTACGACAACGAGTTCGCGTGGTCGCTCGTGCAGGACGCGCCCTACACCGAGACGGCATTGTTCTGTCCCACAGGCGGTTACGCCTCGTTCCTCATACCCGCTGTGCTCATGCTCATCCTCCACCAGACGCTCCTCTTCGGCATCTGTATGCTGGGCGGTACGGCGCGCGAGGAGAACAACGAACTCTACATTCTACCCGGCAGACGGCGCAGCGTGAGTGTGTTCCGTATCATTCTCGGACGCTCCGCAGCCTACTTCGTGCTTTATATGGCACTCGGAGCCCTCAATCTGATACTCGTCCCGCGGCTCTTCGGACTGCCGCACGTGGGCGACCCGATGGACGTGCTGCGCTTCATGGTGCCCTATCTGCTGGCGGTCATCTACTTCTCGATGTGCGTCAGCGTCTTCACACGCAACCGCGAAACGGGACTGGTCATGCTCATCTCCTCCACGCTCATCTTCCTCTTCATAGCGGGCGTCTCGTGGCCGCAGCAGATGCTCCCCAAAGCATGGCTCTATCTCAGTTACGCGTTCCCCTACACATGGGGCGTGCACGGCTACCTGCATATCAACTCCATGGGTGCCACCCTCGCCGGCACCTCACGCGAGTACTACGCACTGTGGATACTGGCAGCGGTGTACTTCGTCACTGCATGCGTGCTCCTCTGGGCACTCGGACGCAGGGAAGTGAGGAGGCAACAAAAAGCAGAACAGAACTCCCCCACCCCATCGCCCTCTGTCAATATGGAATCCTTCGGACATAACTACGACTAATCCTCCACCACGCCATTTTAGCATTATTTTAGCATTATTTTACCATAGCCACACGCCCGTTGCCCCCCTGTTCCATCATCTAAACAAGACAAGGCTTTCAATGGGAGGATAACGGGTGGATAGCGAGTGGATAGCAGGAGGATAACACACAGATAAGCACAAAAAAGAAAGAGGCTGTCTAACAATGTAAAGTTGTTAGGCAGTTTTTCTGTTTTGTAGTAGTGTGAGATAGTGCGTTGA
>CAKVBV010000029.1 GCA_934725535.1 uncultured Bacteroidales bacterium | reverse complement strand
AACGTACAATGCCGCTTGCCTCTGTGCCTTGCAGGGCAAGACCGAGGATGCATTCCGCCTGCTGGCGCAAGACCTTGAGCGCAACCATGCGCAGTATGCCTATGCCCGCCGCGATATAGACTTCCGTGCTATCCATAGTGCTCGGTTCGATAGTCTGTTGGCACTATATGAAGCCCGTGTGCAGGAGCGTATCTTGCGTATGGATTCCACCACACAAGACGCGGTGCAGACTGAGCGAGTGGTAGAGGTGCCTTTCTCTGCAGCCAACGGAGTAACGACGGTCAAGTGCTCTATCAATGGACTACCGCTGACCTTTGTTTTTGACACGGGTGCCAGCGATGTGTCTATCTCACAGACAGAAGCCAGTTTCATGTACAAGAACGGCTACTTGAGCAAAAAGGACATCGTGGGCAACTCGGCGTATATCACCGCCGACGGCAGTATCTCTATTGGCACCAACATCATCCTGCAGAAAATTAACTTCGGAGGCTTGGAACTCAAAGCCGTCCGTGCCTCGGTAGTGGGCAACCAGCGCGCCCCCTTGCTCCTCGGACAATCCGTCCTCCAACGCCTCGGCAAAATTGAAATCGACAACCAACGCCAAGTACTCAAAATAACCACTAAAAAGTAAAGTCTTCCGGGCAATCGCAGATACATAACCGACAGATATGAATACTTTCGTAATACTTTGCAGCGCACTCGCCCATACCTATATCATGTCACCCTCCTAAAAGAAAGGGCAGTCTCACATACTTGTTAGACCACCCTTTCCTATTTAGTTATGATATGTCCCGAGGATTATCCGAGACGCTCCAGTTCGATAGTGAAGTGGCGCATGAGCGGAGCCTCTTTGGTAATCTTGAGTCCGCGGGTGATGGTCTCGCGACGGTCATACACATTCTTCAACGCAGCAGCGATGACGTTCATGTGGTTGTCGGTATAGACGCGACGCGGAATGCAGAGACGTACGAAGTCCAAGCCACCGAAGCGGTTCTCACGGGTGACAGGGTCGCGGTCAGCGAGGATATAGCCAATCTCGCAAGCGCGGATACCAGCCTCGAGGTAGAGTTCGCATGTCAGCGTCTGTGCGGGGAACTCCTCCTTGGGCACGTGGGTGAGTACGCGGTCGGCGTCCACAAAGATGGCATGACCGCCTGCAGGACGCTGGTAAGGAATGCCGTATTCATCAAGTTTCTTAGCCAGATACTGTACCTGGTGGATACGTGTCTCGAGCATATCGAACTCGGTGTTCTCCTCCAGACCGACAGCCAGAGCCGCCATGTCGCGACCATTCATGCCGCCGTAGGTGATGAAACCCTCGAAAGGAATACAATACTGCTTGCAGCCCTCGTACCAGTCCTCTTTGTTGGTGGCGATGAAGCCTCCCATGTTGACGAGACCGTCTTTCTTGGCAGACATGGTCATGCTGTCCACATACGAGAACATCTCGCGTGCAATCTCCTTGATGGATTTGCCGGCATAGCCCGGTTCACGCGTCTTGATGAAATAAGCGTTCTCGGCAAAGCGTGCGGAGTCCATATTGACGGGCACTCCGTAGCGGTGGCAGAGTTCAGCGGTCTCGCGGATATTCTGCATGGAGACGGGCTGACCGCCCACGGTGTTGTTGGTGACGGTGAGCACCATGAAAGGCACGTTACCGGGGTTCTCTTTGAGCACTTTCTCCAGTTTCTCGAGGCTGACATTGCCTTTGAACGGAGCCTCCAGTTGGGTGTCCTTCGCCTCGTCCACCGTAACATCGATAGCGAATGCCTTGCGGGACTCGATATGTCCCTTGGTGGTGTCAAAGTGTGCGTTGCCGGGGATGACCTGACCGGGCTTCACGAGGTAGGAGAAGAGCACGTTCTCAGCGGCACGCCCCTGATGGGTAGGGATGACATACTTGAAGCCGGTGAGGCGGGTAACGGTGTCCTTGAACTCGAAGAAAGAGCGGCTGCCCGAGTAACTCTCGTCGCCCATCATGAGTGCAGCCCACTGACGGTCGGACATAGCCCCCGTACCGGAGTCGGTGTTGAGGTCGATGTAAACCTGCTCGCTGCGGAGCATAAAGATGTTGTTCTTGGCCTCTTTGAGCCATTGTTCGCGCTCTGCGCGTGTGGATTTGCGGATGGGTTCAACCATCTTGATTTTCCACGATTCTGCGAATGGAAGTTCCATACTATTAGTTTTTTAGGGTTAATTATATTGGTTTATAAATCAGTTGTCTTGTTTGCCTACGAACTGCGTTGTCTTGGCTATCCCGCAAGTCCACCACAGCCAGAGCAGAAACTGCATGCCGTAGAAGAGGTACTTGAACAGGTAGGTGTGCAGCATCTCGAACCATTCGGGGTGGTGCTCCAACGACAATGCAATGAGCGTGATACGCAGCAGGTTGAACAGATACACGCAGAGCAACCCGAGCGGTATGAACCACAGTTTCTTCTTCCACGGACCTCGTGCTACCAGCATGATAACCAGCCATATAAACGACTGCTTGAGTCCGGTGCAACTCCATACGATAGTGGTGCCTGTGCCCGTATGGGGGTAGCAGATGGTGTTGCCTACCAACTCCACGCCGCTGCGTGTGAGGTGAATCAGCCAATAGACCACCCGTGCGATGTGCGTCGCCAACCACGTGAAAGGTGCCGTGATGTCCAGCCCGAACCATGTGACCTGACTTCCGCCCTCGTCGCCCACCACCGTGAACTTCCAGAAATAATTGGCTGCCAGCAACGCCACCACAAAAAGGATGATGTCCATGTACGGTGCCAGTATCTCTTTCAGTCGTTGCATAGATCAGAGGTGTCAGATGGTGGTCTTCGCATAAGGCACCGCGTCGATGGGGCAGAAATCGTGGTCGAGGTACTTGAAGTAGCCCGCCTGACACACCATCGCCGCATTGTCCGTGGTGAACGAGAACGGCGGGATAAACACATCCCAATGGTACCGCTTGCCGTAGTCGATGAACGCCTGCCGCAGCCCGCTGTTGGCACTCACGCCGCCTGCCACGGCCACCTGCCGCACACCCAAATCCAACGCCGCACGCTTCAGTTTGTTCATCAGAATATCAATCACCGTAGCCTGCAGCGAAGCGCACAAATCCGCCTTGTGCAGTTCGATGAAGTCGGGGTTCTCCTTCAGGTGGTCGCGCAGGAAATACAGGAACGACGTCTTCAGCCCCGAGAACGAGTAGTCGTACCCCTGTATATGCGGCTTGGAGAATTGGAACGCTTGCGGGTTGCCCTCTTTCGCCAACTTGTCTATCCACGGACCGCCCGGGTAGGGCAAGCCCATCACCTTGGCGCACTTATCGAATGCCTCACCCGCCGCATCGTCAATGGTCTGCCCGATAATCTCCATCTGGTTGTACGCCTTCACGAGGACAATCTGGCTGTTTCCGCCGCTGACCAGCAGGCAGAGGAACGGGAACTTCGGGTGCCGAATCTCCACATTCGCCATACTCGGTGTAGCGGCTTTCAGTGCCTCCGACGGCTCCACGAAGTGCGCCAACACGTGCCCTTGCAGGTGGTTGACCTCCACCAGCGGGATACCGAGCGACAAAGCCAAGCCCTTGGCAAAGCCCGTGCCGACCAGCAGACTGCCTAATAGTCCGGGACCGCGTGTGAAAGCAATCGCACTCAACTCCTTGTTCTCCACGCCCGCGCGACGCAAGGCCGCGTCCACCACCGGCACGATATTCAACTGGTGCGCACGGCTTGCCAGTTCGGGGACCACGCCACCGAACTCCTCGTGCACACGCTGCGATGCCGTCACATTGCTCAGCAGCACGCCATCGCGAATGACTGCCGCCGAGGTGTCGTCACAACTGGACTCTATCGCCAAGATAACTACACTTTTCATTGCGGCTGCAAAGTTACTAAAATTATTTGGTCAATCCAATTATTTTTCGTACTTTTGCGGGATAATTTTAGGGGGCGTTCTGTAAATTGCTCTTTGTGTGATTTTTGAATTTTTGGTTAGCAGATGTTTGAGTTGAGCGAAAGAGCAATGCGGGCATTGTGATTGAGCGAAAATCAAACAGATGCAAGCAAAAAACAAAAAGCACCAAAAAGTTTGAGATGCACCCTGGTTTGTTGAATTTATTGTAAAACGGGGGAATTTATAGAACGCCCCCTTATATAGTAGTATGTACATATACTTTTTTCTCGTACGCTTAGCCGCTCTCCTCGGGCACAAGAAAGCCAGGAAACTTGTGACGGGTCAGGGGCGTGCGTTGGACGAACTGAAGTCGTTGGGCGACAGCCCTGTGGTGTGGTTTCATGCCGCATCGGTAGGCGAGTTCGAGCAGGCGCGGCCTGTCATCGAGCGTCTCCGCCACGAGCAGCCCCACCGCCGCATACTGCTCACGTTCTTCTCGCCGTCGGGCTACGAACTGCGCAAGAACTACGACCTTGTGGACAAGGTGGTCTATCTGCCTTTTGCCACCAAGCGCAACGCGGAACGCTTCCTGCAGACCGTGAATGTGCAACTCGCCATCTTCGTCAAATACGAGTTCTGGCCGGCGTACCTCCACGCCCTCAAGCGTCACCGCGTGCCTACCTATCTCATCTCCGCCATCTTCCGACCGGGGCAACTGTTCTTCCTGCCGTGGGGCAAGCCGTATCTGCGCCTGCTCACGTGCTTTGAGCATATCTTTGTGCAGGACGAGGCCTCGCGTCTGTTGCTGGACAAGCACGGCATTCATCGCGTGTCTGTCGCGGGTGATACGCGGTTCGATCGCGTGTCGGAGGTGAAGGAACGCGCCAAAGACCTGCCCATCGTCGAGGGCTTCACCGCGGGTGCGGAACGCGTCCTTGTGGCGGGCAGCACATGGTGCCCCGACGAGCAACTGCTGGCGCGCTACATCGCCGAGCGGCCGAACACCAAACTGGTGCTGGTGCCCCACGAGATTGACGCCGAACACCTCCACCATATCTTCCAGTTCTTCGAGGGACGCTACGTGCGCTACTCCGAGGCGACACCGATGAGCCTCGACAAGTGCCGCGTATTGCTGGTGGACACCATCGGCGTGCTGTCGTCTATCTACCGCTACGGGCACGTGGCGTACATCGGCGGCGGTTTCGGCGAAGGCATACACAACACCCTTGAGGCGGCGGTCTATGGCATGCCCGTGGTCTTCGGCCCCAAGTGGAAGAAGTTCCGCGAAGCCCGCGGGCTCCTCAATGCCGATGCGGCGCGTACCGTCCGCAACTACACCGAACTCACCAACGCCCTCGACGAAGCCTTCCTCCGCCGCCACGAGATGGGGCAGAAAGCCGCCGATTATGTGCAGTCCGAGTGCGGTGCCACCGGCCGTATCTTCCACGCAATCTTCAACTTGTAAATACAACAAACATCATGATACAAAAGCCAAGTATTCCTAAAGGAACGCGCGACTTCGGAGCCATCGAGATGGCACGTCGCAACTACATCTTCGACACCATCAAGTCGGTCTTCCGCCTCTATGGTTTCCAACAAATAGAAACCCCCGCCATGGAGAATATCTCCACCCTCATGGGCAAGTACGGCGAAGAGGGCGACAAACTGCTTTTCCGCATTCAGAACTCGGGCGAGAAGGCTGCCGAAGCACCCGAAAAGGGCTTGCGCTACGACCTCACAGTGCCTTTTGCGCGCTATGTGGTCCAGCACCGCGACCAACTCCAGTTCCCCTTCCGCCGTTTCCAGATACAACCCGTATGGCGCGCCGACCGTCCGCAGAAAGGGCGTTACCGCGAGTTCTACCAGTGTGATGTCGATGTCATCGGCACCAACTCGCTGCTCTGCGAGGTCGAACTCATGCAGATTGTCGAGGAGGTCTATCGCCGTTTCGGCATCCGTGTCGCCCTGCATATCAACAACCGCAAGGTGCTTGCAGGCATCGCCGAGGTCATTGGTGCGCCCGACAAGATGATAGACATCACCGTCGCTATCGACAAACTCGACAAGATAGGTGTGGACAAGGTCAACGACGAACTGCGCGAGCGCGGACTCTCCGACGATGCCGTCGCAGCCCTGCAACCCATCCTCAACCTCTCGGGCAGCAACGCCGACAAACTCGACCAACTCTCTGTCATTCTTGCCACCTCGGAAATCGGCATGAAGGGCATCGCCGAACTCCGCACCATCTTCGACCTCTACGAATCGGCAAGCAGATGCCCCCACTCTGCATCCCCCTCCTCTGAAGGAGGGGTTAGGGGAGGTCTTACAGTCCTTCTCGACCTCTGCCTTGCCCGCGGCTTGAACTACTACACAGGTGCCATCTTCGAGGTCAAGGCACTTGACGTGCAGATGGGCAGCATCACGGGCGGCGGACGCTACGACAACCTCACCGGCATCTTCGGTCTCCCCGATGTCAGCGGTGTGGGTATCTCGTTTGGTGCCGACCGCATCTACGATGTCCTCACCGAACTCGACCTCTACCCCGCTGACATGCTCCTGACCACGCAACTGCTCTTCGCCACTTTCGGCGATGCCGAACTGCGCTATGCCACCACGTGGGCGCAGTCGCTCCGCGCACAGGGGCTGCGCGTCGAGGTGTACCCCGAGCCTGCCAAGATGAAGAAGCAGATGGCGTATGCCGATGCCAAGCACATACCTTTCGTGGCTATTGTCGGAGGCGACGAGATGGCTGCCAACAAGGTCATGCTAAAAAATATGTTAACAGGCGAGCAAAAGCCGTGTACAACCGAAGAGGTGCTGCAAGCCCTCAGCAAGGGATAAGCAAGGGATGCGCAAGGGATAGGCTACCGATACCGCCCCCTTGCGCACCCTTTTTCAATCGGATATTCGGGGCATTCCTGGGCCACGGGTGTCTTATATATTAAAATAAATCAATATACAACAAAAGCAGGAACAAACCACATTTATTAACCCATCAAATCACACCAACATGAAACGTTTCTTTACATTATTTATTACCGTGGTCATGGCAATGCTCACCTTTGCCAATCCGCGCACCATGGAAGAGGCTATGCAAATCGCAGGACGCTTTGCCGCTGACAATCAGCCGTCCGTATCTTCCGCCCAACGTATCCGCCGTGCACTCTCTGC
Source organism: uncultured Bacteroidales bacterium (assembly GCA_934725535.1). Taxonomy (GTDB): domain Bacteria; phylum Bacteroidota; class Bacteroidia; order Bacteroidales; family Paludibacteraceae; genus Colicola. The sequence continues at coordinate 23,506 of CAKVBV010000029.1, read as the reverse complement.
CTCCCAATCGGTGCAGTCTATGCAACTGGCGTACACCCAAACGCAGACCGACAACGCTACCCCTGCGCTCTACGTCTTCAACACCACAGCCGACGATGGTGGCTTTGTCATTGTCTCTGCCGACGACCGTACACGTGCTATCCTCGGCTACACGGACAACGGTCATTTTGATGCGGACAACATGCCCGACAACCTGCGCTTCTGGCTGCGTATGTATGCATCCGAGATAGCCTCACTCTCCGGCAATCCTGCCGCCAACCTCAAGGCAGCCGCTGCTTCTTTCTCTGCTACGGCTGCCTACACCACCTATCCCACCGTTGCACCCCTCCTCGGACAAACCGCCTGGGGACAAGGAACACCCTTCAACAACCTCTGCCCAATCAAGGACGGAGAACGGTGTGTCACAGGCTGCGTAGCCACTGCCGTCAGTCAAATCATGTACTACCACAAGTACCCCACTCGCGGACAAGACTCCTATTCCTACGAGTGGAACAATCAGACCCTCTCGGCAGACTTCGCCAACACTATCTATGACTGGGCAAATATGCTTCCCGACTACAACGGCAACTACACCACCACGCAGGCAAACGCTGTCGCCACGTTGATGTCCCATGTAGGTATCTCCTGCGATATGAACTATGACATATCCGCCAACGGTGGCAGTGGAGCCAACTCCAATACTATGATGCAGTCCCTCATCAACCATTTCGGTTACGATATGGGTATGCGTGTACTCCCCAAGGACTATATGGACGAGACCGAAATGCTCGCTGTCATTGCGCAGGACTTGCAAGCCAATCACCCAATCTTCATGAGTGGGCGTACCACCAACGACGAAGGGCATGCCTTTGTCCTTGACGGTATGCAGTCCAACGGTTACGTGCATATCAACTGGGGCTGGAACGGCTATTCCGACGGGTATTTCCCTATATCCGCACTGGATCCCTCTTATCAAGGCACGGGTGGTGCTGCCAGCGGGCAGGGCTTCACGGAGCAAGTCACAGCCTTCACAGGTATCCAACCCAACCAAGGCAACGCGCCTATACCGCTTATCATTGCCGATGAAATAACGCTCAACTCACAGACACGACTCAGCAAATACGATGATATATCGTTCAGTATCTACCCGTTCCAAAATTCGGGCGTAACGTCGGCAGAAGGAAAACTGGCATACATCATCTACAAAGACGATGCGTATTATACCACCCTGACAATCAACGCGGAATACAACTTGTCCCCTGGCTATTACTACACGAGTGCCTACAACGTGTGGCGCTCAGTCTCATCGCTCAGCACTGGCAACTATGAATTGTCCGTAGGCATTCTTCCTACTAACAGCAGCACAGCATACCCCATCCTCACCGCATCGGCACGCGGGGAACACCGCTTCCTGCTTACTGTAACATCGGACTCCGTCTTTATTGATACAACCATCAAAGGACAATATACCATTCGCCTTACCAAAGCCACAGACTGCGATATGGACATCACCAACGGTCTTTGGATATGGTGGTGGGCTGACGACAACACAGGGCAATGCATCCCTACTGCCTTGGATGCCGATGGCTGGTACACAGCCACCATTGCCTCTACCGCTTCCTCTATCAACTGTCTTGCTGTCAATAAGGATGTAACGGGCTCTAACTGGTCGAACGCACAGCAGACGGCAAACTACACGGACATAACAGGTGATATATGCTTGGAAATAGGTGGAACGGATATGTATAGATACAATATCTATGCCACTGACTGCTCTACACCACCGATGAAAGCCACGCCGAATATGAATTTCGTCTCAGGAGAGATTCGCACCTATGATGTTAACAACAGGGAAATACACCTTCTCTCCGATGATGACCCGACCACAAACACAGTTGCGGCACGTTTGCGGCTGGATTTGTATTGTGCTGCACCCTATTCCGTCATAGGTTCTTACCTGCTTGATGCAAATAGCACGTATGCCATAGGCACAATGTCTCCCACGTATTCCAAACTTTACTATACCTCAAGAGGGCAGGAAATCGAAGAATCTATTACCGATGGAGCCGCCACTGTATGGTTGGACGAGAACGGTAACTACCAAATCGCCTATACCATAGTAGCAAACAGCATCAGATATACCGATACGGTGTCTGTCTCTGCCGCTCGGATGTCCATAGACGGAGTACAGATGAACAATACCACTGTAACTGCCCTCACGGTAGCACAAGCATTGGATATGGCAAATGCACTGTCTTCCAATGAGTTCTCACTGATACCTTATTTTGTACGTGGTAATGTTACTACCATAAGCGAAATAAGCACAGACTATGGGAATGCAAGATTCTACATAAAAGACAAAGATGTGGAGAACAGCATGTATGCATATCGCCTGCGTTGGCTGAACAATACCAAATTCTCTACTGGGCAGGAACTTGCGGAAGGTGATGATGTGATACTGCTGGCACGATTCCAGAACTACCGAGGCACTACGCCCGAATTGTATTATGGCTATGTGTACAAGAAAGAAGTCGCATCTGACTATGTACCTACCAACCTGCAAGTCTCTGTTGCCAATTATGTTCAAACTACATTCTCATGGGATGTAGTGGAAGGAGATGTCTTTGAACTCAAATATACACGCAATAATAGCGATTACGAAGAGACCACCACTGTATATGGAACTTCTACCGCAATGACATTCCAAACCGCTGACACCTATCATTGGTGGGTACGCGCACGCACACTGAGTGGAGAAGCCCTGTCTGATTGGGTACAAGGCAACGATTTCATAATCCAAGACAACCCCTATCAGCCATATAACCTTACTGCTACGAGTACAGATGGGTATCATTACACCTTCTCATGGCAGGCAGACCGCACAGCCGCGTCATATACATTGGTTGTTACTTATGCGAGCAGTGGCAGCACGTACCATACCTCCACAGATACATACCTATATAGTGATGTAACTCTCGCCCTCAATGGAGACTACACATGGTGTGTGATTGCCAACTTGCAGGACGACACAGAGATAGCACAAACGTGTGCAGATGGTACCATTACGGTTACTTCTGCACCAAGTAGTGTAATCTCCAACCTGCAAATCAGCAAGACTGGTCTTACGGCTACTATCACATGGGAAGGCGATGCACCGTACTACCATGTCAAGATATATGACAACAACGAAAACACGTTGGAATCCTCCACACAGGCTGATAAATCCTACACCTATACGGCATCGGAGCAAGGCACATATTGGGTGTGGATACGACCTGCTAATGAAGAACTGACTTACTACACAGGCTCTGCTGTACAGGAGAGTTTTGTCTTTACTAATGAGAATTCCGAATATACCCCATACAACCTTCAAGCAACGACAAACTATGGTACTATTACTATGTCATGGCAGGTACAACAAGGGAACTATTTCCGGATAATACTCACAAAGGAGGATGGCTCTGACTACTCGTTTACCTCTTACAATACCACATTGACACTCAATGTAAGCGGATTTAACAACAGCCGCTTGGCATGGAAAGTATGTGCATTAGACGATGAGGGCAATATGCTTTCGGAATATGTACAGGGTCCCGACATTACAGTCCCTGCAAATCCCTACGAGCCGCAGAACCTGCAAGCAGACTCCGATGATGGTTACACATACACTTTCACATGGACTGCCGAACAGACCTCACCGTTGTACTATATTGTTATAACGAATACAAGCACAGGCAACACCGTTCATGCACACGCAGTATCACAGATGTCCGATTCTTATACGTTCAGAGAGTCAGGCTACTACAACTGGACAGTATATGCTTGCACTGCCGACACTACCTTCCAAGGATACAAAAACGGAACGATGGTTTCTGTGTACAGCACACCGGACTTCTCCATATCCGACTTGTCAGTCTCTGCACAGGGACTTTTTGCCACAGCCACTTGGGAGAGTGCTGCACCGCAATACGAGGTTGTCCTCTATGACAACAATTGGACAGCCCTGTGCACAACTACCGTGGTTACGCACACATGGCAATATACCGTACCTTATACAGGAGGATACTATGTAGCCGTCACGCCTCTTGACACCCATGGCAATAGTCTTACTGATGGTACTACATATTATTTCACTGCTACTGACGCAGAGAGTAAGAATATCACAATACGCTCCTATATCCCCGCAACGAGCGGTATGGACACCTCCAACGGTATGTACTGCTATTGGTGGACGGACCAAAGTTACGGGTGCACACCGGCACAACAGCAGGCTGATGGCTGGTGGACAACCACACTGACTATCTATTCCAATAGCGTACAATGCCTGCTTGTTGACCGTAATCCTCTTACCGATAAGAGGGAATGGAACGGATGCCAACAGACTTACGACTCTCCTTCTTTCTCAGAAGATGCTTGTTTGGTAGTGGGAGACTATGATGGCTACAAGTGGACATACAGCGTAGCACCATGCGATGCTTACACTGCTAAATACCTGCCCTACGACCTGCAAGTTAATATAAGCATTACAGGTGCGGAATTTACATGGCAATCCTATGTAGATGGCTACTATGAGGTACGCTTGCAGCAGACAGACGCAGATGGCTATTCCACTTATTATACAGAAGAAGGGAAGAGTCTTTCGCTTATCTTCAATGGAGCAAGAAGTTACCGATGGTACGTGCGCACCCTGACCACAGACTATGTGCCTGTTTCAGACTTCGTGGAGGGTACTCCTTTTGAGGTACAAGAAAACCCGTACCAACCCAAGAACCTGCAAGTATCAACTCAAGACAGTATCACCTATTATTTCACATGGGATGCTGACCAAGAGGCACCGCTCTACTCGTTGCAGATTTACACGAGTAATGGTCATTCCTATCTGCATGGATGGGTAAAAAACAGACCTGTTTCTGTCAAGTTCGAGCGACCCGATACCTATTCATGGCGTGTATATGCCTATTCGGCGGATAGTACGGCAGTAAGTTTTGCCAATGGTGGTAGTTTTGAAGTACCTGAAAAGCAACAATACATTATCGAAAACTTGAGTGTTGTTAGCACAGGCACAAAAGCAGTGGCTTCATGGTCATGTACAGCCTCTGCGTATGAAGTACAACTATACGACGCAAATGATAGTTATCTTATTGGAGAACTAACAACAAATACATATTACGAGATAACCAACCTTGCAGAGGGGTACTACACACTACGTGTAACACCTGTTAATCAGGGGCAAACCTACTATTACTACCTTGGTGAGACGGTTTCCGCTACCTTCTACATCTCTGCTACACCTGTTACACCGACCCGCTACTCGCTCTCGATAGAGACCACCGCAGGTGGTAGCGTCAATAGCGAAGTCAATGGCACGTACGATGAAGGCTCTCTCGTAACCATCACTGCAACACCTGACGAGGGCTATCAGTTCACAAAGTGGAGCGATGGCAATACTTATGCCACCCGTACCATTGTCATTACGGAGAACACCACTCTGATTGCGTACTTTGAAGCCATTACCACCTATACCGTTACAGTGAATACAGCGAACGGCGGTACCACCAATATCCAAGGCACACAATCCTATGCCGATGGCACGGAATTGGCTCTCTATGCTACTCCCGATGCCACCCACGACTTCGACTACTGGCTTGTCAATGGCGCACAATACACTGCCAACCCGCTACTGCTTACTATAACGCAGTCCTTGACTATCACACCGGTATTCAAGCAGAAAGAAGGTCCTGTCCTGAATTATGCTATACAGGACCTCGCTGTTACCGTAGATAACTACAAAGCCACGGCTACATGGACCAGTGCGGCACAGAAGTTCCATATCATTATTACGGATAAGTTAAACAATGCATTGGTGGATACGGTCATTTCCTCACAAGAGACTACCAAGCAGTTTATCTATGATGCAGGTAAAGCAGGCACGTTTACTATCTCCGTGCAGCCAATGGACTATACGGAGAGTTCCTACTTGGCAGAAGCGGCAACCAAAACATTCACCCTTACCAAGACCTTCATCCTTTATATCGAAGCAGGTAATGGTGGTACGGTGAATGCAGAGGTTAACGGCAAGTATCCTATCGGCACCGAAGTGGAGATTATTGCCACACCTGACGAGGGCTATGAGTTCAGTATGTGGGACGATGGCGACAAGCATGCCACGCGTACCGTATTTATGGACCAAAACTATTATCTCACAGCCATCTTCCGTCGCGTTACGGCTGTAGACAATGTAGCAGCAGATATGTATGTCCGTGTTATAGGTCATAGCATAGAGGTATCTATGACAACCAACCAAACAGTTAGTCTCTTGGATGCCACGGGCAAACTCATCGCCACAGAGTCCGACACACGCTCCGCATGCTTCTTTGTACCGCAGGCTGGTATCTATATCCTCCGTAGCACCAACTGCACCACCAAAGTGATGGTACCATAGAACTCCAATGACAAGTATAGATAAATATAGTGTATAATTAAGCCTTTCCAGCCCCTCCTTTGGAGGGGTTGGGGAGGTCTCTTTTGTGTATGAATACCTCTGAACAATACGACGAAATCGTAGCCCGTTGCCGTCGCATCTACGAGTTGAAGATGCGCGACTACGGACCCAGTTGGCGCATTATGCGTCCGCAGACAGTGAATGACCAGTTGTTTATCAAAGCCAAGCGCGTGCGCGAGATAGAGATGACTGGCGTCAATATGGTGGGCGAGAGCGTGGAGGGTGAGATGATGGCGATAGTGAACTACAGCATCATCGGACTCATTCAGTTGCGCCAAGGCTTTGCCGATAGCGTGGATATGACCCGCGAGCGGGCTATGCAACTCTACGATGACTACATCGCAGAAGCCAAAGCACTGATGCTTCGCAAGAACCACGACTACGGCGAGGCATGGCGGGATATGTTCCCCTCGTCGCTGACAGACATCATTCTCACCAAAATCAACCGCAACAAGGCCATCGCCGCCAACGACAACCACACCCTCGTCTCCGAGGGCGCGGACGGCAACTATTTCGATATGCTCAACTATGCTGTGTTTTACCTCATTCAGATGATGCAACATGAACAAGACTAAAACAATCATCGCCACCATTGCCCGCGTGCTGCTGGGTGTGGTATTCGTATTCTCGGGTCTCGTGAAGGCTGTCGACCCCCTCGGCACCACCTACAAAATCGAGGACTATCTGAAAGCCTTCGGGGGCTTTTTCAATGACTTGATGCCGCTGGCGGGAGCCGCTGCAGTGTGCCTGATTGCGCTGGAGTTTCTGTTGGGCGTATGCCTGCTGTGCAACGTCCGCACGCAATGGACCTCGTGGATAACACTGGCATTCTACTGCGTGATGACGCCCCTCACCCTGTACATCGCCATAGCCAACCCCGTGAGCGACTGCGGGTGCTTCGGCGACGCGCTGGTGATTACCAACTGGCAGACGTTCTGGAAGAATGTGGTGCTGATAGTGCTTGCCATCGTGCTGGTGGTACTGCGCCGCAACGTGCGCACGTTCTGGCACTGGTATATGGAACTGGCTATCGCCGCCCTTGCCGTAGTGGCTGTGTCGGGACTGATGCTCTACACCAATCTGCACCTGCCCCTGCTTGACTTCCGTCCCTACAAGGTGGGCAACAATATCGTGGAACTGATGGAGTACCCCGAGGACGCTGCGCCCGACGAATACGAGGTTACGTTTGTCTATGCCAAGGACGGGCACGAGCAGACTTTCACCCTCGACAACTACCCCAAAGGGGACAGCACGTGGGTGTTCGTGAGCCAGAACTCGCGCCTTGTGAAGAAAGGCTACGAGCCACCGATTCACGACTTTGAGATTATGAATGCCGACTACGAGGACATCACCTACGACATTCTGGAGAGCGAGCAGCCCGTGACGCTGGTGGTGATGTACGACCTCGCGAAGTCCGATATGTCGCTCATGCCCCGCGTGGAGGCGTTGTATGAGCATTGCGCATTCGATGGCAACCCGTTCTATATCCTCACCGGTTCGGGCACGGAGGACATCCTTGCCCTCGCACAGGAGTACCCCGAGTTGTCCGAATACATCTGCACGTGCGACCCCGTGACGCTCAAGACCATCGTCCGTGCCAACCCGGGCGTGTTTGTGGTGCAGAATGGCACGATTATTGATAAATATAATCTTCGGAACAGAATGAAAGACCACGAGAATTAATGGTTAATACGTGGTAATTATATGTTTAATACAAAGTCTAATGATAATTTGATGTTTTAAGGTATGAGAACAAAAATGGTTGCAGGCAACTGGAAAATGAACAAGACCCTGCAAGAAGGTGTAGCCCTGGCTACCGAACTGAAAGAAGCAGTAAAGAACCCCTCGTGCGCTGTCGTTGTCGGCACGCCGTTTATCCACTTGGCTACCGTGGCAGAACTGCTCAAAGGCACGCCTATCAAGGTGGCTGCCGAGAACTGCGCTGACCACGAGAAGGGCGCTTATACGGGCGAAGTAAGTGCCGAGATGGTGAAATCAACGGGTGCAGAATACTGCATCCTCGGTCACTCGGAGCGCCGTGCTTACTACCACGAGGATTATGCTATTTTGAAAGAGAAAGTGCGTCTCGCTCTCGCTAACGGTCTGAAGGTCATCTTTTGCATCGGCGAGGTGAAAGAGGAGCGCGAAGCAGGCAAGCAGAACGAGGTGGTAAAGGCACAACTCGAAGGCTCGGTATTCAACCTCACTGCCGAGGAGTGGAAGAACATCACCCTTGCCTACGAACCCGTCTGGGCTATCGGTACCGGGCTGACCGCTACACCCGCGCAGGCACAAGAGATGCACGCTTATCTCCGTTCGCTCGTGGCAGCGCAATACGGTCAGGCTGTGGCTGACGACACCACTATCCTCTATGGTGGCAGTTGCAACGACAAGAACGCTGCCGAACTGTTCGCCAACCCCGATGTGGACGGCGGTCTGATTGGCGGTGCTGCCCTCGTAGCCGAGAAGTTCCTCGCTATCATCGCTGCCCGTTAATTATTAACTATTACTTATTAACTGTAAGTAAATGGCTCTTATCAAAACTATCAACCGCAACGGGGAGATACTCACTCCCCGTATTGCGGATGGTGTCATCATGATGGAGAACGCCACTGTGGTGGGCGATGTCACCATTGGCGAAGGCACCACTTTGTGGTTCAACTCCGTCCTGCGCGGCGATGTCAACACCATCACCATCGGCAAGCACACCAACATCCAGGACGGCTCTGTCCTCCACACCCTCTATCAGAAATCCACTATCGAGATTGGCGACTATGTCTCTGTCGGGCACAACGTGACTATCCACGGTGCCCATATCCACGACTATGCCCTCATCGGTATGGGCTCCACGCTGCTCGATGATGTCGAGGTAGGCGAAGGGGCTATTGTGGCTGCGGGTGCATTGGTGCTCAAGGGCACCAAGGTCGGGGCGTATGAGGTGTGGGGCGGAGTGCCTGCCAAGTTCATCAAGAAGGCAGACCCCGAGCAGACCAACGAAATCAATCGCAAGATTGCCCACAACTATGCCATGTACGCCTCGTGGTACGAGCAACCCGTTGAGTAGCAGGCACATTGTCATTCCATTGTAGGAGGTTGTCCCACCGGGCAGCCTCTTTTTCTTCACACTTTCTTCACAATTCCTTCGCAACCACATAACAAAACCCCACTACTTTTGCACCGAATTTCAAAGCAAAAGTTATGAACAGATATTTCACTTCCCGTTCAGCCCAAGCCATTATCCTAACCCTACTCCTCTTTATCACCCCCACCCTCACCGCCCAAAACTGCATCGGTCTCGTCCTTGATGCCGACACCCGCGAGCCTCTCATCGGAGCCGCCGTACTCATCAGCGGCACCACCACGGGTACCACCACCGACTTCGACGGACTCTTCACCCTCCCCGCCACCGCCTCCGACACCCTCGTCATCTCCTATATGGGCTACCAAACCGCCCGTCTCACCCCCAAGCCGCAGCAAGACACCCTCAAAATCCTTATGCGCACCAACTCCGAGGTACTGCAAGAGGTCGCGGTCGTAACCAAACGCCGCCAGAACACCGAGATGGGTGTTCTCCAGTCCACCAAAACCGCCCCCAGCGTCCAGACGGGTATCAGCAGCCAGCAGATACAGCGCACACAGGACCGCGACGCCTCCGAGGTCATCCGCCGCGTGCCGGGCATCTCGCTCATCGACGACAAGTTCGTCATGGTGCGCGGGCTGAGCCAACGCTACAACCAGGTATGGATCAACGGTGCCGCCGTCCCCAGTTCCGAAGCCGACTCCCGCGCGTTCTCTTTCGATCTCCTGCCTTCCTCGCAACTCGATAACCTGGTGATTATCAAGTCTCCGGCACCCGAATACCCCGCCGACTACTCCGGCGGTATGGTACTCGTCCAGACCAAGGACGTACCCGAATACCGCTCGTGGCAAGTCAACCTCGGCGGCGCTATGAACGACCAGACGCACTGGCAACCGTTCTTCCGCACCAAGTCCTCGCCCACCGACTGGCTCGGCTTCGACAGCGGGCTGCGCAGCCTCAGCCACGGCATTCACACCATCCTCAAAGGCTACCCGAGCACTGAAAACAGCGTCTCTCTCACCGGCAACCATTTCAACAACGACTGGACTGTCAAAAAAATCACCCCCGTCAGCGACCTCAGCCTCGGCTTCAACGGCAGCGAGAGTTGGTCGCTCCCCGCAGGGCAATCGCTCTCCATGCTCCTCAGCGGCAATTACAGCCGCTCCTACAAGCACTACCGCGATATGCTCAACTGCCTCTTCGGTGCCTACGACGAAGCCAAACAGGAGAGCCAATACCTCCGCCAATCGACTGACGACCAGCAGACTATCCACACCCGCATCGGTCTGATGTTCAACCTCAGTTACGCCCGACGTGCCGGCAAAGACCGCATCGAGTTCAAGAATATCTTCAACCAACTCGGGCGCGAGCGATACACCTCCCGCGTGGGCATATCGGCGCAGAACGACGAGGAGCAGTCCGCCGAGTACAACTACCAGAGCCGCACCACCTACTCCGCCCAACTCAATGGCAAGCACCTCTTCGCCGACGACGACATCGACTTCCGCTGGAACGCCGGTTATGCCTACTCCAACCGCAACCAGCCCGACCGCCGCCGCTACCTCGTCAACGATGCCCTCGAGGCGGGTGTCCTCCAACTCTCGTCCTCCAACGACATCTCCCGCGAATACACCTACCTCTACGAGCATATCGGCTCTCTCGCACTCGACTATGCGCAGACCTTCCACGCCGGCTGGTTCCACCCGCAACTCCGCGCCGGTGTCTATGGCGAGTACCGCACACGCAACTATGCCGCACGCACCTTCTACTACAACTGGCACCAGGCGTCCAACACCCTCCCCGACAACTTCCGCCAACTCGACATACCTACCCAACTGATGGTCGAGGACAACTATTCCGAGGATCGTCTCTACCTCCTCGAACAGGTTAAATGGCGCAACAACTATTCGGGCACCAACACCCTCCTTGCCGCCTACGCTGCTGTCAATATGCCTTTCGGACCCGTCAATATCTACACCGGCGTGCGATACGAGTACAACGACATGTGCCTCGTCCGCAACACCCGCGACCGCGAGTACTCGCCCCGCGCTGCCCACTACCGCACCTCCGACGCTTTCCCATCGGCGAACATCACCTACCGTATCACCGACCAACACCAACTCCGCGCCTCCTACGGTATGTCCGTCAACCGCCCCGAGTTCCGCGAAGTCTCCCCCTCGGTCTATTACGATTTCGACCTCGCCTCCAACGTCCAGGGCAACATCGACCTCACCGCCTGCCACGTCCACAACGCCGACCTCCGCTACGAGTTCTACCCCAAGGGCAACAAGGGCGAAATAATCTCCATCGCAGCGTTCTACAAGCATTTCCGCAACCCTATCGAGTGGACGTACACCGTAACCGGCGGCACCGACCTCACCTACAGTTATCAAAACGCCGACCGTGCCTACTCCTACGGGCTGGAACTCGACCTCCGCAAAGACCTTGCTTTCATGGGTATGCGCGGCTTCCAGTTCACGTTCAACGGTTCGCTTATCAAGAGCCGCGTGCAGTTCCCCGAGGGCTCCCGCGAGACCGCCCGCCCCATGCAGGGACAGTCGCCCTACCTCATCAATACGGGTCTCTTCTACGCCCACGAGCGCACCGGCTGGAGTTGCTCCGTCCTCTACAACCGCATCGGCAAACGCCTCATCGGTGTCGGGCGCAGCGTCGGGCTCACAGGCAGCGACGATGCCATCACCATACCCGACTCCTACGAGATGCCCCACGACGCCCTCGACCTCAACCTCGCCAAGACCTTCGGCGACCACTGGACGATACGCCTCTCCGCCCGCGATGTCATCGGTGAGAAAATCATCTACCAGCAACTCGCCACCGCCACCCTCTCCGACGGCTCCACCCGCCAAATCAAGCAAATCACCCGCTCTTTCCGCCCCGGCCGCACCTTCCTCCTCAGTGTAACATGGAAATTGTAGCGGACAGCATCGGAACCTGCGTATAGGATAACCGATACATAACCGAAACATAACCGATAGATATGAATACTTTCGTAATACTTTTCAGCAAGGGATGAGCAAAGGATAAGCAAGGGATACGCAACCCTTATGCACCCCTCACGCATATATATTGTTTCTTAGCAGGGCAATATCATTGCCCGCCCCAAAATACGCAGGCGATACTATCGCCGCACAACAAATAACTAAATCAACAAACAAAAGGTATGAAAAAGAATTTTTCAAAGACCCTGGTGCTCTGCACCGCCCTTCTCGCAGCAGTCATGACCGCATGCGAACCCGAAAAAGAAGTGAACAATCCCGTGCACGAGGAGCATGAGGACGGCGGACTGGTCGCTTCCAACGACCTCCTATACGCCGACAACACCATCGGCAACGGCGACGACGAGTTTGTCTTCACCGGCAAGCAGACACTCGCCAAAGGCACCTACCTGCTCAAAGGCTGGGTCTATGTCGCTGACGGTGCCGAACTGACCATCGAACCGGGTACTGTCATCAAGGGCGACAAGGACACCAAAGCCGCTCTCATCGTCGAGCGTGGAGGTAAACTCTTCGCCAAGGGTACCAAAGACGCACCTATCGTCTTCACTTCCGAGATGCCCAAGGGACAACGCCGTCCCGGCGACTGGGGAGGACTTATCCTCTGCGGACGCGCACACAACAACCAGACCGAGCAGCAGATAGAGGGAGGTCCCCGCTCAAAGCACGGCGGCGACGATGACAACGACAACTCGGGTATCCTATCCTATGTCCGTGTCGAGTTCGCAGGCTATCCTTTCCAAACCGACAAGGAAATCAACGGTATCACCTTCGGTTCCGTTGGCAGCAAGACACAGATCGACCACCTGCAGGTCAGTTACAGCAACGACGACTCCTACGAGTGGTTCGGCGGCAACGTAAATTGCAAATACCTCGTCGCTTACCACGGTTGGGACGACGATTTCGATACCGACAACGGCTTCTCGGGCAACGTGCAGTTCGGTCTCTCCATCCGCAACTCGCGCCTTGCCGATGTCAGCCAGTCCAACGGCTTTGAGTCCGACAACTGCGCCGACGGAGCAGCCGTATCGCCTTACACTTCGGCGGTCTTCTCCAACATCACCTTTGTCGGTCCCAAACTCGACAAGAACTTCCAAAACAACGCCGACTATATCACCGGCGGTGATATGTTCCCCAACAACGGCTCTTCGCTCGGACGTTTCCAATCCGGTATGCAAATCCGCCGCAACTCCCACCTCAACTGCTACAACTCGCTCGTCATCGGCTGGCCTATCGGTGTCATGATTGACAACGAGAAAGGCAACTGCTGGCAGGCTGCCAAAGACGGACTCATCAACGTGCAGAACGTATGGCTCGCTGACTGCGACATCGTCGGTTCCGATATGAACAAGCAGTACAAAGACTCCCTTGCGCTGGACTACAAGGCGAAGACCTTCGACCCCGCCGCAGCCCACTCTTTCTCTACCGACTGGTTCCTCGCCCAGAAGGGCAATCAGACCAAAGACCTCTCCGCTCTCCTGATGTCCTCCACTACCTACATCCCACAATCAGGTAGCCCCATCCTGACCGCAGCAGACTTCACCTCCTCCGCCCTCAAGGATATGGAGAAAGTCTCCTTCCTCGGTGCTTGCGACCAGGATGCCGCATGGCTCTCCGGCTGGACCAACTTCGATCCCCAAAACACCGACTACTAATCCGCCCCTTCCGGGGACGCGGGCGCCTCGTCCGCGGTCGGTTTGGCACAAACCGCCTGACACATACCCCTCATACCGGAGACTGCCTCCCTAACACAGGCAGTCTCCGTTTTTATATTGTTTCTTAGCAGGGCGATACTATCGCCCGCCCCCTAATCTCTATTCTCTATCCTCTATATCGTTTCTTGGCAGGGCAATAACCATTGCCCGCCCCATCCCACTTGCATATTTCACAAAAAAGCAGTATCTTTGTCGCCATAATTACATCATTACCGCGCTTATGTCCGCTAATCCTTTCATCGCCGCGTATATCAAAGAGTTGGACCGTCTCTACCTGACCGGTCTCACCACCGAGCACTCGTTCCGCCCCGCGTTGCAGAAACTCTTGGAGAACCTCTGCCAATGCACGGTGGTCAACGAGCAGAGCCATATCGACTGCGGTGCGCCCGACCTCACACTGCTGCGCAACAACCTGCCCATCGCTTTCGTGGAGGCAAAGAACCTCGAGGACGGAGACCTCGACGGGCGCAGGAAGAACAAAGAACAGTTCGACCGCTACAAGGCGTCGCTAGACACCGTCATCTTCACCGACTACCTCGACTTCAAACTCTACCGACACGGCGAGTGGGTGATGTCCGTCCGCTTGGCGGAGATACAGGGCAAGCATATCTGCCTCTCGGACGAGCCACGGCTGCTGGAGATGGCGGACATCATACGCCAGCAGACACCGCAGCATATCACCTCGGCGGGCAAACTGGCGCAACTCATGGCGGCGAAAGCACGCCTCCTGCGCGACATCATCGAGGCGGCTATACGCAACGACCAACAGCAGGACAAGACACCCTATGAGTCTGACCTGCTGGGCTATATGCAGTCGTTCCAAGACGTGCTCCTCCACGACATTACACCCAAGACCTTCGCCGACATCTACGCGCAGACTATCGCGTATGGTATGTTTGCCGCACGCTTGCACGATGCCACCCCCGAGACCTTCACACGCGAGGAAGCGGCGAACCTTATCCCCAAGACCAACCCTTTCCTACGCAAGGTCTTCCACGAGATAGCAGGCTACGACCTCGACGAGCGCATAGCGTGGATAGTGGACGACCTCGTGGCGGTCTTTGCTGCCACCGATGTGGAGAAGATTATGCAGGGCTTCGGCAAGAACACGCAGATGACCGACCCCCTCATGCACTTCTACGAGGACTTCCTCTACCAATACGACCCTGCCGCCAAGAAAGCATGCGGCGTCTATTACACCCCGCAACCTGTGGTCAACTATATCGTCCGTGCCGTGGACGACATTTTGCGCACCGAGTTCGCACTGCCCATGGGCTTAGCCGACACAAGCAAGGTGACGGTGGAGCAGGAACGCCTGCAGGACAGCCGCCACCGTACGGACAAGGTGCAGAAGCACCGTGTGCAGGTGCTCGACCCCGCTGTCGGCACGGGCACTTTCCTCGCAGAGGTGGTGCGCCAAATCAAACGCAACCTCATGGGGCAGATGGGCGGATGGAATGCCTACGTACCCGAACATCTGCTGCCCCGTCTCTATGGCTTCGAACTGATGATGGCACCCTACACCATCGCCCACCTCAAACTCGATATGGAGATAGGCGTATTGGCACAGGAGCGGCTGAAAGTCTTCCTTACCAACTCGTTGGAGGAGTACAACCCCAACGCAGGCACTCTCTTCGGCAACGCCCTCAGTCAGGAAGCCAATGCCGCCAGTGCCATCAAGAAAGAAGCACCCATCATGGTCATGCTCGGCAACCCGCCATATAGCGGCATCTCTCAGAACAATGGAGAGTGGATAACCCGACTGATGGCGGATTACAAGAAAGAACCGGGCGGAGTGCAACCCTTGCAGGAACGAAAAATTTGGTTGAACGATGACTATTGCAAGTTTATTCGTTTGGGGCAGTACTATGTAGATAGAAACCATGAGGGTATATTAGCATACATCTGCAACAATGGTTTCTTGGATAATCCTACATTCCGAGGTATGCGTTGGAACTTGCTGCAAAGTTTTGACAAGGTATATATCATCAATCTGCATGGAAATTCTTTGCAAAAGGAAGCAACACCAGAAGGCGGAAAAGACGAAAATGTTTTTGATATTATGGTGGGTGTATCTATCAACATCTTTGTCAAAACAGGCAAGAAAAAAGGAAATCCTGCCGATGTTTACTATACTGATGTATTTGGCACCAGAAAGAGTAAGTATGATTTTCTCTGTGAGAATACTTTGGATACCATAGATTGGCAAAAGGTAAATCTATCTGACCCATATTATTTCTTTGTTCCAAAAGACGAAAAGGGAAAGGACGAATATGATAAAGGTTTCCGCATTGACGAGTTAATGCCCCTAAATGTAACAGGGGTTGTTACTGCAAGAGATAGTCTGGCTATTGATATAAGCAAAGAGGAATTACTCAAAAGAATACAATTCTTTACCGATAAATCAATATCAGATGATGAAGTTCGGACAACATTATTTGGACATAAAAAGGCAGGTAAGTACTTACCCGGAGATTCAAGGGGATGGAATTTATCCGTCGCACGCACTAAAATTCAGAATGCCAATCATCAAGACGCAATAAAGCCAATACTTTACCGTCCTTTTGACAAACAATACATCTATTACTCTCCTGATATAGTAGATTGGGGAAGAGAAAAACTATTTGCGCATTTGCTACACAATGGGAATTTTGGTATCGTCTTTGTTCGACAAGCAATTACTGATAATTGGTCTCATATTTTAGTAGCAGACTCTTTGATAGACAACAGGTATCAGTATAGTAACAAATCTACTGCATATATTTCTCCCCTCTACCTTTACCCAGAGGATGGCTCTATGGATACAGAGCGGCGTCCAAACTTGGATGCTCAGATTTGGGTAGAGATTAGCCGCTGTGCAGGCAGAGACACCACGCCCGAAGAGGTGTTCGACTATATCTATGGCGTACTCCATTCGCCCCGCTACCGCGAGCAGTACAAGGAGTTCCTCAAAGTGGACTTCCCCCGTATCCCGTACCCCGAGAGCAGCGAGCAGTTTGAGCATTTCGTGTCGTTTGGGCACCGCCTGCGCGAGTTGCACCTAATGCACACCGTGCCCGATATGCCCGATGTGGCTACTTTCCCCGTCTCGGGCGACTGCGTGGTAGATAAGCCGTATTTTGAAAACAACCGTGTCTATATCAATGCCACCCAGTACTTTGACAACGTCCCCGACACGGCTTGGCAGTTCTATATCGGCGGCTACCAACCCGCCCAAAAGTGGTTGAAAGACCGCAAGACCCGCACGCTCTCTTTCGACGACCTCGCCCACTACACCCGCATCATCCGCGTGCTCTTGCAGACCGACAGACTGATGCAGGAGATTGACAAAAACGAATAACCGGCAGACAAATAAAAGAAAAAATAAGCAAACAACCTATGACAGAATCAGAATTACAAGTCCTGCTGACAAGTGATGAGAGTTATCGTATTGAACGTACGGTTTCCACTTCTGATATGGATAAATTCCAAGAAGCAATATGTGCTTTTGCCAATGACTTACCGGCATCCGGTAAACATGGCTATTTGCTAATAGGGGTAGATGACCATGGGCATATCAGCGGGTTGAAGGTGGACGATGCTCTGATGAAACGCATATCTGCAATTCGTTCTGACGGAAATATACTGCCCCTGCCAATGATGACTACGGAGAAAGTACAAACTTCCGATGGCGATGTGTTGGTAGTGGACGTAACTCCATCATTTGATACCCCCGTGCGCTATAGAGGTCGTACATTTGTCCGTATTGGTCCCCGACGGGATATTGCCAATCGGGACGAAGAACGTCTCTTGTCAGAGCGTTGTGCTGCGGCTCTTCCGTCTTTTGATACACGCCCTTGCAGGGGAACGACATTAGCGGATATTGATGTGGATACCATATTGTCGCAATATCTGCCTCGTGCGATTGATTCGGATACATTGGCAAACGACCATCGTCCTGTGGAGGAACAATTGGCAGCGTTGCACTTGTATAATTTGCAATGGCAATGTCCCACGTATGCTGCTATCATAATGTTTGGGAAGCGACCGGAATACATCTTACCCGGTTGTTACCTGCAGTATGTGCGTTTCCGCGGGCAAAATACAGGTGGAGAGATTCTTAATGAGCGCCGTTTTTCAGGTTGCCTTTATACGATGCTTCCTTTGCTGGAGAACTTTATCCGTGATGCCATAATCACCAAGCGTCCGGTTTCTATCAGCATTTTGCGCGAAAAAGATATCTGTAACTATCCGTATAAGGCTTTGCGCGAGTTATTGATGAATGCAATTATGCACCGTGATTATCAATCGAATACCCCTACACGGTTCTATCAGTTTGATGACCATATTGAGATACTGAACGCTGGGGGACTCTACGGACAGGCTCGACCTGAAAACTTCCCGTACGTTAATGACTATCGTAATCCTGTGTTGGCAGAAATGATGAGACTGTTCAACTATGTCAATAAGTTCAACCATGGCATACAAGAGGTTACTGAATTGCTACGCCAAAATGAGAATGGTGAGCCTATCTTTAATGTACAATATGTAACTGCTTTTCAAGTGATAGTCAAGGATGCAAACCGTATAGCCTCGTCAGCGACAAATACATCAACAAAGACAACCCGACAGGAGGTGCCTAATGGGGTGCCTAATGAGGTATCTAATGAGGTGCCTAATACAACAGATACAACCATCGCTATACTCAATCTTATTCGGGAGACTCCTACTATCACAAGGTTGGAGTTGGCTTCAGCATTAGGGCTTGCTGTGAAGACAGTCCAGAAACACATCACCAAACTGAAACACGCAGGACGTATTCAGCGTATGGGTTCCTCTACCCGTGGTGGCTATTGGCAAGTAATAAAATGAATACTACAGATTTATGACACCCACCTTGCAAATACGAAATAGTACCGCCGAGTTCCTTATCTTTCAGTTGGAAGACAAGGCGAATGGTATAGAGGTATTCTACAAAGACGAGACCCTGTGGGCTTCGCAGAAAGCCATTGCAGCACTCTTTGATGTAGAAAGACCCGCCATCACAAAGCATCTCAACAATATATTCGATAGCGGAGAATTGAACAAGAATCAAGTATGTTCCATTTTGGAACATACTGCCGAGGACGGTAATATCTACAACACGCAGTTCTATAATCTGGACGCAATCATCAGTGTCGGCTACCGCAGTTGCCATTAGAGCAATAACACTCATTCCATTCTTCTTCACAAACTATTCCTGTTTAACATGAATACCTTATTCCCCGAAGAAAACATCGTAGCCGGCAAATTGCCCAATGAATGGTTCACTCCTATAGCATCACTCACAGAAATCGAGAAACAGATACTCGGGTTTGTGGGTTTCAGTCGGGAGATTGAAACCTATGATACAATGACAGGTCTGTGCCGGATAAACGATTGGACAATCACTCGCACCAAAAAGATAAGGGAGAAACTGCTGAATGAGGGCTACCTCATCACCTACCCTTACCATATTGTTGTTGCGCCCAAGTGTCTGTTTTCGGCTATACTATATACCATTGACCGCCACCCTGATTGGATAAAACGCTGGAATGAGTTGCCCTATAAGCAACAACTATCCAAGAGCAATCTCTACTGGGTCTTGTGCCAACGTTATTATGCCGGCGAACATAATCTGCAGGATATTAGTAAGTCATTAAGTCTTGCACGCTCTTGGACCGAATATGCTTTTCAGGCACTGCAAGACTGGATAGGAACCGACTTTTTTGCTGCGGCACTATCGAGTATGCCTATAAATACTCTGACTGAGTTTGCTCTTTCGTGCTTTAATTTCAAGCAGCAATTAAATCAGCCACTCACACCCGAATTTTGCGCACAATGGCACGAACAGATAGATACCTACCACAAACTAAACCCACGGTATCCTGTATTGCACATACACGATATGGTAGATTGCTTCTACTTTATGGCAACCGGTCATTTTGTGCGCTTCAAGCAAAACGAAACATCTGCCACCGAGTGGTCTGTCCTCCCCGATGCCATTCTTGCACTCTATGCAGGCGACTATCCTCGCAGTCTGAAACTATTCACCGAAGCACAGAAACTGCACAACCGGATATCAGACCTCAAGAACGTATTCCCCAATGCGCTGCTGTCATTCTATATGCTGCTCTGCTTTGCCAAGAACAGAGAAACAAAACGCGCGCAGCAATTCTTACGGAAGAAAGAAACAGAAGATTTCCTGATATTCCGCCCGGCTCGGTTAATAGCAAAATTTATCATCAATGGCGAGGATGCCAAGGCTCTGAAACAGGAAATGGCATACATCATGCAGAAAGGCACAGTGCAACTGCAATGGCTCACTGCACTCATACTCCGTCATTTCGGTATGGATTGCTCTTTGCCCGAAACCACCTGCCAATGGGCATTGCTACGCTATGAATTGAGTACCACAGGAAAACCTTGTGAAGACTATGATACTTTGCTGCATACACTCGGAGGCGCACCCATATTCAGCACCTTGCGCCGCAAGAGCCAATGGGAAATAGTCTTGGAGCAGTTAACCGACCTGACCAAATCGAAGGCAAAAGAAGATGCTACTCCCGCACCGGAACGCGTGCAACGCTTGGTATATGTACTGCATAGTACGGACGATGATGACGTAAAGTTGATGCAACAGAAATGGCTGCGTTCCGACCGTTGGGGTACTCCCTCTCATGCATCCGTCCGCAGTTTCCTCAACCACTCCATCGCCTATGCCGACGAAAAAGACCAAGCCATCGCACGTGCTTGCGCTTATATGAACAGTTATTACTATGACGATGAAATCCCGCTTGCTTCTTGCCTGCCGTCTCTGATTGATACCGACAAACTGCTATTGTACAATAACCGCACGGAGAAATACCAACCGATACAAGTGATTGGCGAAAAGCCTTTCCTACAGATTGAGAAAAAGGGGAATACTTTTACTATCAAGTCCAACCTGCCCGATGAGCACAACATCTCCACGTTGATGTATGTTTGGAATAAGAAAGAAAGCATAACCATATATCAGTTGTCGAAACAGGAACTTTCTATTTTTGACAAACTACTGAGGATACGTGAATTCCCTCTTGAGGCTGAGGCTCCGCTCAAAGCATTCCTTGAATCTGCCAAAGGAACAATAGAGGTTCATTCATCGCTGGTAGAGGGTGGTTCTACATTGGAGAAACGACAGGCACAGACCATACCGACCATACGTATCGAACCCGAAGATGACCTATTTAACGTGTCCGTTTATATCTCGCCTTTCGAGGGAAGCCGCCTGCGTCTGTTCCCCGGCAAAGGAGATGCCGTTGTCTTCGATGAGGAGAAGGGTAAACGCTATCAGATAGAGCGCGACCTGAAAGCAGAGGCAGAGATGCTAATGCCCTTGGAACAGTTTTTTGCGCAGAGCAGCACTCACATACCGTCAGATGGTACTCTCGGATTGAGTTTGGAGGGCGTGCTGTCATTACTCGCTTTCTTGCAGGAATGTCCTGTCCGCTACATTGTCGAATGGCCACAAGGCGGGAAATTCAAAGTGCATACGTCCAAGCAAAGTCCCTATAACATTGTGCAACTGCGTCAGAAACAGAACTGGTTTGAAGTAGAGGGGACGCTGCAAATGGAAGACGAACATATCGTGGCAATGTCCGAGTTGCTGCGTCTGCTGCGCTCCGACTCTGTGGGCAAACGTTTTGTGCGATTGGACAACGGGGAGTTTCTTGCTCTGAGCGAGTCGCTGGCAAAGCAGTTGCACAAACTGGAACAGATTGCCCAGATAGACAAGACCAAGGCGCGTATCACACGTTACCAAGCAGGTTCTTTGGCTGACATCATCCGTTCTTCTGACGGTGTCATTCATACCAACCGGCAGGTCAGTTCGCTTGCCAAGCAAATCTCCGAAGCCTCTACCATGCGTGTGGACTTGCCCCGCGGACTGAAAGCGCAGTTGCGCGATTATCAGCAGATAGGATATGAATGGATAAGCCGTCTTGCCGCATGGGGAGCAGGCGGGTGTCTGGCAGATGATATGGGTCTGGGTAAGACGGTACAGGCTATTGCTTTTCTCCTGCAGCGTGCCGAAGAGGGGGCATCTTTGGTGGTTGCTCCTGCGTCCGTGGTACTCAACTGGCAGAACGAGATAATGCGTTTTGCGCCCGCCTTGCGTGTCAGTATCTTCAACGACGCCGAGGACAGACAGTTGGTCATTGACTCACAAGGCAAGTATGATGTGCTGCTCTGTACCTACGGGCTGCTGGCACGCGAAACGGAACTGCTTTCCAAGAAAGAATGGAACGTGGTCTGCTTGGACGAAGCCCATACTATCAAGAACCGCTCCACCAAGATGTCGGCTGCCGCAATGGCTCTGCAATCCAAAGCACGGCTGCTGCTGACGGGTACACCTATCCAGAACCACCTCGGCGAACTATGGAACCTGATGGAGTTTCTCAATCCGGGACTATTGGGCTCTTTTGAAGCCTTTCGTACGCAATTCATCCTGCCTATTGAGCAGGAGCAGGATACGGACAAACGTACCACCCTTCGCCGTATCATACAGCCGTTTATCTTGCGCCGTACCAAAACCGATGTATTGAGCGAACTGCCCGAGAAAGAGGATATTATACGCCGCATCACGCTCACGGACAGCGAACGGATGGAATACGAAGCCCTGCGCATACAGGCACAAAAGGAATTGGAAGCAGAGGACAAGGTAACGGTCAGCCTGCTGAGCAATATCACCCGTCTCCGCGAAGCCGCCTGCTCGCTGTCCTTGGTGGACAAGAGCATCACTGCCGTTTCTTCCAAACTGGAGGATATGCGCCAGTTGGTACAGCAGATAGTGGAAGGTGGTAACAGCGTATTGGTATTCAGTCAGTTCACCTCTTTCCTGTCGCAAGCCAAACAAGTGCTTGACGAAGACAAAACCGACTATTTCTATTTGGACGGCAGTACCCCTATTGCGCAACGGCAGCAGATGGTGGAGGCTTTCCAGCGCGGGGAGAAAGCCGTATTCCTTATCTCGCTCAAAGCGGGCGGTCTGGGGCTGAACCTGACCAATGCCAACTATATCATCCACCTCGACCCGTGGTGGAACCCCGCTATCGAACAGCAGGCTACCGACCGCGCCTACCGTATCGGGCAGCACCGCAGCGTAACGGTCTATCACCTCATTGCTGCCGATACCATAGAAGAGAAGATTCTGCGACTCCACCAAACCAAGCGAGACCTTTCA
>CAKVBV010000028.1 GCA_934725535.1 uncultured Bacteroidales bacterium | reverse complement strand
CTCGGTTTCCAACCCTACCGCAGCGGCTTTCTCGGGCGAGAAGACGATTTCGCCCGCCTTATGCTCGTGGTGCTCCGTTGTCTCGTGTTCGTGATCGTGTTCGTGGTGTGTGTGCTGATGGTGGCAGCCGCCCAATATCAAGGTGGTGTATGCCATCAGTGCAATAAATACAATGTGATTGAACTTCATATTGTTATCTTTATAGTTTATGTTACTTGTGATTGTTATGCAGGCACTTACGTACAAATGCCATGCTCCTGTGACAACAGATGTTACAGGCTGTCCGTGTCCCTTATGCGATAAGGGATGAGGGGTGTCTAAATAAGAATGGAGCGGTTACTAATGGACACAGTTCGCCCTGTGAGGGGGATTGTCTGCCGCGTGTTTTTGCAGTTGTATTCCTCTACCTTCGCCGTGGCGAGCAGGAGTATCTCTTGCTCAATGGCGGGCAATGCCAATACGTCCAAGGTCGTTGCCTCGGGCACCTGTACGGTACTGCTGATGCCCCCGTTGCTCACCTGCAAACGGGCGAATGTGCAGCCGTCGCCGTGATGACAGCAGTCTTGGCTGCGAAGGGGAGTGTGGTGGTGTACTCGGTCGCAGGAGTGGTCCAGTATATGCTCGATGCCGGCGTGGCGGCAGTCGCTACAGCAGTATCGGACGGCATTCACGCCCGACCCCGCCCATACGAAGCATATTATCAGCACTACGGCTATGTTATTTGCCCACCATTGTTTCATTTCGGCGGCAAAGGTACTGCTTTTTTTGCACACCTGCAAGTCCCTAAAAATGGGGAGAGGGCAATCTGTGGATGATATTAATGACGACGCGAGCCGCGTCGTCTCCCATGCGTTGTCGAGATATTGGATGGATAGGATGATTGTATAATTTAACAATTACAGCATCTTGTTCTTTGCATCAACCCGCTATCCACTCGCTATCCTCTCGTTATGAGCGAGCGTTTATAAGTATTAAGAAATAGGAGAGGATGAGTGGTTGTTGTCTCTTGTATAGTGGTGTGTTTGTTCGGTAAGAAACGGCGGAAAGGCTGGATATTCGGATAAAAATGGGAAAAACGTGCAGCAACGTTTGCATATATCAGAAAATAGCACTACCTTTGCAGCCGCTTTTGAAACAAAGCCCAGATGGCGGAATCGGTAGACGCGCTGGTCTCAAACACCAGTAGGTTCACCCCTGTGCCGGTTCGACCCCGGCTCTGGGTACGAAAGGCTGCTTGACACAGGTTGGGCAGCCTTTGTAGAGAGAAAAGAACAAGCCCGCGCAGCGGGTGTGAATGTAGAACCATAAAAAGGTCATGCGGGAGACTTAAACACCCGCTATCACTCGGAACAGGCTAAATGCTCGGAGAGAACGGAGAAGGAGGTGTATGCAATGATTATCGTACCGGTAAAAGAAGGTGAGAACATTGAGCGCGCGATTAAGAAATTCAAACGCAAATTCGATAAGACAGGCGTGGTGAAAGAGTTGCGCCGTCGTCAGCAGTTTGAGAAGCCATCTGAAATCAAACGCGAGCGTATGATGCACGCAAAGTATGTACAGCAGATGCATGCGCATGACGATATGTAATAAGAAAAGCGGACGCCTGAGGGTGTCCGTTTTTCTTTTGTGTTAGTTCCGACCGTAGGTCGTCAATGGAACGGACGGCTGCACAGTATTGCCACCGATTAACCACAAATACCATACGCCCAATCAGCGAAACAGACATAAAAAAGACTGCCTAAACATAAACATGTCAGGCAGTCTCTTTCGTGCTTGTTTGCCGGCTCGTGTTACTCGGCAGGAGCCTCTTCGCCTTTTGCTTCCGCCTCAGCAGCGGCAGCCTCTTGAGCAGCCTCCTGAGCCTTGGCAGCGAGAGCCTCGGCAGCCTCTTGGCGTTTCTTTGCCAATTCAGCAGCCTTTGCCTTGTTAGCCTCTACCTCTTGTGCAAGCAGAGCCTTTGCGGCAGCGGCTTTCTTGGTAGCCTCCTCTTGCGAGATTTTGCCGTTCTTGGCATCTTTCTGAGCCTTCCAAGCGTTGAAACGCTTTTGTGCTTCTTCCTCGTTGAATGCGCCCTTAGCGACACCACCGTTGAGGTGCTTCATGAGCATCACGCCCTCGTCGGAGAGGATGTTGCGGACCGTGTCGGTGGGTTGTGCACCTACGCCTACCCAATACAATGCGCGGTCGAACTTCAAGTCCACCGTAGCGGGGTTGGTGTTAGGGTTGAATGAACCAATGCGCTCGATGATTTTACCATCACGAGGCGAGCGGCTGTCGGCTACTACGATGTGGTAGTAAGCATAGTCCTTGTGACCATGACGAGCCAAACGAATTTTTGTTGCCATTTGTTTGTTGTTTTTGTGGGCTACAACTGCACGAGTTGCCTGCCCTGATTAGTAATTAATGGTATGCCTTTTACTCGAAAAGGCCCGCAAAGTTACTGCTTTTTGGGCACACAAACAAATGAAAATGTGCTTTTTGCGTTTTTTTCGGAGAGATAGGCCGGTTTTTTATCGGTTCGCTTTCATGCCATTGGGTTAGGTATGGGGGCTTGCCGGTGATTTCTGTTAGGTGCTTTGCTTTGCGATGTTGCGTAGTTCGTGTGTTTTTTGTAACTTTGCAGGCTGATTATCGTGGGCAATACAGAGAATGACATAGTAATTACAGGTGCGCGGGTGCACAACTTGAAGAATGTGGACGTGCGCATACCGCGTGACAAGTTGGTGGTTATCACCGGCTTGTCGGGCAGTGGCAAGTCGTCGTTGGCTTTCGACACCATCTTTGCCGAAGGGCAACGGAGGTACTTGGACACGTTCTCTTCCTACGCGCGGGGGTATATCGGCACTATGCAACGCCCCGATGTGGACAAGATTACGGGGCTGTCGCCCGTCATCAGTATCGACCAGAAGACCACCAGCCGCAATCCGCGCAGTACGGTGGGCACCGTTACGGAGATTTACGACTACCTGCGACTGCTCTTTGCGCGGGCGGGTGAGGCTTACTCCTACCTGTCGGGCGAGAAGATGGTGCGCTATACCGACGAGCAGATAGTGGACCTGCTGCTCCGCGACTATGCAGGGCAGAAGGTGCTTGTCCTTGCCCCGCTGGTGCACAACCGCAAGGGGCACTACAAGGAACTCTTCGAGACTATCCGCCGCAAGGGGTACCTGCGTGTGCGGGTGGACGGCGAAGTGGTGGACGTAACCCCGGGCATGAAGGTGGACCGCTATCGCAATCACTCCATCGAAGTGGTGGTGGACCGGTTGAAGATGCCTGCGCCTGACCTGCTGGGGACAACACCCGAGGCAGATGTCAAGCGGCTCAGGCAAACGGTGGACAAGGCTATGACGCAGGGCGACGGCGTGATGATGATTGTGCAATGCGAAATGCCTAATGCGCAATGCACAATGTACAATGTACCTAATGACGACGCGAGCCGCGTCGTCCCCCAAGCATCGTCTTCCCAAGTACCCCGTTATCTCTCGCGCAACCTCATGTGCCCGACTACAGGGCTCTCGTACAGCGAGCCTGCCCCCCATACGTTCTCGTTCAACTCGCCGCAGGGCTGGTGCCCGTGTTGCAAGGGCTTGGGGCGCGTGCGTGCCAACACCACCATCGAGGAGAACGAGCAGCAGATGAGCGACATCATTCATGATGATGCCAACTGGTACCAACGTATGCTTGAGTACGTCCAACAGCAGGACGATGATGAGAAAGACGATGCCGAGGTATCGTGGGTGGAGTGCCCCGTCTGCCACGGGCAAAGATTGAAGCAGGAGGCACTCAGTTACCGCATAGCGGACAAGAATATCGCCGAGATGGCAGGCATGGATATTGCCGAACTGACGCCTTTCTTGGAGAGTATCACCCCGCAACTGTCTGACAAGCAACGCACTATAGCAGAACCTATACTCAAGGAAATCACCTCGCGCCTGCACTTTATGTTGGACGTGGGCTTGCCGTATCTGTCGCTCTCGCGGTCTTCGGACAGCCTGTCGGGCGGTGAGAGCCAGCGTATTCGTCTGGCAACGCAGGTGGGCAGCCGGTTAGTGAATGTGCTGTATATCCTCGATGAGCCAAGTATCGGTCTGCACCAGCGTGATAACCAGCGGCTTATCGACTCGCTCAAGCAACTGCGCGACATGGGCAACTCCGTGATTGTCGTCGAGCATGACGAGGAGATGATGCGGCAAGCGGACTACATCGTGGACATCGGTCCCAAGGCAGGGCGTCTTGGCGGGTACGTATGCTTCGAGGGAACCCCTGCGGAACTGCTGAAAGCCGATACCTTGACTGCCCGTTATCTCCGCGGTGAGGCAGACCGTGACGACCACCCGACACGCACAGACCTACCCGACAAAGGGCAGTTGGTGCTGCATGGCTGTCGGGGCAACAACCTCAAAGGTGTGGACGTGGCATTCCCGTTGGGGCGCATGATTGGCGTTACAGGCGTGAGCGGAAGCGGCAAATCCACGCTCATCAACCAGACCCTTTTCCCTATCCTGAGCCAACACTTCTATCGCAGCCTGCAGGCTCCGTTGGCTTATGATTCCATAGATGGCATTGATTTGATAGACAAGGTGATAGCCGTGGACCAGTCGCCTATCGGACGCACTCCGCGCAGCAATCCCGCTACCTATACGGGCGTCTTCACGGATATCCGCAACCTCTTTGCCCAACTGCCCGAATCGCAGATACGCGGGTGGAAGGCAGGTCGCTTCTCGTTCAACAATGCGGGCGGCAGGTGTGAGGCATGCGCAGGCAACGGCTACAAGACCATTCAGATGCACTTCCTGCCCGATGTGTATGTGCCCTGCGAGGTCTGTGGCGGACAACGGTACAACCGCGAGACACTCGAGGCGCGTTTCCGCGGCAAGTCGATAGCCGAGGTGCTGGATATGACTATCAACCAGGCGGTGGAGTTCTTTGCCAATCAGCCGTATATACTGAAGAAAATCAAGACGTTGCAGGACGTCGGCTTGGGGTATATCAAATTGGGTCAGTCGTCCACTACCCTGTCGGGCGGCGAGAGCCAGCGAGTGAAACTGGCTACCGAACTGGCACGTCCCGGCACGGGCGACACCTTATATATATTGGACGAGCCGACGACGGGCTTGCACTTCGAGGATATCCGTGTGCTGCTGGGCGTGTTGCACCGCCTTGTGGACAAGGGTAATACGGTGATTATCATCGAGCATAACCCCGATGTCATCCGTGCCTGCGACTATATCATCGACATGGGTCCCGAAGGCGGACGCGATGGCGGGCAGGTCGTCGCCACCGGCACTGTGGAAGACATCCGCCGCAACCCGAAAAGCATTACGGGGAAGTATATATAGGGGCTGACGACTCCACTCCGACTTTTCCCATCCCCTCAAGAGGGGGTACAATAAATATACCACATTTTGGGTTATTGAAAACGCGAAACGCGTTGGATACGCTGACGATGCGATCCGATAAGGTATTCTGCTAAAGCCACAGGCTTTCGCCTCGCTATGGCACTCAGTGTGCTACGCACACCTGCCTTACGCTTCACGTTCCCCAGAAGCATGTGCTATCCTCCCGTTATCCACTCGCTAATCACATACTAATCACATACTAATCACATACTAACCACATACTAATCTCATACACTTAACACGATACACACACGAAGACATCAAGAAAATGAGAGGAGACTCCTTAAAACTGATAAAGGAGTTCTACTCAAGTTACGGGACTTTTTATCTTGGTAAGGTTTGAATAATTACATGAGTAAGAGGAAAGTGCGCCTGCGGCGCATGACGACGCGAGCCGCGTCGTCCCCCAAGCGTCGCCCCAAAAACGTCGTCCCCCAAGCGTCGCCCCAAAAACGTCGTCCCCCAAGTGTCGTCCGCGTCGCCGGAATGATATGTAATTTTAGTGTGGTTGATATAGGGTAGTGCAATTTTTATTTGCATAGTTGAAGAAAAAGCAGTAATTTTGCAACACAAACTACCAAGAAAACGGGGACGATATTGGCTTTGTCCAATGGCTTCACGTTCTTTTTAATCAATAAACACGGAGATAGGAAGCCGGTCTCCACACAAAACATTTTTAGTATGCGAAAAGCATTTCTTCTTGTTGCTCTTACAACCCTTTTGGGGAGTATGAATCTTGCTGCTCACACGCTCAACAACCCTGTTGGCGCAGATGGGCGTTACATTGTTAAGTACGATTGTACGAAAGGCGAATTTGCTGCCGCTAACGATATGGAGGTTGATGAGACCTTTACGTTTGCAGTGGATATCACCGGCACATGGCTTGAGGAATTCGTAAAGGGTACCCCTACTGCAGAAGGCGCAACCCGTGGTATCGCTATCAACAAGTGGACCAGCAAGGGTGATGTGAACGGCAATACAAACCGTTTGAAACAAATCAGTGGCAATATCTACGGTATGACCGTGAACTATGCCCAAATTTTCACAGACAAAGATAAATTGGCTGCAGAGGTTACCCAAAAGGATTCAACCCTGTGCGTCTATGGTCAGATTTTCGGCTTTGAGTTTACCGCAGAAGAAGCCGGTGCCGGTTGGTGGATGTGGGAAGGTCAGGAGACGGCTACCACACAGGCTCCCTGTGCTGACTGCCTCTTTGCATTTGCAAAGTACACAGGCACCAAGACCAGTGATGAGTTCTATGGCGATGACTTCGACGAGCCGATGTTCGGGTTTAAGGAGCAAGGTTATGCTGCTCCGTGCGTCAAAACAGGAGAAGCAGAAGACAGCCGTGGCAGATGCGGGCGAAACCTGTACTGGGCATTGGATGCCGCCACTTCGACTCTCACCATCACGGGTTACGGAGATATGGACTTGGCGAACTACGCTACGTGGCGAGACCTCTACAATATCGATTTCAGCCATGTTGTACTTCCCGAAGGACTTACGTCGATTAGCAGTGAGGCCTTTCATGGTTATGCCCTGACAGAAGTGGTTGTTCCTTCTTCTGTGACGTACTTCGGTTGGAAAGCCTTTGATTGTGACCTGCTTACACGCTTCGAGTACCTTGGTTCTGATGCCAAGGTGGAAAGTAACGGACCTATTGTAAATTCCAACACTCGCTTGACATACGTCAGAATGTCTGCTGATATGTATCGCAACTCGCGGGAGTTTTGGGGAACGGGTGCAGATACAGTCATTATCTCCGGTGGCGTGATTGACATGGAACGCTTGTTGGAATCAAACCCGGTACACATCGACCTGTCTGTGACCCCGATAGACCAATTGGGATATGCAGAGGACGATACGTATTTTCCGATGGGAGGCTACAGGCTTCGTTCGATAGTATTGCCAGAGAACTTACAGACTATAGGAGTTGCAGCATTGAACAATTGCAAGTACCTGACATCTATTGCCATTCCCGCTTCTGTGAAGCGTATTGGGACCAGTGCCTTTGAGAATTGCCGTTCTTTGCAATCCGTTGTATTTAGAGGCACAGACATAGAGAGTATCGGCGATTGGGCGTTCTACCACTGTCATGACTTGCAGACGATAACCATTCCCGAAGGGGTGACCACCATCGGAAAATCAGCCTTCTATGGTTGCTCGTACCTCAAGGAACTCGTACTGCCGAGCACTATGAGGTCGATAGAGGATAACGGATTTGCTTTGTGCGGGAAATTGCAACAAATACGTGTACGGGCGCAGGTGCCGCCAACCATAGAGGCGAAGACGTTTGAAGACGTGGACCGCTCCACGATGCTCATCGTGCCAGCGGGTACGCGTCAGGCATATTCCGAGGCTCCGTACTGGAAAGAGTTTTACAACGTTAAAGAAGATATTTATTCATCTGTTAACAACAATAGCACAGATGATGACACTACGATTCGCAAAGTGATTCGTGATGGTCAAGTGCTGATACTCCGTGGCGGTCATACCTACACTGTGACAGGGATAAAAGTGGAGTAATATACCGTTTTGAGGTGGCATTGTTAGGATGAAAAAGAAAATCGGCGTGTTTGCATATAATTGTGCTTGCCACATCCATTGATACCACAAACTACTCAAGAATATCCCATAGCATATACTAAAGCAAATAATCGAAATTTGATAAAGAAATAGCATTATGAAAAAGTTATCATTACTTATTTCCGTACTCCTTATCAGTATGAGCAGTATGGCACAAATGTACTTGTGGAAAGGCGGGCATTACAGTCCTGCCGAGTTGGACAGCATTACATTCTCTGCGAATGTGCAGACAGATAACACCTTCACCGTCAAGCCCAGTATGGCTATATTGCAGGCGGGCTATACACAGCAACTATCGCTCAGCAAGAACACTTTGCCCGAGAACACTTATTTTTGGTTCTCCAGCAACGAGGATGTGGCTACCGTCAACCAGCAAGGCGAAGTAACGGCATTGGAGGCGGGTATGGCTATCATCTCCGCCACCCTCAGCAACCGCAGCCAAACGTGTATAGTGACAGTAAAGGACATCGAGAGTCTGTACTTTGACAACAATGTTACATATCTCCGCAAAGACTTCTTTCCCTTGCAATTTGCCAGCGTACTGCGTTGGTACCCGTCCGAGTACGATATGCCGAAGGTTGTATGGGCATCTTCGAATACGAATGTGGTTACTATTGACGTGCAAGGAACGGCTTCGTATGTAGGCAACGGAGAAACCACCATCTCTGCCACTCACGGAAGTCTGACGGCTACCTATGACATCGTAGTGTATGAGGTATCATCCATATCTTTCTACTCCTCTGACATAGCAGTAAAAACCGGTTATACCCATAATATAACGGTTTACGACAATCAAGGGTATGACATCACCAGTTATTGTACATTAACATCTGACAACCCAGTTGTGGCAACGGTGAGTCAGGACGGACAGGTAACAGGTATCAGCGAAGGTACGGCTACTATTACTGCCAAGTACGGAGATGTTACTGCGCAGTGCCGTGTATCGGTGGAGAGTATCCCTTCTTTTGACAATAGTGGAGAAAACAAGGTGCGCCTTGTGATCCGCATCCCCGAAGGTACAGAGTGTAATGGTATTGCTTTCAAAGGTTCTTTCGATGGTCTTACATGGTCGGGAGAAAACACCTACAGCGACGGTGAAATGAATGCTCAGGCAAGTCCTGAGAATTGCCTGAAGTTTGCTCCTGTTGAGGGCTACAAGAACTGGTACACGGCAGAGTATAGGGTTGGTCTTGCCGGTTGGGAAGGAACAAATGAAGAAGGCAATTATGTGGATAACTATATGGCAGGTAAGATATGCCTTATTTACGCCAATGATGGCGCTTGGCAAGGGCAGGCTGTAGATTGGGATTATGATATGAATTTCACCACCTCCGCTGTTTCCAAGTCTGCAGATGGTAATATACAAGTAAATAGTGACCGCGGTGTCATATACATCGAAATCGGCGGTTGGCAAAAGAGTGATTGTACTCCGAAACAGACATATAGTGTGACCGTGAAAGCACCTACATGTGGAGATTATGATATGGAGATTATTGGTGATTTTGATGATTGGAGAGGAACATTGATGACACCAAACGAAACACGCACTGTTTGGACTGCAACTTTCGACGCTCAAGAAGGTTATTCCTTTAATTTTAAGTTCCGCCAAGCGGGTACATGGGAAAACGTAGTATTGGTAAAACAGGGCGTGATATGGGAAGAACTGCAATTAACATCCGATGCAAATATGCTAAATCTTACCTATGATTTCTCCGATGCCTCTCAATACAAGTGGACATTGTGCCCCGAAGTGGTGGACTTGGGTTATCAAGACGGTGAAATCTCTGTATCGAAAGCCTTGGAGGCAGGAGCCAAGTTAGGCGCAAGTGACACTACGGGCGTGATGAAGGTTCGTGGTATCGTAAAGAGCGTGAGAGGTGTTGATTTAAGTTATGGCACTGCACAATTCTACATCACCGAGAATGGTACCAACGAACTCTATTGCTATAACATCAAGGGGCTCAATGGGGACAAGTTTGTTAGTGGCAGGCAGATTAGCGTAGGTGACACCGTAACTATTGAGGCTCGTCTGTACAACTACGTAAAAGATGATGTTAGCACTTTTGAGTTGATACAAGGTAATATCACTCGCACCACAAATACCTTTGACCTGTCCACAATAGAAGGTCCGAAAGTGCTGACAGTGGCAGAGGCTTATGCTGAAGGTGAGAAATTGGAGCAAGGTGCTACTACTGCCGACCAATATAAGGTAGCCGGTATTATCACTGAAGTAACGGAAGCAAGTTCCCAATATGGCAACATTACTTTCAAGATGAAAGATGCCGATGGCACACAGGAAATGATTGCCTATCGTCTTAAATATATTGACAACCAGAAATATACAGGAGAACCCGCTATAACTGTTGGTGATGCAGTAACTGTGATTGCTCAAATCAAGAACCACTATGGTACCGTTGAGTTTGTGAACGGTTACATCAGTGAGCATGTGAGGTAGTCGTGCCAATGAAGGCTCTTGAAAAAAGTGCAGGGAAACCTATGAAAAAATGAAGATTTATTTGCATTGATTTTCAGCGCATTATAAGCCGAAAATGCAAAATGCACCATTTTGGCGAAAAAACGAAGAAAGTGCCATTGAAAATTTGGATTTTCTTCGTTTTTGTATTATCTTTGTAGTGCCGTTTGAACAAGGGAAGCGGCATATAGAGACAGATGTACAGCCATTGTGGAAAGAGCAATGGTGTGTTTGTTTGTCGGTTTGGTGTGTGGAAGATAAAAATGTAAGGATATGAATGTAAAGAAAATGTGGTTGTTTGCTGTCTGTGCAGCGGTGTTGTTGGGGACGTCGGGGTGTGATAATACGGTTGAGAGTAGTTATCCGCGTAACCTCAATGGTTATTGGGCAAGTAAGCCTGATGCAACAAATAGTTGGTATGCATTGGAAGTGGGTGGAGATTCCACACTGCGGCATACGCACAAGCGTACCTCGCCTCTGTACCCTATGCAAGCCGTGTGGACGCATTATATAAACGGGCGTTTGGACGGTACAGACAAGATGGAACTATTGTATTATCCGTCAGAGGGGAATGGCAGTTTGCATGGGCAGGGTGTTCAGCTGCCTCTGCAGGCGCAAAACGATACGGTGATAGTAGTGTCTGTGGCAGCAGGCGATGTGATGTTGTATCGTGGAGTGAAGCCAGTCATACCGGAGTGCGGCAGTTTGGAGGGGTGTTGGCGCGAAAGACAATCAGTGCAGGGGCAAAAAGATTGTATGTCTATGCTGGTGTATGCGCCTGATGATAGTGATGTGATGCCTATTACCATATATGGAGAGGAGTCAATGGGCATTGGGGCAAAGATAACGAATTATGATGCATTCACAGGTGAAGGTGTGATACATATTTCTATTGAGGGTGAGACGGAAGATGTGCCGTTGGTGGTACATGGCGATAGTATGGT
The DNA here is from genome assembly GCA_934725535.1 of uncultured Bacteroidales bacterium. GTDB lineage: Bacteria > Bacteroidota > Bacteroidia > Bacteroidales > Paludibacteraceae > Colicola. Next base: position 20,099 of record CAKVBV010000028.1, on the reverse strand, counting down.
TGTGAACGAAGAAGTGGTGTTTGTTCGCGAGGTGGCTGTTCAAGACTATGGTTTGCGTATGGAGGGAACGTGGCAGGCAAGTGTAATGGGTATGGTCTCCCTAACGGCTGTGGTGCAACAGGATAATACTTGTCTGCTGACTTACGTATTGCCTGCAGATATGGCAGAACGGGCAGGTCTTTCCAGTACAGGCACAGTGTCAGGAGTAACGTACTATAGTTGCTATGCCGGTCGTGGTGCGTTTGAGTTGGATGGAAATAATGAGGGCTTAGGCGGAGATACGGTATCGGTCGCAGGTTACTCGGTGGTGTTTGAGGCTGTATCGGCAAGTGAGGTAAAGGTGCCAATGAATATGAATGGCGCGAAGGTCCCGTTGTTGTTTAAGAAGCAAGAGTGATGTGTTTTTTTAGGTTGTATATGTGCGATAAAAAGTGTAACTTTGCAAGCTTGATGTCTGCGAGGGTCAGGCAGACGCGATAATGAAAGAAAAAATAACTATGACGGATAGTAAAGCAACAATACATACGTTCTATTTCCTCGGCATCGGAGGCATTGGCATGAGTGCTCTTGCGCGGTATTTTGCGGCGCAGGGCAAGCACGTCATGGGCTACGACCGTACGCCTTCGCCGCTAACAAGAGAACTGGAACAAGAGGGAATAGATGTCCAATATAGCGATGACATCCACGGAGTGGAGCAGTTGTCACCCGACGACACCATTGTGGTTCGCACCCCTGCGGTGCCTGTTGATGAACCTATCTACCAATACTTCCGTGACCACGGTTTCACCATTCAGAAGCGTGCGGAGACATTAGGATTGGTCACCCGCACTATGCGTGCCCTCTGTGTGGCAGGCACCCATGGCAAGACCACCACTTCCACCATACTAGCGCATATCTTGCATGCCTCCCATGTCGGTGCCAACGCCTTTTTGGGCGGTATTTCCAACAACTACCACAGCAACCTGCTGTTGGACGACCGCAGTGATTTCGTGGTGGTGGAGGCGGACGAATACGACCGCTCATTCCACCATTTGTCGCCCTATATGTCGGTTATCACCAGTGTGGATCCCGACCATCTCGACATCTACGGCACCCCGCTCGCTTACATGGACAGTTTCGTGCACTATGCCTCGTTGATACAGGAGGCGTTGGTGGTGAAGAAAAGCGTATTGAATGCCATTCCTGCACTCGGGACAGCAGGTGCAAAGCACGTATATACCTATGCGGTGGACGAACAGGCAGACTTCTATGCCGACCATATCCGTGTGGCAGATGGGCAGATAATCTTCGACTATCACACGCCCGATAATGTGCTGAATGATATGCAGTTGGGTGTGCCGGTGTGGGTGAACATAGAGAACAGCGTTGCCGCTATGGCTATCGCGCACTTGGCTGGTGCCACCGACGACGAACTGCGCACAGGACTATCCACCTACCATGGCGTGTACAGACGCTTCAATGTGCATATCAACACCCCGCAGGTGGCGTATATTGACGACTATGCCCACCATCCCACTGAGTTACGCGCAAGCATCGAGTCCGTACGCCGGCTATACCCCGAGCGACATCTGATAGGAGTCTTCCAACCGCACCTCTATACACGCACGCGGGACTTTGCCGATGACTTTGCAAAAGTATTGAGCCTGTTGGACGAGGTGGTGCTGTTGCCTATCTATCCCGCACGCGAGGAACCTATCAAGGGCGTCACAAGTGAACTGCTATACAGCAAGATAACATGCGCCAAAGCCCTCGTAAGCAAAGAGCAACTGGTGCCTTACCTTGCCGCACGTACCCGCGAATGTGCCACACAGCATCAGTCTTGTGCTGTCATCACACTCGGTGCCGGTGATATAGACCGCTTAGTACCCGATATAACCAAAGCCCTGCAAGCATGAGTCATAAAGCCCGCAACATAGTATTCTCCGTGCTTGCCGCTATAGGTATTGTGTATGGCTTGGTGGCAGGCGTGTGGACCTCGCGCCAACCTGCCAATGCCCCTTGCGCGCACGTATATATAGAGGTGCAGGACAGCATCGCACGCCGGTTCGTTACTGCCGAGGACTTGCAGACCTACCTCACCCGTGCGGGCTTTGAGTTTTTGGGCAAACCCATGGACGAGATTGACTGTGCCGCCGTGGAGCAATGCCTGCTCCACCACGACCTCATTCGCACTGCAGAGTGCTACAAGTCGCCACGGAACATTGTGTATGTGAAAGTTACGCAGCGTATCCCCGTCATCTATGTGGTGGCAAACGATGGTTGCTATTACGTGGACAGCGACCGCAAGATAATGCCCATGCGTGCCTCTGTCAAAGTCAACGTGCTGACACTCGAAGGGGCTGTCAGCAGGCGTGCCGCCGCCGAAGAATACTTCGATATGGCGCAATGGCTGGCTCACGATGACTATTGGAGCACACGCATACAGCGTGTGCAAGTCAATAGTCCGCGCCATATCATACTCACCCAACGCGATATGCCCACGCGCATACTGCTTGGAGAGTTGGAAGGTTATCCGCAGAAGATGAACAAGTTACAGAAACTCTATACCCACGGCTTCGACCTTATAGGCTACCCCGACTACAGCGAATACGACCTCCGGTTCGCAGGGCAAGTGGTGGGACGCAAATAATCACTATCAGGCGCATGGCAAAGAAAAAACAACAATCACTACAGCCCACACCTCTCGTGGCTATCGACCTCGGCAGTGACTCCGTACGTGCAATGGCGGCGGAATATACCGACAACGGTATGTTGCGCATCTTGGGCGTGGAGGCTTCGGGCAAGTTCCCCTGTGTGGAACGCGGCATTGTCAATAACAGCAGCAACGCGGGCTTTACCATTAGCGAAACGCTCAAGTTGCTTGCCAATCGCATTAAGGTAGAGACACTCCCATCGGCGTTTGTGTGTGTCGGTGGGCGGACCATGCAGATTGTGGACGTATTCTCCAAGCGCGACCAGGTGCGCAAACGCGAAGTCTCGCAGGAACTCCTTGATGAGATGGAAGCGGAGTGCAAGCAGAAAATAGAAGCGAACAACCCCAAAGTGGCGGTACTTGACCTCATACCCACCTATTTCGTTCTCGATGGCAAAGAGCAGGACGACATACCCGCTCCCGAACAGCGTGCCGCACTCGTAGAGACCCATTTCACTGCTTTTGTCGGATTGCGCGAACTGGAGCAGAAAGTGTTGGATAGTTTCGACCGTTCCACCAAGCACCTCGAGCATATCTATGTCCGCCCCGATGCACTATTATGTGCTTTAGCCGCAGACGAAGACCTGCCACGCGGGTGCGCCATTCTCGATATGGGTGCGCAGACTACCACCCTCACCATATACAAGGGCAACCAATATCTTTGCAACAAGGTGGTGCCACAAGGCGGATACGACATCTCGCGCGACATCGAGGCACAAGGCATGAGCCTGCCTTATGCTGAGAAACTCAAATGCAGTTACGGCTTTGCCTCGCCCGACATGGTCGAGACCAACTACCGTATGCGCATACCCGCACCCGCAAGTGGTGGGGAAATCGTTATGGACACCCGCGAAGTGGCTGCTGTCATCGCTGCTGGGTTAGACCGAATCTTGGACCCTGTCTTGCAGGTACTTCGTGATTACGAAGACCGTATCGGCGTACTCTATATCACAGGCGGTGCATCTATGTTGCAGGGCGTGGAGCAGTACATTCAGACCAAGACCGGCATCCCCGTCATGTACGGTTCGCATGCGATGTTCCTCACACCCGACACGCCCGACGATATGTGCGCACCCGTCTATTCATCGCTGGTGGGAACCTTGCTGCTCGGTGCCAACTACCGTGCCAATCACCCCGAAGCACCTCTCCATGCGCCCAAGAAGGGGTTGCTGGACAAAATCAAGGATGGCACTTTGGACATCTTCTCCGCTCAGAACGACAACTACTAAATTAGCAACAACGTAAATACGAACTATATGTACGATGTAATCAACACAATTGACCTCGACCTCGCGCAGGACGCTATCATCAAGGTGATGGGTGTGGGCGGTGGCGGCTGCAACGCTGTCAACTACCTCTATTCGCAAGGCATCAAAGACGTCACTTTCCTCGTTTGCAATACCGACAAGCAGGCACTCGGGCGCAGCAGCGTACCCGCCAAACTGCAATTGGGTCCTGGATTGGGTGCAGGTGGCAAACCTGAGGTTGCACAACAATACGCAGAGGAGAACCGCGACCGCATACATGAGGCACTCAACGATGGCACCAAGATGCTCTTCCTTACCGCCGGTATGGGCGGTGGCACAGGTACGGGTGCTTCTGCGATTGTGGCAGAGGTGGCAAAAGAGATGGACATCCTCACCGTCGGCATCGTGACTATTCCCTTTGCTTTCGAGGGCAAGAAGAAGATACGCAAGGCGATGATTGGTGTAGCCCAACTGGCAGAACAGGTGGACGCTATCCTCGTGATTAACAATGAGAAACTGCGCCAGATATATCCAGACCTCAATATGCTCAATGCTTTCTCCAAATCCGATGACGTGGTGGCTAATGCCGCACGGGCAGTGGCGGAGATTATCACCGTACCCGGGTATATCAACACCGACTTCGCCGATGTGTACAACACCCTCAAGAACGGCAATGTTGCCATTATGAGTGTCGGCACCGCGAGTGGCGAAAACCGTATCACACAGGCTATCCACGAGGCACTGCACTCGCCGCTTGTCAATAGCGATGTCAAGGGTGCCAGTCGTGTGCTCCTGCAGATATACTGTTCGCAGGAACATGCTGTCATTATGGAGGAGAACGACCAGATATACCAATTCATACAGGAGGTAGGCGAAGATGTGGAAGTGCAGTGGGGTATCTCGGTGGACGACACGCTCGGCGAGAATGTCCGTGTCACCATCATCGCTACGGGCTACGAGGTATCGGACATCCCCGGTATCAATGAGGCAGTAGGCACCAAGAGCATTGAGGATGCCATTGCCGACTACTACAAGGACAGCAAGCAACCCGCTCAGCCTGCGCAGGAAGAGCAACCCGAACCGGAACCACAACCTGTGGAGACACCCGCCGCAGAGCCTTCGCGCCCTGCAGGACAAGACGGCAACGAAATCATCATATCCTTGGACGGTACGCAAGCCCCCTCTCCACAAGGTTCCACACACCCCGAACCTACTCGTCCCGCACCCACCACACACCACACACCGTCTGCTCCGCATGACAGCGGCAGTTTCTTCCGTGGCTGGATGCGCGGGCGCAAATAATGTGCACCTTATTATGTAGAACCCATAGACTAATCACAACCAACAGATATGGAACAACAACAGCGAGAAATGAATCTCTTTGACCTTTGCCGCGCATTCTTTCAGTGGATTGGCAAGTGCTTTATGTGGCTTTGGCGACTTATCACGCGCATGCTGCGCCTCACTTTCCGCCAATGGTGGATAGTGCTTATCGTAGTGGCTGCCTGCGTAGCCCTCGGGCTTTACTATGCCCGCCCCGCCAACCGGATGTACAAGGTCAATGCCATTGCCACCCTCAATGGCGTCACCAATGACATTGTCCGCAACGAATACATGGCACTCGACAAATCCCACCGCCTGTCCGAAAAGCAGAACCTGCCTGCCATGTTGGGCGTCAGCCCCGACATTGCATGGTCGGTGTCGCACTTCAAGACTTTCGATGTCATTGACTGCCTGGGAGATAGCCTCGTGGATTACATTGACTACAAGAACAATGTCACTCGCATGGACACCAACCTCGTCCACATGCCCTATATGCTTGCGCTGCAGTTCCGCACCAAGAACCCGAACAGCGTGCCTGCTATCGAGGAGGGCATCCTCCGCTACCTCAACTCGCGCCCGTACATCACCCGACTCTATTCCGTATATCGCAGCAATCTCGAGCGCGAGACCCGCTTCCACCATGACCAACTTGAGAAACTCGACAGCCTGACCTCCTGTTTCTATTTCGCACAGAATGCCGCACAACAGATACAGTTCAGCCCGTGGGAAACCGGTATGGTCATAGGTCGTCGCGAGATGAAACTATTCTTGGAGGACATCTACACCGAGATGGAGATGCTCCACCTTGCAGACCAACGCATGGCTCTCTGCACCGCTCCTGTAGTCCTGCAATCGCATTTCATGGTAGAGCCCCGCGCAGTGAACGGTTACTTCAAGTGCACCGTCATCGCCATCATAATAGGTTGGTTGTTAGGGCTTATGGTGGCAGCCATTGTTGAGAACCGCAAAGCCATTCTTGCTTGGCTGAAGCAGAAGTAACAGTAAATGCCTGTCTCGCTTGTATCTCGCTGTGCGGAGGCTGTTGCGGAAGTGCTCTTCCCCGCCTGTTGCCCCGCTTGTGAGCGGAAACTGCTTCCTGCCGAAGAGGTGATATGTCGGGAGTGTCTGGACGCCTTGCCCCGCACCGAGCATGCGTCCATAGACAATAACGGCATTGACATGCTCTTTGCCGACCTCATCGCGTCCGAGAAACACGTGATTCACTACGAGCGTGGAGCGGCTTTTGCCTACTACAACCGCAAGCGCGGAGCCACATTCCGTCATCTCATCGAGCAAGGAAAATTCGGACTTCACCCACGTCCCGAGATATTCTACGCCTTGGGGCAGGAGGCTGCCCGCGACTATATAGGGTCTGCTTTGTTGGAGGACATCGATGTGTTGGTCCCTGTTCCATTGCACCCCAAGCGTCTGCGTCAGCGCGGATTCAACCAAGCCGAGCACATCTGCCGCGGACTCAATAGCATCACGCACATACCCATTGACACCACGCATCTCGTCCGCTTGCGCAACAATCCCCACCAGTCGCGCTCACAACTCAGCCACCGTATGCGGAACGTAGAGAATATCTTCTCTGTCCTTCACCCCGAAGAGTGGAAAGGCAAGCACATCCTCCTCGTGGACGATGTCATCACTTCCGGTGCCACCATGCTCTCCTGTATGCGTATGCTCACCCCCATTCGCGGTTGCCGCGCCGCTGTCTTCGCCCTCGGCTGGGCACACAACTGATGTCAGGGACTGCCAATCACTGCTATTTCTTATATTGTAAATAATTATAAATACGCACTGTTGCCGAGAGAATACTGAGAGAATGTCGAGCGAACCTCGGGGTGTTATAACGCATGAAATGTGTAATTGTTAAAATATGTATTATTCATCATCCTTCACTCTCTCATTTGCACACTGCGTTTTGTCTGTCCACGGGCACTGTACTTGGCACGGATTTTGTTTGCATATAGGTGTAAATGACGAATGATAACAATGAAACTTACCTTTATCCGGGCTATTCTGCCCGTATTGATTATGGCAAATCTATCTTTCTCCGGCTGCACAAACAAGCAGACCGGCACCACCTCTTCGCAGGTTGAAACCACCCCTGTCCAGGACTCCTCTCTCTGGCAAAGCGATTACGTCCGTATTGCTCCCACCGACTTGACAGACAATATGATAGAGGTCATAGGCAAGCAATGGATGCTCGTCACTGCAGGCAACCCGCAATCCTTCAACACCATGACGGCAGGGTGGGGGGCTACCGGCTTTATATGGGGCAAACCTGCCGCATTCATTATGGTGCGTGACTCGCGCTATACCTATGAGTTCATCGAGCGCGAACAGGTATACACCCTCTCTTTCTTCAACGAGGAGTACAAACACGCACTCAACATCTGCGGCACACGCTCAGGACGTGCATGCGACAAGGTCAAAGAAGCAGGACTGACACCCATTGTCACCCCGTCAGGCATGATGGCTTTCGCTGAAGCACGACTCATCATCGAATGTCGCAACATGTTTGAGCAGCGTATGGATACCGCGCATTTCAACCCCGCATACAAGGACGAAGTCATTCGCTCCTACTATACACGCGACACCGCTATCCACCAACTCTACATCTCCGAAATCACCAACGTGTGGATAAAAAAGCAATAGTCTAAAATAATGTTTGGGCACTCGGAAAAACTAATATATCACATACCCTGCCACACCGGCTAAGACTATCAGCAGGATAGGGTGGGAGAGTATGTCTATCGTTTTCTTCACCCACGGCGAGCCGCGATGTACGAACTGCGGGAGGACGGTGAAGATACATACCAATGCAAATATCATCCAACTGCGCCAATCAATGAAACTGGCAGGGGTCATCAGGCAGAGTGCCGCTGCGGCAATCAAGCCCAAAACCGAGAGACGCAGAAAGTGCATCGTGTTTTGGAAGTACGGACTCCGTTGGAAGCGTGTGTTCAGTACGAAATAGATTTTGCACAATGCCAGCATGATAATGAGACTGGGCAGCACTATAGCCGATGTTGCCACCACACTTCCCCATACGCTGCCCGTTGCCGTGTAGCCTACATAGGTGGCACAGTTGATGCCAATCGGTCCGGGTGTTACCTGACTGACCGCCACTATATCCACAAACTCCGACTGAGTGAGCCAACCGTTGGTCTCCACTTCGTGCTGTATCAACGACAAGATAGCCAACCCTCCGCCAAAGCCAAACAAGCCTATCTTCAGGAAACTGAGAAACAGTTGCAAGTAAATCACCGCGCCCTCCTTTCTTTCAGCCACGTGTATGCCAATGTCGCCACCACCGTGATGAGGATAATCCACACGGGCGACAGACCGCCAAGCCATATCAACAAAGCACCCGCGACAGGTACAAACGCTGTTGTCCAACTGATTTTCGCACTCTTTGCCATCTTGCACAGCGGGGCGGCAATCAGTGCCACCACAGCAGGACGGACACCCTTGAATACCGCTTCGACGGCAGGCTTGTCCTTGAAGTCTTGGAACACCATAGCGATAGCGAGAATGATAAGGAAAGAAGGGAGTACCGCCCCCAGCACCGTGGCAATTACACCCCGCCAGCCATATATGCGCCAACCGATGAATACAGCCGAGTTCACCGCTATCAGTCCGGGGGCAGCCTGCGCAAGGGCTATCATATTGAGGAACTCCTCCTCGTCAATCCAGTGCTTGTTGTCCACCACCTCCTTTTGTATGAGCGGCAGCATGGCATAGCCTCCGCCAAGGGTGAAAGTGCCTATCTTGAGGTATGTCCAGAACAACTCGAAGAACAACTTCATATCAGGGGTTAGGGGATAGAGAGTAGGGGTTGGGGGTTAGTTTTCGCGTATCTGCTGTTTGATAAACTTCACCAGCATATTGATGGCGGCGTTGTTGTGTCCTCCTTGGGGAATGATGACGTCCGCATATCGTTTGCAGGGCTCGATAAACTGCTCATGCATAGGTTTGAGTACACGCTGGTACCGCTCCATGACCGCCTCCACGGTACGTCCGCGCTCCACGATGTCGCGCTGTACGACACGTATCAGACGGTCATCGGCATCGGCGTCCACGAATATCTTGAGGTCCATCTGTTCGCGCAGGTGGTAGTCGCGGAGTGCCATAATCCCTTCTACCACAATGATTTCACGGGGTTCGATGTGTATGGTCTCCTTCTGCCGCGTACAGGTCAGATAGTCATATACGGGTTGCTCTATCGCCTCGCCGTTCTTGAGCATCTCTATCTGCTTGACCAACAGGGACCATTCGAAAGCATCGGGGTGATCGAAGTTGATGTTCTGACGTTCTTCCACAGGCACATGGCTGCTGTCTTTGTAGTATGAGTCTTGGGGAATAACCACCACTTCGCCCTTGGGCAGGCGTTCCGTGAGTTTCTTGACCACCGTTGTTTTACCCGAGCCGGTGCCGCCCGCGATGCCGATAATAAACATAGATAATGATGTTTGTCTTCGGGCTACAAAGGTAGTACTTTTTTGCGATATATACAAACGGTCTCTACATAATAGGGGCAGCGTATTATTCCAGGAAACCGTATTGATAGACTTTCTCGGCAATCTGCTGTGCCAGCACTTTCTGCTTTTGACGCAGGTCGCTGAAGAGACGCATATACTTGGCATCGTTGCTGTCGTTGTTCATCTTGCCCTTGTCGTTGCGCCCTTGGAAGAAGACGCGAATGTCGTAGAACGAGGCGTTCACGTCTATCTCCGTGCCATAAGGGGCGTTGCCGCTCTCAGGGTAGTGGAGGTAGTAGTACCACAACCGCCGCCCCGCTTCCATCACCGCTTGCGCCGCAGGGGTGAAATGAGCATTGGGGATATACGTTGTGGGGGCGACGTTTGTGGGGACGACGCGTCCCGCGTCGTCAAAGATGGCATTTCTGCTGACCGCGGACGCCCTGCGGGGTCCCCGCAAGTCCGTGGACGTAGCGGGGTGCTCTCCTCGTCCGCGGGCAGTTTGGCACAAACTGTATGGCGATGCTACGCACTTGGGGGACGTGAAGCGTAAGGCAGGTGTGTGCAGCACACTGAGTGCCGTAGCTAGGCGAAAGCCTGTGGCTTGAGCAGAACTCCTTATCGGCTCGCGTCGTTATCGGCTTCGCCGAACCATATATATGTTTCAATATGTTTTTTTGATAGCACTTGAATGCTATTTTGATGACTATTATACTGTTTTTTACATTGTTCTGTTACTATTTTGGTGCGGTTGCCTTGAGAAAACCATGAGACTATTGTGCGGGTGTATGTTTTTTTGTACTTTTGCAGTCAGAGAAAGGACGCAGGAAAAAGTAAGAAATATGCCAACCAAAGAGCAAAGACATACCTCGGCAGCAGAGGAGCAGGCAACAAAAAAGGAAAGCGTTGCTCTCCTCTCTGTGAACCAGCTGGGGCTCGAACCCAGGACCCCATCCTTAAAAGGGATGTGCTCTACCTGCTGAGCTACTGATTCATGCTTTTTCTCAAAAGCGGCTGCAAAGGTACTGCTTTTTTTTGAACCCTGCAAATAATAAGGAGATTATTTTTTGCTTTTAGTACAGGCGATGGGGGAAATGAACATAGATTATCGTATAATGAACCGTATAATTTCTGTAGTAAGAAATAACGTGATGGATATAAATCGTACATATAAGCGTCGCCAAACGACGCAGACACAGGTGGGCAATCTGTCAATAGGCAGTCTCTCGCCCATTCGTATTCAGACTATGGCGAGCACCTCTACCAATGACATCGAAGGCAGCATTGCGCAGGCACGTCGCTGTATCGCCGCCGGCGCGGAACTGGTGCGCTTCACCACACAAGGGTTGAGGGAGGTGGAATCATTGAAGAAGATACATGACTCCCTCTCCCCCCTCAAAGAGGGGGTGCATGGCAACTCTGTTTCCCTCCTCTCAGAGAAGGATAGTGGAGCCTCTGCAAGCCCCTCCTTTGAAGGAGGGGTTGGGGAGGTCTCTCTCGTTGCCGATGTCCACTTCCAAGCCGACGTGGCAGATGCCGCTGCGCAGGTGGTGGAGAAGGTGCGTATCAACCCGGGCAACTACATCGACCCCGCACGCAAGTTCCGCCATATCGACTACACCGACGAGGAGTACCAAGCCGAACTCACACGGCTGCGCGAGCGTTTCACCCGTCTGCTCAACATCTGCAAAGCCCACCACACCGCCCTGCGCCTTGGGGTGAACCACGGCAGCCTGAGCGACCGCATTATGTCCCGCTATGGCGACACGCCCGCCGGCATGGTGGAGAGTGTCATGGAGTTCCTCCGCGTGGCGGTAGCCGAGCATTTTACGGACATCGTCATCTCCGTCAAAGCCAGCAACACCCGCGTCATGGTGGACACGGTGCGCCTGCTGGTGCGGCAGATGGACGCAGAGGGTATGGCATTCCCGCTCCACTTGGGCGTGACGGAAGCGGGCGAAGGCGAAGACGGACGCATCAAATCGGCTGTGGGCGTCGGTGCCCTCTTGGCAGACGGTATTGGCGACACGGTGCGCGTCAGCCTTAGCGAAGCCCCCGAAAACGAGATACCCGTCGCCCGTGCATTGGTGGACTATTTCGCCAACCCCCGCAGCATACGATATGCCACGGATACACAGACTTCCGTGGAGGGCGACACCGTCTTCTACACCAACCGCGACACCGATTGGACGCTTTTCCAACTCCACGCCGCTGCCGAGTGCGGGCGGCTCCTGTGGCAGTACAACGCCACCAACCTCACCCTCCGAAACCCCAATTTCACCCCTGAGCAACTGGAGCAACTGAGCAAGGACATCCTCCAGGCCTCGCGCGTGCGCATATATAAGACGGAGTACATCTCCTGCCCGGGCTGCGGGCGCACGTTGTTCGACCTCGAAAAGACCATCGCCGAAGTCAAAGCCGCCACCCGGTACCTCACCGACCGCACCGGAAAACCCCTGCAAGGGCTGAAGATAGGCATCATGGGCTGTATCGTCAACGGCCCCGGCGAGATGGCGGATGCTGATTATGGTTACGTGGGCGCAGGGCGCGGACGCGTCAGCCTCTACCGCGGCAAGGAGTGCGTACTCAAGAACATCCCGCAGGAGGAAGCCGTGGAAGCCTTGCTCCACCTCATACAGGAAGACGACAAATAATCGCATTATGAGAATACATTTTATCGCCATCGGAGGTGCTGCCATGCACAATCTGGCAATCGCAGTAGCCGGCAAACAGGGATACATCGTCACAGGTTCCGACGATGAAATCTTTGACCCCGCGCGCACCCACCTCCGCAATGCAGGGCTCTTGCCCGCGCAGATGGGCTGGCACCCCGAAAACATCACCCCGGACATCGACGCCATCATCCTCGGCATGCATGCCCGTGAGGACAACCCCGAACTGCTCCGCGCACGCGAACTCGGCATCCGTATCTACTCTTTCCCCGAGTACCTCTACCGGCAGACCCTGGACAAGGTGCGTATCGTCGTAGGCGGCAGCCACGGCAAGACCACCACCACCGCCATGATACTCTATGTCCTCCGCCACCTCGGCATCGAGGCGGACTATATGGTCGGCGCACAGATTGAGGGCTTCGACACTATGGTACGCCTTTCCGACACTGCCAAATACGCTGTCTTTGAGGGTGATGAGTACCTCACATCACCCCTCGACCGCCGTTCCAAGTTCCTCCTCTACCACCCTAATATAGCAATCCTCACGGGCATCGCGTGGGACCATATCAATGTCTTCCCCACCTTCCCCGAATACGTGGACACCTTCCGCAAGTTCGTCGCCGAGATAGAACCCCGCGGCACCTTCATCTACTACGAGGGCGACGAGAACCTGCGCGCATTGGCGGCAGAAGCACGCCCTGATGTGCATTGTATCCGGTACAACGCCTACGACGGCGACGTCCCCATGCAGGTCTTCGGCAGGCACAATATGCAGAACCTCCAGGCGGCGTGTCTCGCGTGCGAAGCCATTGGCGTAGCCCGTGACGACTTCTACCATGCCATCGCCTCTTTCACCGGTGCCAGCAACCGCCTCGAGAAGATTGCCGAGATAGGCGACAACGTGGCATACAAGGACTTCGCCCACTCGCCCAGCAAACTGCGCGCTACCGTCAATGCCATGCGCGAGCATTATCCCGATAAACGCCTCGTGGCATGCATGGAGTTGCACACCTTCTCCAGTCTTATGGCGGACTTCCTCCCGCAGTACAAGGACTGTATGAAGGATGCCGACATAGCCTTCGTCTATTTCAACCCGAAGGTCATTGAGCACAAGCACCTCACGCCTATCCATGCCGAAGATGTGCGCCGCGCTTTCGGCACCGGCAATGTCGAGGTTTTCACCGACAGTCAGGCGCTGCAAGCACGCCTGCGTAGTCTGGACTACCGCAATACAGCCTTGTTGATGATGACCTCCGGCACCTTCGATGGCATCGACATTCCCGCCTTCGCCCGCCAACTAATTGGAGGTATGGTGAAATAAGTATGCCATATCTTATTATCTACAAGGCAACCGCATCAGAGTAGCGTATTATCGCAGGGAACGCGGACGCTATGGGTTCCCTGCAAGCCGCAGGCGAAGTAGGGTGTCACGCCCTGTGGGGTACTCTACGCGTCCGCGGTATTGTTGGTGTGGAAAAGTATGGGGGACGACGCGGCTCGCGTCGTCATAAACATTAGTTATGCCTGTTTGTGAATATGTGTTTTGCAATCAATTTGTTATACTATTGCATGACCGCCTGTTCAAACAAGTTCCGATAATGCATATTTGTATAGCGAACTATATCTTTTGTTATATCCCTCCTTACATTCTATGACTTTGAAATAGTCTTGATAACGCGGCACGGATTTCCTACAGCAATGGAGTTGGCAGGGATGTCGCGCGTAACCACCGAACCTGCGCCAATGGTGCAGTTGTCGCCTATCATTACCCCGGGCAGGATAGTCACCGAACCGCCTATCCAGCAGTTATTGCCAATCGTCACCGGCTTCGCCCACTCTTGCCGTGTGTTACGTTCCTTGGGGTCGGTGCTGTGGCAGGCTGTGTAGATAGACACATTCGGACCGATGAAAGCATCATCTCCGATGGTTACAAGTGCCTCGTCTAATACGGTAAAATGAAAGTTGGCAAAGAAACGCTTGCCTACGCGGATATTCTTGCCGTAGTCGCAGTAGAACGGTTGGTTGATAAACACAAGTTCGTCACATTCCCCCAATATCTGCTGCAACATCTGTCTGCGTTCGTCAAGATGTGTCGGCTGGATGTTGTTGTATCGCCAAATCAAGTCCTTGCAGGCGTTGAGTTCTGCTATCAATTCAGGGTCGCAGGCATTGTACACTTGTCCTGCCAACATCTTTTCTTTCTCAGTCATAGTTGTATAGGGAAGATATATCAACGAACCACTTTGCGACTGTTGTTGCCTTGACGCAGGATATAAGTCCCGACACCTAACTGCTGCAAAGCATTGTGCAATTCACCCTCTGTGGTCTCGCACACTTTCACACCCGTAATAGTATAGATGGTGATGGCTCTGTCAGTGGCAATGACATCCATATCGGTTGCTGTGTCGGTGGTGATGGTGAGATGACCCGTTATATTCTTCACAATGAGCCGTCCGAGGGTGGCATCATATTGTGCCTGACCTCCTGTAACGCTCACCTGCTCGGGGTGCGTACCGTCTGCCGCAGTGAGGTAGGTAACAAAACCGTCCGTCAGCGTGTATTGGTGGCGCGGGGATGCCGTCTCCTTAATCCGGTACGACACCTCATAAGTAGTGAGGTTGCTGTTGTTGCGCAACATCTGAATGGCCAACTCGGGGTAGTCTATAAACGGATTACGGTTGCCTTGATAGTCCTGCGCACCGTCATTGCGCACCATCTCTGTCAACGACGGTGGGGCTTGCATGTGCCATTTCAGCAGTACATGAAGCGACTCGAACACACCCTTACCGCCTAACTTGTTGAGCAACTGAGCGTTCCCGTTGTACAGACTGCTCTTGTGCCCTCCCGCTTCGCCGTACACGATGTAGTCGTACAATATCACACGCGCAGCATCTCCGCGGTAGGTACCCATATTCTCGGACTTATAGGCACTGTTGTTTATCTCCACATCATCAGGGTCATAGTACGATGCTCCCTCGCCGTATGCTGTATTGCCGCGCTCCGAATTGACACTCGTGCTTGTCGGGCGCACCGACTGCATATCATGCCCCATCGGAATACTCTTGTTTGCGCCCTTCGACTGCGGCCACGTGTGCTCACGGTTGTATCCGGACCCCCACGCACCGTTCATCTGTTGACCATCGTAGTAGCCGATTATCTTGCCCGAAGCATTCAAATCCCTGTCCACCTTCACGTAGTTGTCGCGCAAATCGTTGTAACTGAAGCCGTTGCTTGCTATTCGGCAGGTCCGTCCCATCAACGCGTTCAACTCGCCAAACAACTCGTTACCCTGCAGGTTGTACAACACGTCAAAACTCCAACTGCCTGTGTAATAGGCTGTTTGCATGCTTGTGTAATCCTTGTATGCGTCTTTACCCTCGTCCGATGCCACATGCGCTTGCATATCTATCGCAGCAAAAGCAAACGGCGTCAGAAGCAGGCACAAACCCAGTACAAAACTCTTTCTTATCGCTGTCCTGTTCGTTTTCATACGCTCTAAAACCATCATTTTTGCAAAGTTACGCTTTTTTTACTCCATATCCATACATCGGTGGCATTTTGTAGGGCAAAAGAACCATTTCGCGGAAAAAAAAGCAAATGAATTTGGCTATATGGAAAAATTATTGTAATTTTGCACGATTTTTCGCGTGGAGTAGGCTCGCTTGAGCCGTGTTGTGCCGTCGTTTTTGCTGAATACTAATCAGTTATATGACGGGAAAGAAGATGGAGTGCGGAGAGGAATGGGGAACTTTACAAGCGAATATCTATGGGGAGTCGTGGGCGGATATTATAGAGAAAATAACTAAAATAAAAATAAAATGTCAAAAATTTGTCAAATTACAGGCAAGAAAGCCATGATGGGATGCAATGTCTCGCATTCCAAACGACACACCAAGAGGTCGTTTGATGTGAACTTGTTCCACAAGAAGTTCTACTGGGTAGAACAGGACGCATGGATTGTGCTGAACGTGAGTGCAGCCGGTCTGAGAACTATCAACAAAATCGGTCTCGATGCTGCACTTAAGCAGGCTTCCGAGAAGGGTTACATCAAAATCTACGAATAAGGAGGAAGCAGTATGGCAAAGAAATCGAAAGAGGCTCGTGTACAGGTCATCCTCGAGTGCACCGAACACAAGGCAAGCGGTATGCCCGGCACATCGCGCTACATCACTACCAAAAACCGCAAGAATACGCCCGAGCGTTTGGAACTTATGAAGTACAACCCAATCCTCAAAAAGTACACATTGCACAAGGAAATCAAGTAATTAACCCCCAATTGAGAAAGGCTTAGAACTATGGCAAAGAAAGCGGTCGCAACCCTTCACACCGGCACTGCAGGACGTAACCACAGCAAGTGCATCAAGATGGTCAAGAGCCCCAAAACAGGGGCGTACATCTTCCAAGAGGAGATTGTAGAGAACGAAAAAGTTGCTACTTATTTTAAGTAATTAGCAGACGAATATGCTAAAAAAGCACCTACTTTTTGGTAGTGTGCTTTTTTTTGTGTACCTTTGCAAACGTTTTATGAACTAAGGCAAGGAATACTATGCAATTCCTTATCTAATACATTCAGGAATAAAATGTTAGGAATCGTCATAAACCCCAAGTCGGGTAAACGTGCTTTTCGCGCGCAACGCCTGTACCTCTGGAAACTGCTAAAGGCTCGTCATCTGCCCTTTGCATATCGCGTTACCAAATACGCCGGTCATGCTATCGAACTCGGACGAGAACTCGTCGAGAAAGGTTACGACCAAATCCTCGTCCTCGGCGGCGACGGCACACTCAGCGAAGTCATCAACGGCATTATGCGCGCGGATATCCCTGCCGAACAACGCGAGAAAATACAGTTCGGACTCATGCCCCGAGGCACAGGCAACGACTTTGCACGCTATTGGAAACTCAACAAAGATTTCAAACGCTCACTCGACCTCTTCTTCAACGGAAAGGCGCAACCCATTGATGTCGGCTGTGTTACCTACTGGCGCAACGGCATCGAGCACCACCGCTATTTCATCAATTCGGTCGGCTTCGGCGTGGACCCCTTGTGCTGCAAACTGGCTATCGAACTGAAATACTACATTGGCAGTCACCACGTTAACTACTTCTTTGCCCTCTTCCTCGCGCTGGCGCAGTACAAGTCCGTACATGTCCGCTTGGACTCGGACGGGCAACCTGTCGCTGAAGGACCTATGTTCGCTATGAACATCGCCAATGGACCTTACGTCGGCGGCGGTATGCGTCTCAATCCCGATGCTGACCCCTGCGATGGTATCTTCCACTCGATGTTTGTCACCCAACCTACCTTCAAGCAAATCACAGAGGCAATCCCAAAACTCTTCAACGGCAAACTGACCGAACTGCCCTTTATCCACACCATGACCTCCGACGAACTGGTGCTCAATACCAAGAAGCACCTTATGTTCGAAGCCGACGGCATTATCATGGACATCATGGGGCCCTGCAAGGTTACCTGTATGCAGCACGCACTGCAAATGACCGTCCCGCAATACTGCTGATTTGGCTAATCCCGCATATCTTCGGGAAAGACACGTGATGCCCTGCGTTCATAGTCGGGTCAAGTGTATGAGATTAGTATGAGATTAGTATGTGATTAGTATGTGATTAGTATGTGATTAACGGGAGGATAACGGGAGGATAGCGGGTGGATATCGCGCCTGTGCTGGGGGACAATCACTATACTATAATCATTCTCCTTTGTGGCAAAGCGCCTCATATCGCCGGAAAAGTTCAGAAACAACAACTACTATGGATACCACACGGCTGACCAAAGCGCAGGTCAAATGGGTTCGGAGCCTGCAAAACAAAAAGGTACGCGACGAATTAGGACTATTTGTCGCGGAGGGACAGAAATGTGTCAGCGAACTCCAAGACGCTTTCCAACTCGAACTCCTCATAACCCCCGACAATGCTTCCCCTGCCGAGATAGAGCAGATGTCCTCCCTGCGCACGCCGCAAGGCATCATCGGAGTGTTCCGCAAACAGAGAAACACCCTGCCGCCTGACGCACCTTATGCCATACCCACCGATGGGAACAACGCTCTTGTCCTTGCCCTTGACGGCATCCAAGACCCTGGTAATCTGGGGACTATCATTCGCACCTGCGACTGGTTTGGCGTGCATCACATCTTCTGTTCCCACGATACTGCCGACTGCTTCAATCCCAAAGTGGTACAAGCCACCATGGGTGCTCTGGCTCGGGTACAGGTGCACTATACCGACCTGCTGCCCCTCCTCCAATCCTATTGTCAGGCGCATATCCCTGTCTATGGCACCCTGCTTGACGGGCGCGATATGTACGCCTCCGGAACCATACAGGACAAGCAGCGCGGACTGATTGTCATGGGCAACGAAGGCAATGGACTGTCGGCAGATGTCCGCACACGCATCACGCACCCGCTCTATATTCCGCGTTATCCTCACGATGCCAAGACCTCCGAAAGCCTCAACGTCAGCATTGCCACCGCCATTGTATTAGCGGAGTTCCGCAGACCTGTATAATAGACAATAACTACAATTTACTGATATGAAAAAGATACTTTTCCTTCTCTTGCTCCTGCCCGTATGGGCTCTGGCTGAGACCATGCCCCAAGGTTACTACGACCGCATCGAAGGCACACACGATGCCGAACTGAAAGCCACCCTGAAAGCCATTATACGTCCACATACGGTGATACCGTATGGAAACGGAAAAGGGCGTACATGGGAGGTGTTCTTCTACGCTGACCGCAACGAGGAAGGCTACTGCATGGATATGTACTGCGACGACTGGAAGAAACTCAATAACCCGGGTGATAAGGCAAGCGGCTGCAACATAGAGCATAGTTTCGCCAAGTCTTGGTGGGGAAGAGCAGAGAATGATGCCTACAAAGACTGCTACCACCTCAACCCCTCCAACAGCACTGCCAACTCTTCACGCAGCAACTATCCGCTCGGTGTACCGGTTAAGAACATCAAAGACCAATCCAAGACAGGCTCCTTGCGCGTGGGAAAGATACACCATGACTCGCTGAACGTGGATTTCTGGGTGTTCGAACCGAAAGACGAATACAAGGGCGACTTTGCACGTGCCTATTTCTATATGGCCACATGCTATGGACGGGACATCAACGGCGACATAGATGAAGTATGCAATAAGTACAATGGTTGGTATATTGAAAACAAAGACGTGGGTTCGCGCTATGCTATGCAGAACGACAATTATCTGGAGTTCCAACCATGGGAGGTGGAGGTGCTGCTAACGTGGCACCGGCAAGACCCGGTGTCCGAGAAAGAACTGAAACGTATGGACGCGGTGAGCAACTTCCAGCACAACCGCAATCCGTTTATCGAATACCCATGCCTTGCAGAGTATATATGGGGAAACAGAAAAGGGGAAACGGTTACGCTGTCTAAACTGAAAAATACCTACGACGAAGACTACCTTTCCCTGCCCGATGACCAAAAGGCAGGATGCCCCTGCAATACTTCTACGGATATAGAGGAAGCAACCTGTCAACCGCATGCTGATTACAGAAAAGTCCTGCGCGATGGCATAATACTCATAGAGCACGATGGTGTATTGTACACCCTGTTTGGCAACAGAGTGGAGTAGCCGCCTGTGACAATATGGCAGCCTTGTAAGGTAAATGTTCCAAAAGGATAAAAACAGACAGAT
>CAKVBV010000027.1 GCA_934725535.1 uncultured Bacteroidales bacterium | reverse complement strand
AACGACGCATTGGGAGACGACGCGGCTCGCGTCGTTTGCGCCGCAGGCGCACTTTGCCCATACTTGTTGCCTTTCGGCTGTCGCCGAATGACGACGCGAGCCGCGTCGTCCCCCAAGCACAGCATCGTCCCCATACCCCTTAGGGTCGGAGAGAATGTGAAATATAGAAAATGCAGGTCTTTTTCCGGAATGCTGTTTGGTTAGGGTCACACCACCGATGGCAGCGTGAGCATAAAAAGATGTAAGATCGGTACCCCCGCTTCATCGGGCAACCAATCCCGATGGGGTTTATATAGAAGTCTCGGGCATACATCACGTAAAGACTCCATTCCGCTGCCCTGCCTCCGTGCAGACAGCGGCGACGGGAGTAGTGTGACCCCGCGGCGGAAGTCCATGGCAAGGAGCCGCAAGGCTGATTGCCATCGTTCAAGCGGGTGGGGTACGGAAGCCTTGTGGGGCAAGCCCTCGCAAGCCGTGCGCCGCAAGGCAGCACCTTGTGCGGGCTACCGCAACGGCTCGAGTGTGAACAATGTCGGGTCGAACGGCAACTACTGGTCGGCTACTCCCAACGATACGGACAACGCGAGGAACATGAACTTCAACTCGACGAACGCGAACACGAACAATTGGAACAATCGCAACAACGGGCAATCGGTGCGGTTGGTGCAGGAACTTAAGTAACCACGATAGCCTTCTGTCCGCCCGCAGGCAGCGGCAGAAGGCTTAGGGGACGATGCATTGGGGGACGACGCGGCTCGCGTCGTCTGCGCCGCAGGCGCATTTTGCCCATACTTGTTGCCTTTCGGCTATCGCCGAATAACGACGCGAGCCGCGTCGTCCCCCAAAGCGTCGTCCCCCATGCACAGCATAGTCCCCATGCGTCGTCCCGAGCCTCTTATGCCCGGAGAGAATGTGATATATAGAAAATGCAGGCATTTTGTGGGCAATTATATGTTTTGTTACGTCAGTTGCGCTGATGCTGATTTTTTGTGGTGTTGATTATCACTGATTTATAAAGAAAATGCAAAAATAATGCAGAAAAATTTGGATTTTCTCTGTTTTTGTATTATCTTTGTACCCGAATTTGGGATAGTAGTGGGTGTTTGGTGTGAGAGGTGAGGTGCATTGGTTTCTGTGAGCATGTATTTGTGCGGAGGAGTGTATGGCGAGGATGAAATAGTGGTGAGAGGCACTGCTTGTTGGTGTGTCCGTAGTCTGGAAATGTCTCGCGTGCGTGCGCGCGGTGGCGCGAAAAGAAATGAGGTGTGTGGAATAGAGGGTAAATATGTGCGATTTGAGGGTAGGGGAGTATGCAAATCGGGGTTTGTGCAAAAGAGTGTATAATGGGCGAAAATGCAAGAAAACTTGCGTATGTGGGATTTTTGTTGTACCTTTGCGGGTCAAACAGCGGAGACTGCACAGGCTATGATGGAGGCTGCGCAAACTACGTAAAACAACGATAAAATAGTAAACAATATAAGATGATTGACAACGACAGAATTATTCCGGTGAAGATTGACGAGGAAATGAAGACCTCGTATATCGATTACTCGATGAGTGTCATCGTGAGCCGTGCGCTGCCTGATGTGCGTGATGGTTTCAAACCGGTACACAGGCGCGTGCTGTTCGGTATGAACGAATTGGGCAACACAAGTGACAAGCCGACCAAG
The DNA here is from genome assembly GCA_934725535.1 of uncultured Bacteroidales bacterium. GTDB lineage: Bacteria > Bacteroidota > Bacteroidia > Bacteroidales > Paludibacteraceae > Colicola. The sequence goes on along the minus strand of CAKVBV010000027.1, from coordinate 30,868 downwards.
AAATCCGCGCGTATCGTGGGTGAGGTGATGGGTAAGTACCACCCCCACGGCGACAGCAGTATCTACGGCACACTGGTGCGTATGGCACAGCCGTGGAACATGCGCTACACATTAGTGGACGGGCAGGGTAACTTCGGCAGTGTGGACGGCGACGGTGCCGCTGCCATGCGTTACACCGAGGCACGACTGAGCAAACTGGCAGAGGAGATGCTGCGCGATATAGACAAGGACACGGTGGATATGCAACTGAACTTCGACGACACGTTGCGCGAGCCCGTGGTGCTGCCTTGCCGCTTCCCGAACCTGTTGGTGAACGGTGCCAGCGGTATCGCGGTGGGTATGGCGACGAATATGCCGACCCACAACTTGGGCGAGGTGATTGACGGCTGTGTGGCATTCGTGAAGAACAGTATCGCCCGTCTCAATGACCCCGAGGTGCCCGCAATAACCATTCCCGAACTGATGGAGTACATCAAGGCTCCCGACTTCCCGACGGGCGGTACGATATACGGTTATCAGGGTGTGCGCGACGCTTACGAGACCGGTCGCGGACGTATCGTGGTGCGCTCGAAAGCGGAGATAGAGACCGAAGACAACGGGCGTGAACGCATTGTGATTTGCGAGTTGCCGTACGGCGTGGTGAAGTCGGATTTGGTGAAGAACATCGCCGAACTCGTTACCGACAAGAAGATAGAAGGCATATCGGGCATCAGCGACCAGTCGAAACGCGATGTGCGTATCATCATAGAGGTGAAGCGCGACGCCAATGCGCAGGTGGTGCTCAACAAGTTGTACAAGTACACGGCATTGCAGTCCAGTTTCTCGGTGAACAGTATCGCGCTGGTGAAGGGTCGCCCGATGTTGCTGAACCTGCACGACTTGGTGGCAAACTTCATTGAGCACCGTATGGAGGTGGTAACACGCCGTACCCGCTTCGAGTTGAAGAAAGCCGAGGAACGCGCCCACATCTTGGAGGGCTTGATTATCGCGGTGGATAACATTGACGAGGTGGTGCGTATCATCCGTGCCAGCCGCACACCGGCAGACGCACAGAGCAACTTGGAGGCACGCTTCGGATTGGACAACCTGCAGTCGAAAGCCATTGTGGATATGCGTCTGAGCGCACTCACGGGCTTGCGTATCGACGAGTTGAAGAATGAGTACGCCGAGTTGGAGAAGTTGATTGAGCACCTCAAGGAGTTGCTTGGTAGCGAACAGATGCGCTACGAGGTGATTGACAGCGAGTTATTAGAGATAAAAGAGAAATACGCCGATGAGCGCCGCACGCAGATAGTGAAGATGGCTACGGAGTTCAACCCCGAGGATATGTACGCCGATGATGATATGGTCATCACCATCTCGCACCTCGGATACATCAAGCGCACGCCGCTGACGGAGTTCCGTTCGCAGGCACGCGGCGGCATAGGTGCCAAGGCAACCACCGCGCGTGATGAGGACTTTATCGAGTACGTGCATCAGGCGAATATGCACTCCACGATGATGTTCTTCACCGAGCAGGGACGCCTCTACTGGCTGAAGGTGTACGACATTCCGGAGGGCAACAAGCAGTCGAAAGGGCGCGCGTTGCAGAATATGATTAACCTGCAAAAGGGCGACAAGGTGTGTGCGTTTATCCATGTGAAGAACCTCAACGATGAGGAGTATGTGAACAACCACTACCTCATCTTCGCCACCAAGAACGGCTTGATGAAGAAGACCACGCTGGAGGCATACAGCCGTCCGCGTGCCAACGGTATCATCGCCCTCGGCTTGCGCGATGATGACAGCCTGATACGTGTCACATTGACAGACGGCGAGAGCCAGATGCTGGTGGCTTCGTACAACGGCAAAGTGGTGCGCTTCCCCGAGAACACGGTGCGTCCGATGGGACGTACGGCAACGGGTGTGCGTGCGATTAAATTGGACGAAGACGGACAAGACCACGTGATTGGCATGATTTGTGTAGCGAAAGACAGTCAGGAGACGGTGCTTGTGATTTCGGAGAAGGGCTTCGGCAAACGTACTGCCCTTGATGACGAGAACGGTGAGCCGATATACCGTATCACCAACCGTGGCGGCAAGGGCGTGAAGACCATGAATCTGACAGAAAAGACCGGCTATTTGATTGGCTTGGACGCTGTGACGGACGATATGGACCTGATGCTCATCACCAAGTCGGGCACCGCTATCCGTATGGCTATGGACACCATCCGTGTGATGGGACGTGCTACGCAGGGCGTGAAACTCATCGAACTGCAGAAGCGCAACGACACACTGATGTTCGGATGCACCGTGCCGAAAGAGGACGAACAGGCAGAAGAATCTGCCGAGACACCTGCAGAAAACGGTGAACAAACAACTGAAAATGAACAATAAACCGATAAGACAATGAAGAAATCATTATTCTTGGCAGCATTGGTGCTGATGAGTGCCGGCTGCTTCGCGCAGAAAAAGAATGTCAGCAAGGCTCGCAACCTGGCTGATGCCGAGACACCTGACTATGCGGCTGCTCGCGAAGCCATCAATGAGGCTCTGCAAAACGAGGAGACCAAAGACCAAGCCAACACATGGTATGTGGCAGGGTGGATTGACTATAAGCAGTTCGAGAACGAGGGCATCAAGATGCAACTCGGTCAGGGCGGCGACGAGAATGCACGCGGAAACGCTGTGTATGAGTCGATTGACTACTGGGTGAAAGCATACAACATCGCTATGACCCCCGTCTATGACAAGAAAGGCAAAGCCAAATACGACACCCGCACGGTGAAGAGTATCCTGCCGAAGATGCTGGAGTACTTCCAGTCGCAAGCCCTCATCACCACAGGTTATGCGGCTTACGAGGCACAGGATTACAGCAAGGCATACGATATGTTTATGCGCCACCTCAACATTCCCGAGATGGAGATGATGAAGAGTGATGCGAAGATTGCATCGGAGATGGTGCTTGACTCCAATTATTATACCTGTCTCTATTATGCCGGCCGTTTTGCTTACGAGGCAAAGCGTTATAACGATGCCATCGCTACGCTGGAGCGTATGAACAGTGATGCGGCTATGGCAAAGGCCAACCGCCGTGATGTCATCTTCGCCAACGAGTATATCTATCAGATTTACATTGAGCAGCAGGATACCACCCATGCAGTGGCTCAGTTGCAGAAGAGCATTCAGGCGTTCCCCGAAGAGCCGTGGTTTATGCAGAACCTCATCAACCTCTACATCAATTCGGGACAAGAGGCAAAGGCAATAGAGTACCTCGACTTGGCTATCACGCGCGAACCGAATGTGGGGCAGTACTACAACTCCAAGGCTTCTATCCTTGCTCGTATCGGTCGTTTCGACGAGGCATTTGCCACTTTTGAGCAGGCATTGGCAATAGAGCCGAACAATGCTCTCTTCCTTGAGAGTTACGGATATGCGTATATCGACCTCGGCAACAAACTGAGCGATGATGCCACTTACCTTGATGCCAAGGCTTTTGCCAAGGCTGAGGTGGAAATCAAGGCGGCTTATCAGAAAGCATTGCCCTATTTCCAAAAGGCTTATGAATTGGAGCAGGACAACGACAGTTACAAACGCTCGCTGCGCCAACTCTACTACCGTCTCGGCATGATTGACGAGTACAACGCCCTTGCTGACTGATGGGGCGTATCCTTGCGATTGACTACGGACGCAAACGAACAGGATTAGCCGTTACCGATGCCCTGCGCATCACGGCTAATCCGCTTGTTACCATACCTACCCATACACTCATAGATTGGCTCCGGCAGTATCTTGCCGCCGAACAGGTGGACGAGGTTGTTATCGGGCATCCGCGTCAGATGAATGGCGAGGACTCCGAGAGTATGCAGTATATCCGTCCGTTTATGGCGGAGTTCCGACGTACCTTCCCCGATATGCCGCTGGTGGATTATGACGAGCGGTTTACTTCTGCCATTGCCCACCATGCCATGCTGGCAGGGGGCATGAAGAAGAAAGACCGCCAGGACAAAGCCGCTGTGGACCGTCTTGCCGCCTGCATTATCCTGCAAGGTTATATGGACTATATTAACCATTAATTATTAACTATTACTCACCCGTGATACTACCTATATACTTATATGGTCAGCCCGTTCTCCGCAAGGCGACGGACGAGATACACGAGGGCGATTTGGACCTCAAGCAATTGGTTTCCGACATGCAGGAGACGCTTACTGCCGCAGAGGGGTGTGGTCTTGCAGCACCGCAGATAGGCAAGTCTATCCGTCTGTTTATCGTGGACGGAAGCGACCTCGCGGAGGATTATCCCGAGTGCGCAGGGCTGAAGAAGACCTTTGTCAATCCCGAGATTATAGAGGAGAGTGAGGAGACCGTCTCTTATGCCGAGGGCTGCCTGTCATTACCGGGTATCTCCGAGAACGTGATACGCCCGCGCACTATCACTATCCGTTATCAAGACGAAGATTTTCAGCCGCATACGGAGACTTATACCGACTTTGCCGCGCGTATCATCCAGCACGAATACGACCACCTCGAGGCGCATGTCTTCACCGACCGTATCTCGCCTATCCGCAAGCAGTTTGTCAAAAGCAAACTTACCAACATCGCCAAAGGCAAGACCTCCGCACGCTACCGCACCAAACACTGATTTGTACGTTGTTTTTGTTGGTGGTTGGTTGTAGGATAGTTATATGTTAGGCTTACACCGCTTTGCCCATTAATTATTAACTATTAATTATTACTGAACAATGTCTGTTTTTGACATTATTCTTATTGCCATTGGTTTGGCGATGGATTGTTTCGCGGTCAGCGTAACGCATGGTTTGGCTGCCGACCGCAACAGCAGACCGTTCCGCCACTATGGACCATGGCTTATGGCATTGATGTTCGGCTTGTTTCAAGGCGGTATGCCGCTCATCGGCTATTTTGCAGGCACCTTGTTTGCTGATTTCTTCTCGCGTTTCGCACCGTGGATAGCCCTGATTCTCTTGGTATTTATTGGTGGCAAGATGATATACGAGTCCTTCCATGGCAACATCATCCTTTGCAAACTGAACAACAAGCGTTGTTCCAGACGCAATGCACAATGCACCCATTCGTACTACAAATCGGATTGTCCTTACTGCTTTCAGGAGACACAGGAGCAATCCGGTGCCGATTTCTCAGTGAAGCATATTGCCGCTTTGGCGGTAGCCACTTCTATCGATGCCTTGGCAACGGGGGTTATCTTCATCCCTGTGCCCGATGTCTTGTGGCTGGGGGTGGGGGTTATTGCGTTGGTCAGTTTCTTGTTCTCCATTATTGGCTTCACCATTGGCGAACTGGTAGGCAACAAGTTCCACTTCAATGTCGGACTGCTTGGTGGTATCATTCTCATCGCCATCGGATTAAAGATATTCATTGAGGGGGTATTCCTTTAATGCGCCCAGAGATTATATGTTCTTGATACAAAATACATTAGTCAGCCTTGATGTCCTCGAAAAGGAGTTCTGCTGCGACCTCAACACCTGCCGTGGATGCTGCTGCATTGAGGGTGATGCAGGTGCGCCGCTGACGGAAGAGGAAGCGCAGAAAATTAACGAGATACTGCCACTATTGCTACCCGATATGACCAAAGAGGCGCGATCGGTCGTGGAGGCGCAAGGTATCTCGTATCTTGACCCCTCGGGGGAACGGGTGACCTCTATTGTCAACGACAAAGACTGTGTTTTCTCCCGCACCGACCACAACGGTTGGTGCTACTGCCTGATAGAGAAAGCATACAACGCGGGGCGGATAGACTTCAAGAAGCCCATTTCGTGCCACCTGTACCCAATACGTTTGACGCAAGTAGGTGATTATGTGGGGGTGGAATACCACCGTTGGGACATCTGCCATTGCGCACGTCAGTTGGGCAAGAAGTTGCACATGCCATTGTACCGGTTTCTCAAAGAGCCGCTCATACGCCGTTTCGGGCAGGCATGGTACGACGAACTATCCCTAACCGCCGAAGAATGGAAGAAACAAAATCAATAACAATATGCAAGCCATTATCATTACCATTGGCGACGAACTGCTTATAGGTCAAGTCATTGATACCAACTCTGCCTATATGGCAACCTGTCTCAACCGCTATGGCGTAGAGGTTTTGGAGGACATCTCCGTGCATGATGATGCGCAGCAGATAGCCGATGCGGTGCATTACGCTATGGGCAAAGCACCGATTGTCCTGCTCACAGGCGGGCTGGGTCCCACGAAGGACGACATTACCAAGCGTGTGCTGTGCGACTATTTTCACACCACATTGGTGCCCGATGAGACGGTCCGCGCACATATATACGACATATATAATGAGCGTCCCGATGTCCTCAACCGCCTGACAGAGACGCAATGGCAGGTACCCGCCAACGCGACAATCTTGCCGAATAGGGTAGGGTCTGCGCCTTTGATGGCGTGGCTGCAAGACGGGCACTGCCTTGTGTCTATGCCCGGTGTACCGTATGAGATGCAAATTGCTATGGATGAGCAGGTGTCGCCTTATTTGGCAGCGCATGTACTACCCAAGGAGGTGGAGCAAATCACCCATCGCACTGTGCTGGTACACGGCATACCCGAGTCTGCTTTGGCAATACGCATAGAGGATTGGGAGACATCGCTGCCACCTGCAATGCACCTCGCTTACCTGCCCAAGGATGGGCTAATCCGCCTGCGTCTGAGCGGTTACGGCGTAGCACCCGAGGCGGTTGACGCGCAAATCCACACCCTCTTGCCGCTGATACAAGACTACCTACTCGCCACCGAGGACAAGCCCCTTGAGGTGCTGGTGGGTGAAGCACTCAAACGCAACAATCAGACCATCGCCACTGCCGAGAGTTGCACGGGCGGACGATTGGCGGCATTGCTCAATGCGCACCCGGGTTCCTCTGCTTTCTACTACGGCAGCGTGGTGGCGTACGACAACTCTGTGAAGCACAGTGTATTAGGCGTCTCGTCAGAAGACCTGCAACAGTATGGTGCGGTCAGCGAACCTGTAGTACGCCAAATGGCAGAAGGTGTGCGCCAACTCCTTCATACGGACTATGCGATTGCCACATCCGGCATCGCGGGACCCGATGGCGGCACGCCCGAAAAGCCGGTTGGCACCGTATGGATGGCATGGGCAACGCCACAGGGTACATACGCGCAGTGTTTCCATTTGGGTAAACTGCGCGAACAAATCACGCTGCGTGCCTGCAACACGGCTCTGATTTATATGTTATCTCATATAATGCCATCCGACATGAATGGTCAAATCATCAATTCGTAATCGCATATTAATATGGAATTGCCCAACGACCCTATGATGCTTCTCAGCGTCATCAATACGAAACTTCGCGACGAATACCCCTCTTTGGACGCCTTGTGTGAGGACATGAATATCAACCAACACGACCTCATCAGCCGTCTTGCTGCCGTAGGTTTCGAGTATGATCCGAATACCAATAAATTCCGTTAAACGGAGCAGCACTTCCCGATAGGTGTTTCTACGGGTGGATAACGGGAGGATAGCGAGTGGATAGCGAGTGAGGATTGTGGGGGCGATGTGTCCCGCATCATCAATTACCATACTTATATGCCTTGTGCATTTTTTCGCAAGTCATAAGGCAAAACGCTATAAAGTCCCCTTTGGCACGATTATTGTCGAACTACCATTCGGATTGTATAATCTTCAAATTTACAAATTAAACGTATGGAAAAGAATTCTTGTCCTTTTGTCCCGAATTTTCTGCTCGGTTGCGCAGGCGGGATACAATATCTGAGTTTGAAAAATGCCAGTCGCAACCCGCGCAAGTCGCAAGAAAAGACCCTCCGTGCCATTCTGACCTACGCACGTGATACCGAGTATGGTAAGGAGCACCATTTTGCCGAGATACTCGAAGCACCGACCGATACCGAACTCTACGCACGCTATCAGAAATACGTGCATCTGAATGATTATGAGGATCTCCGCCCTTATGTGGAGAAACACAAGAACGGCGGCGAGAACATCCTTTTCCCCGGCAAACCGATTATGTATGCCACTACTTCGGGTACGACCAAAGAGCCGAAATGGGTGCCTATCACCAAAGAATACCTCAACAACATCTACGGCAAGATGACCAAGGTCTGGCTCTTCAATTTTATCAAGAACCGCCCGAAGGTATTCACCGGCAAGATTGTGTCGATTGTGGGCAAAGTGAAAGAAGGGGAAGCCCCCGACGGCACGATGTACGGCTCCGTGAGCGGCGTTACCCAGCGCGATTGCCCGAAGTTCGTAAAGAAACTGTATGCTTCGCCCGCATCCGTATTCTCCATTGAGGACTACACCGCCCGCTACTACACCATTATGCGTATGGGTATCGAGCGCAATGTAACGCTCATCGTTACCGCCAACCCGTCCACCATCGTGGAGATGCAGAACAACGTAAACGAGTATTTCGAGGACTATTGCAACGACATCGAAAAGGGTACGCTGAAAGCCTCGCTCAATATCCCGCAATGGATACGCGATGACATTCAGCCTTACCTCAAACCCAACCCCGAGCGTGCCGACGAATTGCGTGCGCTGAAAGCCAAATACGGCACCGTGCTGCCCAAACACTACTGGCCTAACTTGCAGATACTCAATACATGGAAGTGCGGCAATACCAAAGTGTATGTCGAGAAATTCAAAGACTCCTTCCCCAAGGGCATGCTCCATCAGGAGTTCGGTTATTTTGCTTCCGAGTGCCGTTTCGGTCTGGTGTTGGACGACACGCTCAATACCGTTCTCTTCCCGCATTTCCATTACTACGAGTTCATCGCCGAGGACGAACTCGACAGCGAGAACAAACACTTCCTGCAACTCTGGCAACTCGAAAAGGGCAAGCGTTACTGCCCGTACGTAACCACTTTTGCCGGTCTCTACCGCTACAATATGAACGACCTCGTTGAGGTGGGCGACTCGTTCTGCAACACGCCGACCGTCCACATGATTCAGAAGGTGAACGGCATTGTAACCATGACGGGCGAGAAACTGCACGAGCGTCAGTTTATAGAGGCAGTCCACGAGGCGGAGAAGCAGACGGGCTTGCAGACCAGGTTCTTCGTCGGCTTTGCCGATATGGAGTTGTCCGCTTACCATTTCTACTACGAGTTTGCCGACCAGCAGACCACGCAGGCGCAGGCGGAGGAGTTTACCAAAGTGGTGGATAAGGTGCTGAAAGACATCAATATAGAGTATGCTGCCAAGCGTGCATCGTTCCGCGTGAAAGACCCGCTGACGCACCGCCTGGTAGAGCAGTCGTTTGAGAAGTTCAAAGCGGAGTGCATCGCCGAAGGAGCCCGCGACGGGCAGTTCAAGATGAACCTGCTGCTCCAAGACGAGAAACGCCACGCCAAGTTCAAGAAACTTATTTTGAAGAACTGACAAATTCGCGCAAACATATCATTCAACATATCATTCAACATATCATTCTAACAGACCTCCACTTTTTTCCTGTGTCCTCATCGGGTTAAGTGTATGAGATTAGTATGAGATTAGTATGTGATTAGTATGATATTAGTATGTGATTAAGCCAACCTTGCCGCGAGGCTGTGCGTAGGATCGTTGATGTGATGTTTTGTCTTTTGGGACAATGTGGCTCGCATCGTCATGGTTATGATAACGTGCGTCTGTCAGCCCCTGTCTTTACGTTGTATTAACGGCTCATTACACGGTGATTAACGGAGAATGTGACCCGATAGTGCAAATTTATGGTCAATTACACGGATAATTACATGTTTCTCAATTACTTAATGGATTTTAGCGGGCATTAGTGGAGTTGTATGTTCTATTGTACGTTAATTATATTCCAAAACACGCTATCTTGCAAATATATTTGGATTTTCTCTATTTTTGTTGTATATTTGCAGTCCGATTTGAAATACGACTAATCCGTGATTAGCACACAGGAGAATCACTTTGGATAACGCCTTATGTCTCATCGACGCAATAGAAAGTCTATTGTGAAACTGAATGTATAACGATTAAATAACAAAATAATGAGAAAACTTTTATCTCTTTTTCTGACGCTAAGCGTCGCTGTGAGTGTGTTTGCGTATGATGCAAAGATAGATGGCATCTATTATGATTTGAGTAATGATAGTTTGCGCGCTATTGTTACTTATGAGGAATATCCATATTGGAACGCCTCTAATAATAGTAATGCCTATACCGGTGATGTCGTTATCCCAAATTCTGTTACATACGAGGGAAAAAAATACTCTGTGAAACGTATTGGTGATGGTGCTTTTCGGAATTGTTCTTTGTTGCGTACGGTGGTTGTGTCTGATAGTATTATAGGCATTGGTGGGGATGTGTTTTATAATTGTGAGACTTTAACTTCTATTACTTTTCTGAATAGAATTCCTCCAAAGGCATCCGGTTGGGCTTTTCCCAATAATGTAGTATTGTATGTTCCAAGTGGTGCTTATTTTGTCGAATGGCGCGAACTCATAGGGCAGATGGATATAAGTCATCCAATAAATGCCGTAGCGGGCATAGTCGCGCTTCCTAACAAGTCTGCTCTCCAGCAGAAACTTGGCTTGGATAGCCTGAAGAAGATAACTTCGCTAAAGGTAAATGGTACTATCAATAGTTACGACATTATGATGATGCGTAACCAAATGCCTAACCTGTTGGATATAGATTTGTCGGAAGCCTGTATTGTTGCGAATGACTATGAATATACCAAGGGTTATCACTCGAAGAAAGACACCCTTACTGCGTATTCATTTACTGGTACGGGTACACATATCCGCAAAGCCATTCTGCCTAATACGGTGACTTGTATAGAGCAAAATGTGTTTAATACACCTTATCTGCAAGAGGTTGTATTACCAAAGAACTTATTGGTTATCGGTGATAAGACGTTCTATGGCTGTTCGGCATTGCGTTCTATTAATTTACCAGAAAGCCTAACCTCTATTGGAGAGTCTGCTTTTCAAGGAACCGGATTGACAGAGGTAACTATTCCTGCGAATGTAGAGACTATTGGACAAGAGGCTTTTGCAGGAAGAAATGAAAGTTGTGAAGAATACTATCGTAGTGCTTCCGATAATACTACTCGGAATTATAATAGTTGTAATACTCCTTATAGTGGCGGTTCTCTTCAATCTGTAGTTATCCCTGCTAACTCTAAACTAAAGTATATATCTCGTTCAGCTTTTGCGGGTAATAATAATCTGAAGAATGTCTCTATTTTGGGCGATAGCATCAAGTCTATTCATGGTGCGGCATTCTATCGTTGCCAATTGGATACGTTGATACTGCCGCCTAATTTGACGGAGTTGAACACACTTTCCTTTGGTAGATGTACTGGTTTGAAGTTTGTGGCGATGCCGAATACGCTGACGGAGATAGCAAGTAATGCCTTTGTGGGGTGTACGAATTTGGATAATGTGCAGTTCCCGAAGAAACTCACCAAGATTGGGCACCATGCTTTTGCGGATTGTACCAACCTCCGGAATGTGGATATACCCGGACTGGTGACGGACATTGAGGAGTATGCCTTCAAGGACTGCAATGTGAAGAGCATATACAGTTACCTCTTTGACCCCTTCACGATAGGGCAGAACACCTTCTCTCCGTATGCCAATGCGAATGCTATTCTCTATATCCCCAACCTGGAGGACACAGAGATGAAGTACCTGTATGACACCCAATGGAGCCAGTTCCTCAACCGCTACCGCATGGACAAGAGTTTCAACTATGACGACTTTTATGGCACGGGTGACATCAACTTCACCTGTGGTGATGACCCGCTGAAGGGTAACCCCAATGCCAAGTTGTTCCCGGGTGCAGGGTTGACGATGGATACAGACTGTGACTCTACGCAACATATTGGCAATGTGGAGATTGAAGGTGACGGCAAGGATTGGGCAAGTATCATTGCAGGGTGCAACCTGAGTGTGGACTCGCTGATACAAAACATCATTGTGGCAGGCAAGAAGTGGCATTTCTTCGGCTTCCCGTTTGAGGTGAAGATAGAGGACATCCTGTCCGATGCCAAGTTTGTGATATATGAGTATGACGGTCAGGCACGTGCAGAGCGTGATACCACAGGTTGGAAACGTTTGCCCAAGGAGCAGAAGTACTTGTATCCGGGTCACGGGTATATCTTCCAGTTCAACTTTGCCGTTTCGGGCAGTTTCACCATCCGCATAGCCCATCCAGACTTCTGTGAGGCTATCAAGAAGGTGCTGCTGGTGTTCTTCCCGAGCAACAAAGACAACAACAAGAGTTGGAACTATGCCGCCAATCCGTTTATGGCATATTATGACATCAACGACCTCAATACCACCTCACCTATCACCTATTGGGATGTGCAAGAGGGTACCTACAAGTCTGTCCGTCCGGGTGATGATGAGTACTTTATCTCGCCTTACGAGGGCTTCTTCCTGCAGAATGAGTTCAGCCATGATTTTGAGTTGGAGTTTGACCGCAACAAGGCTATGACCAAGCGTCAGATGGATGAGCGTAAGGCAAGCCGTGCAGGGATGCCCCAACGTGCAAAGAAAGCCCATAATGGCAGGTATATCATCAACCTGACCCTTACGGGTGACACGCTGAGCGATGCTACCCGTGTGGTCATCAACGAACAAGCCGTGATGGGGTATGACCTGGGCAAGGATGCAGCCAAGTTCTTGAGCACAGAGAACAATGTGCCGCAGATATTCTCGTATGATGACAACAATGTGCAGTACTCCATCAACGAGCGTCCTATGGAGAGTGGGGTAGTGGAGTTGGGTGTGCGAATCCCTGCTTCGGGGGTATATACGATAGATGCAAGTCGTATGGATACATTGTTCTATCTGCTTGACCGTGAGCAGAATATCATGCATGACTTCAGCAATGGAGCCTATATGTTCTCATCGGGTGCAGGTGTGCAGAGCAACCGTTTTGCCCTTGTGCGCCAGTACAATGCTCCTACGGATGTGGAGGAGAACACGGAGAATGTCAAGATAGATGTAACTGCTGATGGTCTCTATATCCACGGAACGGCTGATATTCAAGTATATAACATGGCAGGTATATGTGTGGCAGACGGCAGTTATTCGGGTGCTGTGGCACTGCCTGCAGGTGTGTATATGGTAGTTGCAGGTGGTCAGACAACCAAGTGCGTGGTTAGATAAGGTGTATAATGAAAAAGTATTATTCATTTTTCATTCTTCACTTCTTATTGTGTCTTGCTATGCTTGTATGGGGTGTACCCTTACAGGCACAGCAGGACGACTTCGACCCTGTTTTACCACCGGACCCTGATGCCTCGTATGCGGTATCGGTAACTTCTTACCCCGCTGATGGAGCGGTACTGACAGGAGAAGGTGCTTTCAACGCAGGAGCAACCACCTATATATCATGTACCCCCAACGAAGGGTATGTATTCGACTATTGGACACTGGATGGTACCCGTTACAGCACAGACCCTGCTTTCACTTATACGGTGGAGCATAATAGTGTAGTGTTTGTGGCGCACTTGCAGTCTGTATCTGCCCATACCCTGTCTGTCTCTACTAATCTGCCTGATGCTGCTGCAGTAACGGGAGCAGGTGAGTACTATCCTACGCATACAGTGCAGGTTAGTTGTACGCCCAACAAGGATTACAATTTCCAATACTGGACGCTCAATGGTATCATTTATTCCTATGACTTGAGTTTCACCTACGAGATGGGGAGTACAGATGCCGCCTTTGTGGCTGTCCTTACTCATACGCCGCACTATACCGTTACGGCAAAGCCGGACGACGCAAGTGCCGGCTATGTGGTGGCAGATAGTGGTGAGTACCTGTCTGGTGAGATACTCAACTTCGAAGCGTATGCCTACGATGAATATACGTTTGCCTATTGGACACTCAATGGGATGTATTTTACCGACCAACCTGCTTTCACCTATACCGTAGGGACTACCAATGCTGCCTTTGTGGCAGTCTTTGACTTTAACCCGGAGCAGCCTGATGACCCTGCTTTGGTGCTGACCAGTGCTGTATATGTGAAGTCTGACCCTATGGGAGCGGCTACCTTTAATATCAAATCGGGTACCAAGTATCATGAGGGCGATACCCTAATCATTCGTGCTACAATGTCCGATGATTATATCTTCGATGGTTGGTATCATGGGGATGAGAAGGTGGCTTCTACTACAGCATTCACCTATATCGTCGGGCAGAAGGACGTTACTTTTACCTTGCGTGCCACACCTATAGTATATAGCCAACTCAACCTTGTGTCGTCGCCAGCAGAGGCTGTCACGTTTAATATCCTATCTGGCAATATATATCGTGAGCATACCACCCTTTCGTTGCGTGCATCTGTTGTGGCTGGTTACGTATTCCGCGGTTGGTATTTGGGCGATTCGCTGCTGACTGAGACTACAGACTTGCAGTACACTATAGGTACCACAGCCGCTACCCTTACCGCCAAGGCGACTGTCATAGAGCCAAACCCTGATGAGGATTGGGACCCGCTACCGCCTTCCGACCCGGAAATGGAGTCGGTGTATATCATTGCCCAATCGGCTAATAGTGCTACAGGCAAGGCGTATGGCTCTGCTTCTTACGTGGTGGGCAAAGAGGCTATCTTGCGTGCCGTACCCGCACATGGCTATATGTTTTCGCACTGGGACGATGGCAATACTGATAGTGTGCGCACCATTATAGCCTCTGTGGACATTACCTATACCGCCTATTTCACACCGCTTACCTATACGGTCACGGTACTCTCCGACAACGATGAGGCGGGCTCTGTCTCGGGTAGCGGTATCTATGCTTATCGTTCAAGTGCAACGATTACGGCCACTCCTGCTACCGGTTACAAGTTCTTACGCTGGTCGGACGATAATACAGACCCTACGCATATTATATATATAACATCAGATACTATGTTTACAGCATTCTTCGCAGAATTAACCTTTGTCATCACAGCACTGACTGCTGACTCTACGGCGGGTATCGTGCAGGGAGGAGGTACATACCAAGAGGGAGAGACGGTGGTACTGACTGCCACCCCCCTTGGCAACAATACTTTCTTACAGTGGGATGATGGTAATACCGACAACCCCCGTACTATTACAACAACAGGCGATGCCACGTATATCGCCCTGTTTAGTGCTTCCGTCTTGCCTCCTGACCCTGAACCAACGGATGGTGACGGAGCACTGACAGGCAAGTTTCCCGTCTCTGCTACCAAGTATGTGGTCTTTTCACAAGGAAACCTGCAGTACAATCCTGCTGCAGCCACGCACCAATGTGCCGATGGCTCTCTGCAGCAAGGCACATGGCGCTTTGCGGAAAACCAGTACGACTATGCAGGTGCGGAGAGCAATACTGCCGCTGCACCCGACTATGATGGTTGGATAGATATGTTCGGATGGGGAACAAGCGGTTGGCAGAGTGGGGCGGAGGCTTATCTTCCGTGGGATACTACCACTACGGCTGCTGCCTACCAGCCTCTCACTCCGCAAAGCAGCCTCATTGGAGATGCTGCGTATGCTGATTGGGGTGTGTACAATGCTATATCCAACGGAGGAAATACTCCCAACCTGTGGCGTACGCTTTCTGCCAACGAGTGGACTTATCTGTTTAGGCATACTCCGTGGACTATGGCACATATTCAAGTTGCAGAGAAAACCCAAATACGAGGCTTTGCTTTTCTGCCTGAAGATTTCATCGTGCCGGAAGATATTTCTATCACGCTATTGGGGACAGGAGAAGAAACTGCAAATATCAGAACTTTCAAACTGGAAGACTATGCTGCCAATACTTACACCCTTGAGCAGTTCGCTGCTTTGCAAGAGGCGGGATTGGTATTCTTACCATGTGCTGGTACACGTGAAAAAGGTCAGGCGGGACGATGCGGCACTATTGGCGGCTATTGGAGTTCTACTGCCAGTGACCCTATGCACGTACGTGGGTTCTATTTCTATTCCGCACGTGTAGATGCATTTAGTTGGCCTTTACGCAGTTTAGGATATTCCGTACGCTTAGTGAAAGACTATGTAGAACCGGATCCTGATATTCCCACGGCTTCAGGAAACACACCGGCAGAGGATACTTCCACTGCTACCAAGGTACTGTATAATGGTCATATCTTCATTATCCGTGAAGGACAAGTCTATGCTATTACGGGCGAGGTTATCAAATAACCTGCATAGATATGCATAATACCCTATTCATAAGCAAGAGGCTGTCTGCAAATGTGGGCAGCCTCTTGCTATGTTATGCTTGAATGATGACGCTGTTCGCATCGTTATAACAGCACTTTTTATTTCTGTGCAATCGTTTGCGCATGTTTTTTGTTTGCAAATAAATGATTCTGTACTCAATATGTTTGCATAGTATCTGTATTTTTAGTAATTTTGCTGCACTCTTGTATAGAGTGATTGTCTGTTTGCTGTACAAAAGACAGGAAGATTTATCTTGCTGTTGCATCTGTACATAAATTGTGGTCTAATACCGAAGTATGCGAAGGCGAAGATTTTATATACCGATTTTGGTGGTAATATGTGCGTTTGGTCTTGATACTCAAGCGCAGGAATATGCGTTTGGTGGTAATGTGTTTAGCAACACGAATGTCGCTGCGTACGAGTTGTATTCTTATATGTGTGATGGTAATACGCCCGTATATACACCTTTTTCCGACTATTTGCCCAGTGATGGTGCGGCAGAAATGGCGGGCTTGAACACTCCATCTCGTATCACAAATCGCAGGAATGGTTTTATCACTCCGGGGGATGTAAACCAAGATCCCGAGTCGCCCATTGGCGAACCGTGGATAATGTTGGTGTTTGCTGGTGTAGCAGGCGTGGCAATTGCCGCAAAACAGAAGAGAAGTAAAACCTTGTAACCATAATGAAACACATTGATATGAAGACAAATATATTGATAAATAGAATATTTTCCATACTACTGCTGGTGATGGCGTGTGCAAGTCTTTCTGCAGAGACTACACATACATTGTACTACGTATTTGCCAACCCTGATAATTATACAATTAAGGCAAACGGTTGTATGAGCAAAGGTGAGAGTGCATGGTGTCACACAACGATGACGAAATCAAGCAAAACCTACAAGGGCACCCCTATATACGACGGGACAATGAAGGAGAAGTATGAGGGATTGGATGAGTTACAATTTCAACAATATAGCGGTTCGACATGGAAGGCACAGGTGGTGCCTTTTCAGACGTGGACGACAACTGATGTGTGGAGCGGGAAGATGTACATCGGTAGTGCGTGGGTGGATTATGCCTATGATGTAACGATTACGTACAATGCCAATGGTGGTAGCGGTTCCGTGGGTAGCACATCAGGACTGAGCAACGAAAATCTAACCATAGCAAATGGGGACGGATTGACTAACGAAGGATATTCGTTTTCGGGATGGAATACTGCGGCTGACGGAACGGGCGACGCGTATTACGCAGAAGAAAGCAAGCAAATCAGCGATGACTTGACATTGTATGCGCAATGGACAAAAGATGACACTGGCGAATATACGGTACTGATTACTGACGATGGCAATGGAACTACAGAACCAACCGGCTCTATCACCATAAGGAAAGATGAATCGGTATCTATTACCGCCACCGCGAATACCGGCTATATCTTCAAAGAATGGCTAACGGCAGGCGGGGTGCAGATAGAGGATGCCACCAATCCCACGACCACTATCACCGCCACGGTAGCGGGTTGTGTGACAGCAACCTTTGCGCCGGTCATATATTTCAAGAACACCCTCGATTGGAGCAATGTGTATGTTTACACGTTTAGTGGTGATGTGTGGGCATCAGGCAAGGGCGTGAAGCCCAAGACCAAACGTATTGATTTCGGCGAGATGACGCAGTTGGGCAACACGGACGTGTACTATTTTGCCCTGTCAAGCAACACTTTCACGTATGTGGCGTTCAGCGACAAGGATATGTCCGGCTACAATGAGTTCTACACCAACAACGCTGTGTATCGTGGTGACAGGAGTAGCAAGATGAATATGTTTATCCCCGAGCGCGGACAGACACCGAAAAAAACGAATAGTACCTCGTACTATAGCACAGGTATCTGGATGATATACAACTCCACCGAGTCGGGCTACGACGTGCGCGGCGGTTTCAACAGTTGGGGAACAAGCAATCCCCTGGTCTCCTCCTCTTTGGGCGGTTTCACCTACGAGACTACGATTGCCTTGGAGCAACAGAGTTACGACCTGAAAATATACAATGCCAATGGCGCGCAGTTCAGCAATGGTGCAACGATATCCTTTGACAACTGCACTGATATTCAGTTGAGTATAGACAAAAACAACACGACCATCACCCCTACCGCCCCTGGCAATTACCGCTTTATCGCCTCGTTTGGCGATGGCAAAGTGATGCTCTCTGTGGAATATCCTGTGGCGCAGGGCGACTACCGGTTGGCATATACCGACGGCACGCCCGCTTTCCATCCCTCCCATTCCGTGCGTCAAAGCCTTACTGCCACCGCGGAGCAATCCCAATTGGATACCATCAGTTTCCACATCAATCCGATCAATGCGCCGACCATCCTCCTGCAACAATGCTCGAATATCACGATCACCGGCACGGAATGGACCACCATCGGCACGTACCCCGCCGCAGACATCTCTGCCATTTCGGCGACAGGCATCTATAATTTTGTCTTGCAGCAGGCTGACGGAGCCGCCACTCTGCTCACGGCTGACACTCACCTCTACATGGGCGAATACTACATTCGCACCGACGTTGCCGAGGGCGGGTGGAACGACTATCGCCAACGCAGCAACCGCATGACCTACTCCGACTATGCCAAACAGGAGAGCGGATTCGACTATTATTTCTGCCACTGGACGCTCAAAGGCACAAATGTCAAGTTCACCATCGCCAACAAGTACAGCGAGTGCCTGTCCGACTCCCTCAACGAGGGCGAATATATCGGTATCGACGGGCTGTTGCCTGCCAATGCGAATGTGCGTTTTGCGTGGAACAGCGAGACCAATACCCTCAGCCGCGCCTACATCGACGGTGCACAGCAGACGGGCAGCGAGTTCCTGCTCCTGCATGGCAACACCGCCGCGGACGCACCGCATATATATAAGGTGTCCTCCGACACGCCCGAAGACAAGATACTTTTCGCCGACAAGGGCAACTGGGTATATCAGATTGACATCAAGGCAGATACAAAGGCGCACGTGAAACTCACCGCCAAGTACCAAAACACTACGCAGTACTTCAAAGGCTCCGAGGGGGATTGGAACGACGACACCTCCGAACAGATTATCGGAGGCAACAGCAGCGGGCAGTACACGCTCCGTGTGGTGTACGACTTCAAGACCAACCATCTCGTCACGGCATGGCTGCCCAATGGTGAAGTCGCTGAAAACGCCACAATCAATGCCGACATGATGATACTGCGCAGCCACCATGAACAGGCCACGCAAATCACATTCAGCGGCGACTATTCCCTGCAGGACATACAGACCGTCTATGGGGTTATGCTATTCGACAAAGCCACACTCAACGATGCCTCCCTGTCCGTTTATGAACGCTCGCTCTATTGGATTTCATTCCCCTTCGATGTCGAACTGAACGAGGTCTTCGGCTTCGGCGAGTACGGAAAGCATTGGATTATAGAGTATTACGATGGCAAAACACGTGCCGAAAAGGGCTACTGGATAGACTCGGAGAGCAACTGGGCTTTCGTTACCGACAAGTCCGACTTCACCCTCCAAGCCAATATGGGCTATGTGCTTGCGCTCGACCTCGACCAACTCACCACCGCCTCCTCTGTCTTCAAGAACACCGACCAAGTGGCACTCTATTTCCCCTCCAAAGAGAAAGTGAATATCGTGAAGCAGGCAACGGTAAATGTGGAACTGCCTGAGTATAAATGTACTATCACGCGAAACCACCGCGACATCTACGACTCTGACTGGAACCTGATGGGCGTGCCGAGTTTTGCCGATGAGACCTATTCCGACCCGCGGGAAAACCCCGATGAATACCCGACTTATACGCCCTCGAATGCTGAGATAGGCTTCTATTATGCGTGGAACCCGACCACAAACCAACTGGCTGTCGAGAAAGCAAATTCGCACTCTTTCCGCGCTATGAATGCCTATCTGGTGCAGTATGCGGGAACACTCCAATGGACGGTGCAATCCGGTGTGCAGCAATCACTTGCGCCGCAACGACATAGCGAGTACACACCACAGACCCGCACCCTCTGTCTCTCGCTGCAAACCAACGAAAAAGAGGCGGACAAAACCTTTATACAACTCTGCGACGAAGGGGCTACTACCGGCTTTGATACTAACCTCGACCTCACCAAAGCCCTCAATGATGGTAGTGCCAACATCTATTCGCTCATCGACACTATGCACATCGAAGCGGCAGCAAACTCGCTGCCAATGAGCGACGAAGTCATCGTGCCTGTGGGGGTCCGCATTGCCGCAGAGGGCGACTACACTTTCGCTCTCCCTGATAAAACAGAGGGCATCACCGCCACGCTCATTGACTATGATAACAACGTGGAAACCAACTTGTTGCTGTCAGACTACACCACCCACATACCGGCAGGCAAACATAACTCCCGTTTTGCTCTCTGCCTCAATGGCAAACGTATAACCACCGTTATTGACAACGCGCAAACCGAAGTTACCGGCGCACGCAAATACTTGATAGACGGGCAATTGTACATACGCCAAGGTGGGTATCTGTTTGATGCAACAGGACATGTAGTGCGTTAATTTCTGAAGTTTTAACAAATATATACCATTCAAAGTGGGTGTAAAAGTGAGACTTCTACGAGTGGATAGCGAGAGGATAGCGGATGGATAGCCTGACGATGACAGTATGCTTTTAGCCAAAAAAGATTAATAAGGCGTATGAGGGAGAGGGGTACATTCTGCATTTTTTGTACAAAAATGCCGCAACTCTTGCACGGATAAGAAAAAAGCAGTACCTTTGTGCGCTTTTTCGGGATAATCCGAAAAGGGTAAATATATTTAACTAACAACCGTTATGCTGGGCAGTTGGGCTCGCAGAGCCTGTAAAGTTGTCTGTCGGCATAGCCAAAACAAACTAACTAATGGATACGTTAAGTTACAAGACTGTATCAGCAAACAAGGCAACCGCTCAGAAAGAGTGGGTTGTGATTGATGCTGAAGGCCAAATCCTTGGTCGTATGTGCTCGAAGGTCGCTAAAATCCTTCGCGGCAAGTACAAACCCAACTACACTCCCAACGTGGATTGTGGCGACAATGTCATCATTATCAATGCTGACAAGGTGCAACTCACCGGCAACAAGTGGAACGACCGCATCTACATCCGCTACACGGGTTTCCCCGGAGGTCAGCGCGAGATGACGCCCGCACAACTGCTGGCTAAAGGTGCAGACCACCTTATTATCAAGGTCGTTAAGGGTATGCTTCCCAAGAACCGTCTGGGACGCAAACTCATTGACAACCTCTACATCTTCGCAGGTGCTGAGCACAATATGCAGGCACAGCAACCCAAACAACTTGACATCAACACACTTAAATAATTGGAGATATGGAAATGATTAATGCATTAGGTCGTCGTAAAGCAGCAGTTGCTCGCGTTTATGCACAAGAAGGTACCGGCAAAATCACTATCAACGGTCGTGATTTGGAGGTTTACTTCCCGAGCCCTATTCTTCAATATATTGTTAAGCAGCCGCTTAACACACTGGGTGTGGCTGAGAAATATGACATCAAAGTGAACCTTGACGGCGGTGGCTTCAAGGGGCAGGCAGAGGCGCTGCGTTTGGCTATCGCACGTGCACTGGTTAAGATGAACCCCGAAGACAAGGTGGCTCTGAAAGCCGAAGGCTTCATGACCCGCGACGCCCGTGAGGTTGAGCGTAAGAAACCCGGTCAGCCCAAGGCTCGCAAGCACTTCCAATTCAGTAAACGTTAATCCAAACAATGGAGACTCCGCGCCCGATTCAGGGTGCGGATTACTCTGTTGTTCTTCCCTCCCGCGCTTCTCTGCGGCTTGAGGGAGGTACGGACAAATTATATCAATAATTCAAAACAAATCAAACAAAATGAGAACAAACTTTGATCAACTACTCGAGGCAGGCTGTCATTTCGGTCACCTCAAACGCAAGTGGAATCCCGCTATGGCTCCTTATATATATATGGAGCGCAATGGTATCCACATCATTGACCTCAACAAGACCGCCATCAAGATTGACGAGGCTGCTGAGGCTCTGAAGGCTATCGCCAAGTCGGGACGCAAAATCCTCTTCGTTTCTACCAAGAAACAAGGTCAGGAAGTCGTTGCACAAAAGGCACAAGAGGTTGGTATGCCTTACATCACCGAGCGTTGGGCAGGTGGTATGCTCACCAACTTCCCCACCATCCGCAAGGCTGTGAAGAAGATGGCGACTATCGACAAGATGATGACCGATGGCACATTCGACAACATCTCCAAGCGTGAGAAACTCCAAATCACCCGCCAACGCGAGAAACTGGAGAAGAACCTCGGTTCTATTGCCGACCTTACCCGTCTCCCGAGCGCACTCTTCGTAGTGGACGTGATGAAAGAGCACATTGCCGTGGCAGAGGCTAACCGTCTGGGTATCCCTGTTTTCGGTATCGTGGACACGAACTCCGACCCTAATCCTATTGATTATGTTATCCCTGCCAACGATGACGCTACCAAGTCTATCGAGGTGATTCTCAATGCCGTATGCGATGCTATCAAGGAGGGTCTTGAGGAGCGCAAGGTGGAGAAGGCTGACGAAGAGGCTGCACAGGCACAGGCTGCTGAAGAGGCTCCCCAACCCAAAGAGCGTCGTCAGCGCGTACGCAAGGCTGCTCCCAAGGCAGAGGCCGAGAAGGTAGCCGCTACCGAAGCACCTGCCGAGGAGGCTAAGGCTGAGTAACATTCGTACAGAATACAACACTCGGATGCCGGTTTGCCGGCATCCGACTATGCAAAAATCGTACATCGTAAATAACTAAATCGTAAATAATTATGGCTGTTACATTAGCAGATATCAAGAAACTGCGCGACCTTACAGGCGCAGGTATGATGGATGTCAAGAAGGCTCTCGAAGAGGCCAATGGTGACTTCGAGGTGGCTCGCGACCTCCTTCGCAAACGTGGTCAGGCTATTGCTGCCAAGCGTAGCGACCGTCAGGCTTCCGAGGGCTGTGTCCTCGGGCGTGCCGAGAACGGTTACGGTGCTATCGTGGCTGTGAAGTGCGAGACCGACTTCGTGGCTAAGAACGCTGACTTCGTGGCTATGGTCAAACTCATCCTCGACATCGCTATGGACCAACGTCCTGCCGACCTCGAGGCGCTCCGCAACACCGTTGTGGACGGCAAACTGACTGTGGCTGACCTCGTTACAGAGCGTTCCGGCGTTACGGGCGAGAAGATGGAACTCTCCGACTATGTCTTCCTCGCTGCCCCCAAGGTGGACGCTTACAACCACCTCGGCAACAAACTGTCTGCCCTCGTGGGTGCTGACTCGGCTGACGCTGACCAGACCACCGTTCACGGCATCTCCATGCAGGTCGCTTCCATGGCTCCTATCGCCCTCGATGCTGACCACGTGCCGCAGAGCGTGAAGGACCACGAACTCGCAGTGGCTATCGACAAGACCAAGCAGGACGAGATTGCCAAGGCTGTGGAGAACGCTCTCCGCAAGGCCGGCATCAACCCCGCACACGCTGACAGCGACGAGCACATCGAGTCCAACACCGCCAAGGGATGGCTCACACCCGAGCAGGCACAGCAGGCACGCGACATCCGCGCTACCGTTCCCGCAGAGGCTGAGGCACAACTCAATATGAAGAAGATTGAGATGATTGCGCAAGGTCGTCTCGGCAAGTTCCTCAAGGAGAGCACGCTCGTTGAGCAGGCTTACATCATGAGCGAGACCAAAGAACTCGTGAAGGATGTCCTCAAGAAGAACAACGTCACTATCACTGACTTCAAGCGCGTAACCCTCAACGAGGAGTAATCCGCTATACCGAATGAGGCTGTCCGATATACCATTGGGCAGCCTTATTTTGTTTAATCCCATGCGGACTTTTGTCTGGGTGACGACGCGGCTCTACTTGGGTGACGACGCGGCTCGCGTCGTCATGTCGCCGACCCGCGACACACCCGCGACAGACTCCCGATAGACCCGCGATACACTTCCTCCTGCCCATACTCTGTTTTTAATGGTGTTTTAATGGGCTTTAATGGAGAATAAAATTAACGGTCAATTGATGGCAATTAACGGAGAATCGGACTCATCTTGTGTGGCAATTCGCGGATGCTTTGTCCATACGGTGTATGTGGTTTATACGTATTAACATTTCCTTCGTGTCATCCCTGTATTATCCTCGTGTCAAACGGCAACCTTTCAGCAAGGGATACGCAAGGGATGCGCAAGGGATAGGCTACCCTTGACGAACCCGAATAATACATTCACTAACTTTAACAAACAACGATACTATGTCCCAAATCAACACGGCTGCAAAGCCCAAGAAGCGTCTCCTCTCGTTGGACGTTTTGCGTGGCATCACCATCGCAGGCATGATTCTTGTCAACAACCCGGGCACGTGGGCGCATATCTATGCCCCGCTGCGACATGCGGCATGGAACGGCTGTACCCCTACCGACCTCGTGTTCCCGTTTTTCGTATTCTGTATGGGAATCGCGATGTACATCTCGTACGGGAAATTCAACTACGAACTCAACCTCAAGACCTTCTCCAAACTGCTCACGCGCGGCTTGTTGATTATCCTCATCGGTTGGGCGCTCAGTTGGTACGGCATGTTCATGCGTCAAATCACGACCGACCACACTTTCGCCTACGCAATCTGGTACTATCCCATTGAACACCTGCGTTTTCTCGGCGTCTTCCCGCGCTTGGGACTTATCACTATCTTCGGCACCCTGCTCATGCTGACCTGCAAACCCCGTAACTGCCTGTGGGTATCGCTCGGGCTGCTCGTTGTCTATTGTATCCTGCAGAGTGTGACCAACAGTTTTGAACTCAACGAAGCCAACATGGAGTCCGTCGTGGACCTCCTCGTACTGGGTGACAACCATATCTACCACCTCGGCGGCATACCTTTCGACCCCGAAGGCATCCTCTCCACCATTCCTGCCGTGGCGCACGCGCTCATCGGCGTATGGGTAGGACGGCTCATCATGCACTGCCACGACCACTGGGACAAGGTCACTCGCGTCCTTCTCGCAGGGGCTGTCATGCTCCTTTTTGGCTTCTGCCTCGACTACGCCTATCCTATCAACAAGAGCATGTGGTCGGCATCGTATGTCTTCGTCACCTGCGGACTTGCCTCTCTGCTGCTGGGCATCTTGATTTGGGTACTCGACATACGCCTCCCCGAACACAACGCCACCACCCCTGCCAATGGCTGGCAACGCTTTCAACACGGCTTTGCGAACCGCTGGTACAAGTTCTTCGAGTGTTTTGGCGTAAACCCGCTCTTCATATTCTGTTTGAGTGCCATCTTCGTGAACACGATGAACAATATCCGTTTCACGTTCCACGAGGAGACATACAACGTGTGGAGTTTCTGGTACAAGGTATGTATGCAACCCCTCTTCGGTGACACGGGCGGCTCTTTGGCGGCGGCTCTGAGTCTTATCCTTGTGATGTGGCTCATCGCGCATATCCTCTACCGCAAGAAGATATACATCAAACTATAAAAACGATAGCAACCATAGGAGTCTTTGACGGTGTCCATCGCGGACACCGCCTTCTCTTTGAGCAACTGCAATCCTTGGCACACGCCGAGGGCTTGCAGTCGGTCATTTACACTTTCCGTCAGCACCCGTTGGAGGTGCTCCGCGGACAGGCACCCGCCATGCTCACCACCTTGGAGGAACGTGTGGCTATGTTGCGGCAGTTCGCCGAGGTGCGGTTGTTGGATTTCCGAGAGGTGCAACACCTCACAGCCGAGGATTTCATGCACCGCCTTCACGATGAGGACGGTGTGCAAACGCTTCTCATGGGCTATGACCATCGTTTTGGCTCCGACCGCCTGACGGATTTCGCAGATTATCAACGCCTTGCCACCCGCGTCGGACTGCGCATACACCACGCCACGGAGTGTTTGGACGAAGGGATGCCTGTCAGTTCCTCGCGTATTCGCAAACTTATTGAACAGGGACGGATAGAGGATGCCAACCGTCTCCTTGGCTATCCGTATGCCATCTCGGGCATGGTCGTCTACGGTAACGGTATCGGCAGCACCCTTGGCTTTCCCACTGCCAATATCTCCTACTCCCCGTCCAAACTCCTCCCTCTTTCCGGCGTGTACTCCGCCACCGTGGATATCCAAGATTCCCCTTCCTCATCGGACGCAAATAAAGAAGATAGTTTAACCTCCACAGCAGGTACCATACAAAATCTATTCCCCCTCTCTGAGGGGGGCAGGGGGAGTCTCCCATCTTCTCCTGAGGGGGTTAGGGGGAGTTTATCCTGTTCTGTGGATAAGGAGGATGAAGGGATTAGGAGTTGTTTACCCCCCTCTCTGAGGGGGGATGGGGGGAGTCCCCATAGTTTTGAAGCACTTGTTAATGTGGGCAATAATCCCACTATAGGAAATGTAGGTATTACTATCGAGGCATATCTTCTTGGTTTTTCGGGCTCTTTGTACAACAAAGTATTAACCATTCGTTTCCAACGTTTTATCCGTCCCGAGCGTCGTTTCTCCTCATTGGCAGCCCTCACCGCCCAAATCCGCTCCGACCTCCGCACCGCTTTCCCCGCCACACCCGATTAGTACAAAGTTAGTACAAAACACCTCTTCACTCCCTCTCAACCCATCACAATTAAAACCGCCATACCATGAGCCAACAATCCATACTTTCTCATTATACTGAGGCAGTCTGTGCGATTAAGGATGCCATATCGCAGAGCCGTTACCGTGCAGCCCGCAGTGTAAACCGCGAATCCTTAGCCCTTGACTACTACATCGGTATGTGAGGAATTTGTGATGAATCTATGATAATACGGCGTAGCCGTCCCTTCAAGAATCTCATCGCGCATTGCGGTCGGGGAACTCACCATACTCCTCAAATGTGTAGTTGAGGAAGTCGTTTATCGGCTTGGCGGCGGCACCAATCTCCATCAGTTCGTCCATGAAGTGCGGACTGCACACCTCGGCATCTGTCAGAGGAGTGGTGAACGTGTACGCCTTGCGCTTCAGCCAATCGGCATGCACAAAGTCGGCAGGGAAACCCTGCGGCACTTTCTTCAGCATCTCATCGGTATCGAAATCGCGGAAGTACCTGTTAGTCTGCGGATTGGCAAAGATATCCTCCACCTCGTCATAGTTCGCTAATATCTCAGAGCGCAGCGCGTGTAGCAAGTCCTTGTTGGGGCACCAGATACCACCTCCAAACATGCAATGCCCGGGCTGCAGGTGCACATAATAGCCCCCTCGGTCGCTCTTCTTGCCCCCTTTGGCAGCAGGGAACACACCAAACCACTCCTTATACGGGCGTTTGTCCGATGAGAAACGCACATCACGGTAGATGCGCCAGATGCAGTCTTTGGGCTGCAAACCTGCTATTGTCGGGTCTATCTCGCTCAGACGTCGGATAAACTCCGCACTGAACGCCTCGAATTGCTTGCGGCAACGGGTGTACGTGTCCTTGTGTGCCTCAAACCATTCACGATTGTTGTTGCACGCCAACTCACCAAGAAAATCAAGTATCTCTTTCATATCTCAAATAAATGTTGTACCTTTGCGGTCGCAATGTGGCTCGTTTGCCCTCTGTGTAAAGGCGGTTTCCGCCACGGAGAAGGGCGATATTTGCGATGGTTCCATAGTTCAATGGATAGAATACGGGTTTCCTAAACCTTAGATCCGAGTTCGATTCTCGGTGGAACTACCACATATGCTCATTCACCGTCAATGGTTCACGGTGCAAAGATACTTCAAATATACTAATTGTGCAAATCTAAATGAAAGCATAGAGATATGAATCGACAACATTTTACGGCAAGAATAACCACAAAAGACGGGGATGCACTACATGCCTCATTGGAGGTCGTGTTTTTTCGCGAAGCCCCTTATACAATAGCCTATTGTCCGGCTTTAGACTTGTCTGTCGCTGCTGCTAACCAAAAGGCGGTCAAGGCTGAATTTGAACAAGTGTTTGCTGAATACGCAACGGATTGTTTGCAGAACAATACATTGAAGGAGGATTTGTTGGCACATGGTTGGCAATTGCACGACGATACCTATCAGGCCCCCACTATGACGCAGATGCTGATAGGCAACCGCACATTGCAAGATATTGTGGATAATAAAAACTACCACAAGCAGGTGATGAGCATTCCGCCAATATCCACCATAAGGGCATTTGCGTAATGGGGACAAAATCGAATATAAGCCTTGCACTATTTCGCAAGTTCTTGCTTGCGGTCGGTTGTGAGTGTGCGGGTACTCATGGCGGACACGAAAAATGGAAACGTGAAGGACTGACACGCCCCATCATAGTGCAGACTCATATAGACCCTATACCCGAGTTTATTGTGCGTAACGCCCTGCGAACCCTGAATATCAGCATAAGTGATTTTTTGACAATCATCAAATCCTTATAACCAACGTACATATCTTTCGAACAGACAACTCTCATGAAACGTGTTTTGTTTCTTTTTATTCTTGCGGCATTGATGATTGGCTGTGGCAGAGATGCCAATGGTGTCCTGTATTCGGAATATCCGATTGTGAATAGGGCATATCGTACTTATCCTGACTCGTTGGGCAACTATACGGTATTTTGGTTTGAAAATAGTGGCTTTTGCCGAAAAGAGACTAAAAACTTAGGAAACTCTATCAGTATTGAAAATAATTACTCATATTGGATGACAAGGGATACTGTCATTGCGAAAAGTAGTACTATTACTGCCGCGCGAGATAGCGTTATTTTCAAAGATAGCTTATTTGTAAAATATGAAATTAAAGATGGTGTGAATGTACGCATTTATAGGGGATGTTTTTATAACAGCTTTATTGCGCTTCATT
The DNA here is from genome assembly GCA_934725535.1 of uncultured Bacteroidales bacterium. Classification (GTDB taxonomy): domain Bacteria; phylum Bacteroidota; class Bacteroidia; order Bacteroidales; family Paludibacteraceae; genus Colicola. Next base: position 1,850 of record CAKVBV010000027.1, on the reverse strand, counting down.
CAGATACATTGATTAGGTATTGTTAATCCCCCTACCACCCTCCACAACACATGGCAAAACAAAAACCCAAGTTTTACGTTGTTTGGCAGGGGCGCACCCCCGGCATCTACGACTCGTGGCACGCCTGCGAGGCGCAGGTCAAGGGCACCGCTGCCAAGTACAAAGGGTTTGCCACGCGTGCCGAAGCGGAACAAGCCCTTTCGGACGGTTGGGAGGCACATATCTCTTACACCGCTGCTGCGCAACCCAAGCCCATGCCCTCTCGTTCCCATGCCGCCACACAACCCATTCTGCCCGCCCTCGCGGTGGATGCTGCCTGTTCGGGCAACCCGGGAGTATTAGAGTTCCGCGGCGTGATTGCCGATACGGGCACGCAGGTCTTCCACCGCGGACCCTATCAGCGCGGCACCAACAACGTGGGCGAGTTCCTTGCCATTGTCCTCGGACTGGCATACCTCAAGGCGCACAACCTCCCGTGGGTGCTGTATTCCGACAGCAAAATCGCCATCTCGTGGGTTCGCCAAAAGCAATGCAAGACCAAACTCGACTGGAACACCAAGAACCAAGACCTCCTGCTTGCCGTCCGTGCCGCCGAGAAGTGGCTCCTCGACAACACCTACACCACACCTATATATAAATGGGACACCGACTCTTGGGGCGAAATACCCGCCGACTTCGGACGAAAGTAATAATCTGTCCCTAAAACATGCTGCACAACATAAAAATGCAAACCCTACATAGCAAATAGAAAATTTATTTTCGTGTTTATGGGATTTTGTGTAATTTTGCAGTCGCAAAAAAGAAAGAAGATATTTAACTCATTAAATTATAACGATTATGACAAAAGTAGGTATTAACGGCTTCGGCCGTATCGGACGTTTTGTTTTCCGTGCTGCTCAAAAACGTAATGACATTGAAATCGTTGGTATCAACGACCTTTGTCCTGTTGATTATTTGGCTTATATGCTGAAGTACGACACCATGCACGGTGCTTTCGACGGCACCATCGAGGCGGATGTCGAGAACAGCAAACTGATTGTAAACGGCAAGGCTATCCGCGTTACCGCTTGCAAAGACCCCAACGAACTCGCTTGGAACGAGGTAGGTGCTGAGTACGTAGTAGAGTCCACAGGTCTCTTCCTCACAAAAGAGAAAGCACAGGCTCACATCAACGCAGGTGCCAAATATGTAGTTATGTCCGCTCCTTCCAAGGACGACACTCCTATGTTCGTTTGCGGCGTTAACTTCGACAAGTACGTTAAGGGTACACAATTCGTATCCAACGCTTCTTGCACCACCAACTGCTTGGCTCCTATCGCAAAGGTCCTCAACGACAAGTTCGGTATCGTCAATGGTCTTATGACCACCGTTCACTCTACCACCGCTACCCAGAAGACCGTTGACGGTCCTTCGATGAAAGACTGGCGTGGTGGCCGTGCTGCTGCGGGCAACATCATTCCTTCTACCACGGGTGCCGCTAAGGCTGTAGGCAAGGTTATCCCCGAACTCAACGGCAAACTCACCGGTATCTCTATGCGTGTCCCTACTTTGGATGTCAGCGTGGTTGACTTGACCGTTAACTTGGCTAAACCTGCCACCAAGGCTGCTATCTGCGCTGCTATGAAAGAGGCAAGCGAGGGCGAACTCAAGGGCGTACTCGGCTACACCGAGGATGCAGTGGTATCCAGCGACTTCCTCGGCTGCACACTCACCTCTATCTTCGACGCTAACGCAGGTGTTTACCTCACCGACACCTTCGTAAAGGTTGTTAGTTGGTACGACAACGAGATTGGCTACTCCAACAAGGTACTCGAACTCATTGCCCACATGGCAAAAGTAAACGGCTGATT